>NZ_CP011266.1:545000-785000 GCF_001477655.1 Methanobrevibacter millerae | reverse complement strand
GGAATGCAACCATCATCGTCATGATTGTATGATACAATTTGACTTAGGTCATCGCCATAATACATATAGCACATCTAATAGACAGAGATATTTAATTAACAAAATTAATTAAAATATATTGCAAAAATAATTTATTTATAAAAATATCAATAATAAGATATTACTAAATCAAATAAATATAAATAAATTTTTTATATTAAAATTAAATATCATTATTATCAAAATTATCTTAACTTTTTTAAAAAAAAGTATTTGAAAAATATGAAAAAAAGATTAACAGAAAAAAATAGTTGTTTTAAAAAAAATAAATACTTTAAAAGAATTTATAAAAAAATATCCCATAAAAAATAACTAGTATATAAACTTAACTATTCCATTATGATTTTTTAATAACTGAAATAATTCTAGTCAAACTTCTATGCATTTTAATAGAATATTGTTCAACCAGTTCAAATCCCACATCATCAATCATAGGATTCAAATCTACATAATGGGGACTTGCCATACAAAGATATGCATCATCAGCCATATTATGATAGATTGCATGGAAAAATTCTTTGAATATATCGTCACCATCAATATCTCCAGTAGATGTTGATATCCCATAAGGGGGATCTGTAACTACACCAGCTACCTTTTCATACATCTTAAGTTCACGAACATCAAGGTGAAATGTCCTATAATCAGTTATTCCACAGTAATCCAAATTAATAGCAGTGCCGTTTTTCATTTTCCAATTAACATCAGAACCAACTACCTTACAACCTATCAAACCGGCCTCTATTAAAATTCCACCAGTTCCACAAAACGGATCCAATACTAATTGACCTGCTTTAACGCGAGATAAATTAACCATACACCGTGCTAATTTTGGACTCATAGACCCCGGATAGAAAAATGGTCTTTTATGAGGTTTGATATCTTCAAAATGTTTTTTATTTAAATGATATTTTTCAATAGCAATGAAAATAGTATCTTCAAATGCAACCACTCTCACCAATGATTTTGGTTTATTTAGTTTAACTTTAATATTTTCACATTTCTCCAAAATTAATGAACCTGCCTTTCTTTCATAAGCAACAGTGTCTATTTTTGAATTAAACCTTTTTACCCTTACAGCAAAATTTTCGTCAATGTAATCCTGCCAGTTAATTGATAGGACATCCTCTTCAAAATTTTTGATATCTGATGTTTTCAATATTTGGTGAACCTCATGAGTATATCCAAGACGTCTTGTCAAAATCTGATAATAATCATCAATATTTTCTGGAGATATATCTTTCAATATAACTAAACCCTCAGTTATTATATCAAGTGAAGTCTTCATTTCTTCACATTCAATAACTGCTTTTAGTTCACCTTGAGGTAACTTAGGATGTTCTTGAGATTGAATGCATAAAAGTTCCATTATTCACACCTGCATTTAATAGTAAAATTATCTTTTAAATTTATCAAAATGTCTTTTTATGACTTTTTCACTAGAGTCATCCACATCATTTTTTTTAGATTTTGAATTGGATGTAACATCATCATTATATGAAAATTCTTCTGCAGAATTATCATAGTTATCATAATCACTATAATAATTATTAGAGTTTTCTTGACTATAATAAGAATCATCATGATGGGAATTTTTTGAACTTGAATAAGAGTTGTATTCCTCACTCATAGCACGATTAATATTATGCTCTAAATTTTCATGATATGGTTCATATTCATATTTTGGCTTTTTAGATTCAGAGTAATTCAAATCATCAGGATAATAATCATATTGCCTTCGTTGATACTTTTCTTCTTGATGAATTGGAGTTATAACATCAACACCATCATAATCATCTTCAGGATAATAATCATCTACATTTTCCTGATGATTATAATAATCCTGTCTGGAAGATTGATAATAATTCTGACGAGGAGGTCTGTGATAATCCTGCTGAGGAGATTGGTAATAATCATTATTGGAATCTCTAGGGTAATATTCAGGAGAATGATAAGGACCTCTGGACATATTAGAAAAAATAATTTCTTCAACTTTTGAAGGATCGGAAATATTTTCAAGAGCTATCTGATTATTATCATAAGCACTGTAAACACTTACAGAACCAACATTGAATAATCTGGCAAAAATGCTTTGAGAAGTATTAACATCCTGAATAGTGGAATAAGGCATGTAATTCTTACGAGTAAAAACCACACCAGATTTCACGATAATCTTAGAATCTGTCAAAATGTATTCTTTAGCATACCATCCAACTATCTGAAAAATTATATATAATATAATAATAAGCATGACAACAAATACTGCAATGGCAACATACCTTGTGAGCGGTAATTTTATTTGAGATATCATATATACCTGCATATTACCAATAAATTTGATAATTGGTCCAGAAATGAATAAAACAAAAATTAATAATATAATACCTAAAATAGCTTTTTTACAACCTAAAATTAAGTTTGGTCTAGCTTGAAAAATAACTCTTTCATTGGATTGATTATCATTTTTTCTAAACATAATAATACTATAAGATTTTAATTTTAAATAAAGTTTTACAAAAAAAGTATAAAAAAATAAGCCTCAGCTCGCCCATCATTCATCACTAATCAGAGCTCATAGGGTTCATCATAGGCTTATTTAATAAGAAGCTAACCGAACATTACGCCAGCTTCTTTTTTAAACTCTTCATCATGTTCAGAGTCTACAACTTTATCAACAGCATCCATAAAGTCAGCAACAGTTACTTTATCACGTTTTTCACGTATAGCAAACATACCTGCTTCTGTACAAACTGCTTTTAAGTCTGCACCAGACAATCCATCTGTTAAATCACTTAACAAATCAATATCTGCTTCTTCATCCAATGCCATTCTTTTTGTGTGAATTTTAAGAATTTGTTTTCTTCCATCTTCATTAGGAAGTGGAACTTCTATGAACCTATCGAAACGACCAGGCCTTAAAAGTGCTGGATCCAAAATATCTGGCCTGTTAGTAGCACCTATAATACCGATATCTCCTCTTGATTCAAAACCATCTAATTCCGCAAGCAATTGCATTAAAGTCCTTTGAACTTCCCTATCCCCACTAGTAGAACTTTTAAGCCTTTTAGCTGCGACAGCATCAAGTTCATCAATGAAAATAATAGCAGGAGCTTTTTCTTTAGCTAATTCGAATACTTCACGTACAAGTCTTGCACCCTCACCGATATATTTTTTAACAAATTCTGAAGCTACGATTTTAATGAATGTAGCATTTGTTTCATTAGCTACAGCCTTTGCAAGCAATGTCTTACCAGTTCCTGGAGGACCATATAATAATATTCCTTTTGGAGGATCGATACCTATTTTTTCAAATAATTCAGGTTCTTTTAATGGTAATTCAACAGTTTCCTTAACCTCAATTATTTGTTCTTCCAAACCACCAATTTGTTCATAAGTTACATCAGGTTTTGTTTCAATTTCCATTCCAGACACATTTGCATCTTTTTCTGATGGCAATACTTCAACAATACCGAATGTTTGTTGATTTAGAGCAACTCTAGAACCAGGTACTAATAATTTTTCATCTAAGAATTTTGAGTAATTGACAAGAAAACTAGGACCGGTACTACTTTTAACAGTCATCCTATTTTCATCTAAAACTTCAGTAATAGTAGCTAAAACTAAAGGGGGAGATCTAAACCTTTCAACTTCGGAACGTAGGGATTTAGCTTCTCTTTCTAATCTGATTTTTTCATTTTCAATTAGAACTTTATCTTTTTCTAATTTCCTAACTTTCCACATTAAGTTACTTTTAGCTTTGGACTTTTCTTCACGAATTAAAGTAATTTCATCCTGTAAAGATTCAACTTTTTCAATTAATTCCTCTTTTGAAGAATTTTCCAAATCATCAAAATCATTCATGTGAATCATCTCCATGTAAATTTCTACAACAAAGTTACTTTTAATAACAATTAGTAATTAAATATATTTAAAGTTATTTATTTTAATATATTGAAACAAAATATATTTTTGATAAAAACAAAATTTATAAATGAAAATAATATAAAAAATTACATAATAAATTTAAAAAACTGATTAATATGGAATGCGAAATTTGTGGTAAACCCGTAAGTGAAACAAATCCTACAAGAGCAAAAATTGAAGGATCAGTTATGGTTGTATGTAAAGAATGTGCTAAGCTTGGAACTATACAAAAAGCACCACCAAAACCAAGATTCCAACAAAATAAAAAAGGAAGGAAAAACACACAACCAAAAAGAAATTATAGAAACGATGAGCCAACAGAAGAATTAATTGAAAATTATAATACTACTGTTAGGAATGCTAGAGAAGCTAAAAACTGGTCCAGAGAGGATTTAGGAAAAAAAATCAATGAAAGAGTTTCTGTTATTAACAGAATTGAATCCGGAAAAATGACACCTGATCCAAAGTTAACAAAAAAACTAGAAAAAGCATTGAATATAACATTGCTTGAAAATGTTAATGATGTTGATTTGAATCAATTTATAAACAGTTCCTCTGGTGAAAGAACGCTTGGAAATATAGTCAAAATTAAAAGGAAATAGCTATTCGGTATAGCTATTTAATTTATTATTTTTAATATATCTTTTTTTACCTTTAACAGAATAATCAATTTTACCAGCATTTAAAGCCCTATAAGATTTATAACCATCCATATCATGAGCAATTGTTAATTTTTCTTTTAGCTCTTCATAACCTCTATATTCGGGACTTACAACAACAATGTGTGCAGGAGGATGAATTTGTTTAATTTTTAAAATACTTAAAGTTGTATCTTCCTTAACAAAAAATGCTGTAGCAACATTAGATTTAGTTCTAAGTTTTGATTTTAAAATCTGTTCTACTAGAGAATCAGCAAACTCTGCACTAATGACCTTTGGTTTAGATAATAAAGTTAAACTGCCATGTCTTTCCATATCAGAAATAGCACTCAATAACTTTGATTTATTCTCGCCTCTAATTAAAATTAATGCCATAATATCTCCTATAAAAAAAGTAAAATGGTGAAAATTTCACCGATTTTGGAATGATTTTAATAATCTACTTCTGAATATAACAAGTAAAATCAAAACAATACCTACTGCCGTTTGGATACTTCCAAGAATATTCAGTATATTACCATCGATAGGTAAATCCCATGAAGGTGCAGACCTATCACCCGGCAATGCAGTGTAATAAACACCAACAGCTTTGGAATCCGGTTTTACATTTATATCTTTAGGTTCAATATGATCAACACCCATTAAAAGACCATTGTTAATACCTCTGTTAATGGATCCTGCAATAGCTGATGAATCATATCCATATTTGTGAACTGAAGCTTCAACAATTTCTTTAGTAGTTGCTGCAATACCTGCTTTACCACTACCATAAACAGAAACACTCACGGCATCAGGACTAACCGTAATAGTATTACCTAAAGCTTCATAAGCATAGACAATCTTTATCTCATGATTACAAATAGGACACTTGTCATAAGTTTCCGCAGAAGGATAACCTACACCCCAACCACAATTCTCACAAATCTTGGAATAAGGATCATCCATAGGATATCCCGTCGAATTCATTTGATTAGGAGTAAACATGTCTGAAGTAGAAATACCTGAAACAAGGTTAACTCCACCCCCACCATATTTCTCACCAGAATCGCGAGCAACTTCACCCATAGCTTCAGAAAGAATAGTTGTAGCAGGATATCCGTCCCTAATCATTTTACCAATATTCATTGCAGTTTCTTTACGAACATTATCTGCTGTACCATACATAGGATTACCATTAGTATTTCTCAAGTGAATAATAGCTCCTTTTTGACCTTGTGGCAAAGTAGCAACACCACTACTATATGGAGTAACAGTAATAGAACTGTTCCCATCATTTACAGTAATTACATAAGCATCGAATGAACCACCTATCGCAGCTCCCATATATGGACCACCAACTACTAAACGAGCTCCACTATAACCACTAGCAATAGAAGCCGCAGCTGATGCAGATGCATTTTTTTCCAAGTTTGCAACAGCATCTACAATTGAATCTAACCTAACATCAGAACTACCAGTACCCCCTGAGAGAACTGCAAAATGATGATCTTTAGACATTAAAAATGTTGACTGGAACATGTTCTCTGCAAAAGACATACTTCCTGCAGCCGCCCCATTAGGATCCTGACCAGTAGGGTCTGTAATTATAATAATATTACAAGTAGCTGCAACACTACTCATCGTTAATAGTAAAATTATAAAAGAAATAATAATTATTTTTAATCTTTTCAAAGCCCATCCCTCTAAGTTGTTTTATTATCTAATTTTACAGTTGAAAAGTCTTCAATAACAGTTACTGTAACAATTCCAGTATTTTTATCTACCTGAACATCAGCTGCCGTAATAGGAGTAACCGATGTACCCGGAACTGTCGACTCTTTAACAAATTCCTGCGCCGTTTGTATCGCATCCTTCAGAGAAACCTCTCTTTTAGACGTTTTTAAGATATCACCATATATAATACTACCATCACGGAATCCTGCCTGCATGACATTCATTCTAATTGTATCAACCGGAACAATATCATTACCTTTAACAATGATTCCTGAAATAGGTACGCCATCACTAACCTCGGTAGATGAGGCAAATGCTACATAAGTAATTAAACGACCACAAAGAATCAAAATAAACGCTAATAATAAAATTATTAATGTGTCTCTTCTAATTTTTATAAACATGTTTTTATCCTCTTAGATTATATCCACAAGAATATAAAATCTATTCATTATTATCTTTAATTAATATGATATTTAAATTTATAGAATATTTTTAAGTAATGATTCGGCAGGGTCCATTCCCTGAGCACCTATCAATAATATTATATCATTCTTATCGGCTAGCCCATAAACTTCACAAAGACAATCAACCAAATTATCAAAATGAGTATAACTTACATTATTCTGATTTAAAATATCAAAAAATACTTTTCGCTCATCCGGAGTGACATAATTTAAATCATTGACTACATCATTGCTTGATGATAAAAATAAATTAATATCCTCATTTAAAACTTCGACTAAAGCTTCAACATTTAATTGATTGATTTCAACACCCCGAGATCCCCTAATAGCACAGACAACATGCAATTTTTGAGAACCATTGACTAATTTAATAGTTTCTTTAATAGTATTCTTAATTCCATCAGGATTATGTGCAAAATCATCAATGATTAAGGGTTCATCATTCAATTTAGCAAAACGTCTATTAAGTGCCCTGTACGTTTTAACTCCCTCATTAATTTGATTTAAATCAATCCCCAAATTAATACAAGCACCAACAGCCGATAAAATATTTTGAACAAAATGATTGCTTGAAAAAGGTAAATCCTCTTTTTTAATTATCAAATCACCATTATAAAAAATTCCATCATTAAAATATAGTTCACAGGAATTATTATCCATTGACCAATAAAACGGATTTTTAGCTTCCAATTTTCTGACCAATTCATCATCATAATTTAAAATAGTAATTCCATTACCAATAGATTGAGGAACCGCAGAAACTTCATCATAGACTTCATCTATGGAATTAACTAAACCTATATGATCCATAGCAATGTTTGTAATGACACCTACTGAAGGATTTAAAGCATTTGACATTAAAGAAGCATGATTTTTCATAAGACTTCCTAACCACCCTTGTACTTCAGAAACTTCAATAACCAAATAATCCAAATCTCCATTTGCAGATACCTCATCAGAAATTAATTTTGAAACCATAGGATCTATTAAAGTGTTAAATTCAGACTCACTATCCGTATTTGTAAATACATGATAACCTGCACTGTTCAAAATATGATATATCATATGTGAAGTTGTAGATTTACCATTAGTTCCAGTGATAACAATATTTACGGAATCCGGAGAATATTTTTTAACAGTCCATTTTAAAGCATATGCATTGGCCAATTCAATTTTATCAGTTATTATTAACGGAAAATTTAATTCATTTGCTGTTTCGATTGCACCATCCTTAGGATTTTGAGTAATTATGCATGCAATATTTTTATCAGAAGCGATTTCAATACCTTTTCCATTAATCCAATGTCTTATAACAATATCTCCCTTTTTAGCATCATTTAATAAAGTAAATCGACCAGTAAAATCCTGACCTGAAAAAAAATCATCATTACCAAATATTTTACCATTAATAGAATTAGCCAATTCATCAATTTTCATTTTAAACACCAAAAATAAAAAAATTAGAATATGTACATTTTAGCAAGAATACCAACTGCACATAATAAAACTGTAGTACCCCAATAAGTCAATATAATTTTTACTTCAGACATTCCATAATGGTTTAATGTATGATGTAACGGTTCTACAGGCAATTTAATAATATGAGCTCTGTGAAGTAAACTAACAATCACAGACAAGATAGGTACACCTAATGCAAGAACTCCGAAATAAGGCATGTCAGATAACAAAACCGCAGCAGCATAACCCGTACCCAATACAAATGATCCTGTATCACCCATAAATATTGAAGCAGGATATTTATTAAACACTAAAAATCCTAAACATAAACCTGCTAAAATTACAAATGGCATAATAACATTCATTTGACCAAATAGATAACCATAAATACAACATGATACTGAAGCGATTCCAATGATTCCTGCTGCAAGACCATCCATACCATCAATCAAATTAACAGAGTTTATACAACCTAAAACAGCAATAATGACAACTGGAATAGCAAATATGCCTAATTCAAATCCGCCCAAAGTTGTAATTGCTCCAGTCAATCCTAAAAGTAGACCAATGACAATTTGACAAATAATCTTTTCAAGCTCTTCAGGTTCTGTTTTAATTGGAACTTCACCAACAACCTCAACCTTGCCATCTTGCAATAATTTATCAACTTCAGATTTGGCCTTAGGAGTTGCGACCCTAACTTCTTCCTGAGGTTCAACATCCAATCTACCTAAGGTTATTACTTCCTTTGAAATATTAACAACAACTTTTTGAACTTCCTTAATTTTAAGTCCAATCAAATCATCTACCATACCAACAATTCCGCCTACAAGCATGATAAATGAAAAAATTAAAATTTGTGTATTCTGATAATAAAGTGAAAAAACTAAAGAAATGGAAAACAGAAATGCAATACCACCCATAGTTGGTGTACCGCTTTTATGTCTATGCTCACTGACAATAGGATTATCCGCAATTTTTGCCTTAAGCAATATCCTTTTAACATACCATGTAAAGAATATTGATGCAATTAAAGTAATTAAAAAGAGAATTAACATTTCTTCGATATTCATTAAAATCACACAACATTTTAAACTAATAATATTTTATTACTTAATACTATATAATTGTATCATAAATATAAATCATCAGTAAATTTTTTTAGTTCTTTTTTAGATTTAGCACGAATAGTAATTCTCTGATAACCTTCAGGACCATGAACAATGAAATCGTTATTACTAAACGATTTTACTGGTTCTTTAATTTCAGGCCCTTCGTAATTTCCAATAGGAATTTCAGTAGAATAATAATATTCAATCCTATCAAATACATTCTTTAAGCTGAAATCACCACAAGCCATGTTAATTAATTCACATAATGAATTTACATTACATGTAGCATTGGTCAAATATCTTGTACCGTTAGGTCTTGTATTAACTTCAATGGCATACAACTGATTATCAACATGAGAATACATGAAATCCATTTCAAATATGCCGTCAGAGTTTAAATTTTTAGCCACCTTATATGCAGTTTGCTGTATAAGAATATTATCTAAACCGTTAATTAAACAAGGCCCTAATTTAACTTTATTCAATGGGTGTGTTCCTTCAATAGTAGTTTCACCTTTATAAATTGGCGGAAGTGCTACATACTCGCCATTATATCCTAAAACTTCAATTGAAATTTCAGATCCTTCTACGAATTTTTCGCATAATGCCTGTGAAAATTCCTTGAAATAATCCTCAACATCACCAATGTTTTTTGCAACTTTAATATCTTTTCCACCTTGTCCTGCACCCTGTTTTAAAACAACAGGAAAATCTAGTGTTAACTCTTCAGGACTGTTTAAAATTTGATATTCAGGGGTTGCTACTCCAATTTCATTATAGAATTTTTTAGTATTGATTTTATTAGATGTTAATTCAACTGCACGAACATCAGCGGCAATTACCGGAATTCCATAATCATTTTCTAATTCTTCTTTCATTTCTGCGACCTGGATTAATGGAGGATCAATTCCAATCAATGGAACTACAGCATCGACATTTTGAGTTACTGCTATTTGTTTTGGACCATCCATACCTCTAGGAACAATAAAAACCTGGTCAGGTAAATCCAAATTAATAGCTTCTTCATTTGATTCTGTTAAAATACTCTCTATACCCTTTTGTTTTACGTAAAAATCAACATCATCATATAAACGTGACCCAATAAATAAAATTTTCATAATAACTCCTCCAATAAACCTACGATTTCATTTGCACTATATTCAACATTTTCTGTTAATTTACCATTGAAATCCATCACATCTGCTCCAAGCACACCCAATGAATCCTGGTCAATCAATTCTAACAGCAGGGGTTCAATACCTATAAATAAAATATTATCGTTATTTAGAAATTTAACAAAATATGACAAAGACATTGAATGAGTTGAAATTCCGATATTTGAAAAATCTTCATTATTAACTATTTTATAATCCCCAGGATTTAAACCCATAAGACATGCATCAATTAAAATGATGTGGCTAGGATTTTCTTTCCTAATTTTTCCTGTGAAATTTTCAGGAACAGTTTGAGCATTAATAAGCAATACATTTTCATTTAAATTTAATTTATTTAACTTAGAGATAATAAATGGACCTACACCATCATCATATTTAAGTTCATTACCAATTCCCAAAATGATTAATTTATTATAATCCTCAAGAAAATTTTTTAATTCATTTTTAAAAGAAATAAAATCACCTATAATATTTTAGTTTCAATAGTTTCAATACCTTGTCCCATAATATATTTCAATTTTACATTAATTAAATCATTGCATTTAACATTAATTTCATCAATTGGAACCAATAATGGAGGATTGAACATTGGCGTTGGTCCACATACCACATCATCATTAAGAATGGTAACTGTAGTGATTTTAATCCCATTAGCTATATGATTTTTATTTACTTTAAATTCAATGTTTTTTTCAAAATTCGGATTGATTTCTTCCATCATATTAATTTTCGAGTAATTTATAGAGTCAGACAATATTTCATAGGAAGCATTTTCATCCCAATGAATATAATGCCTTTGCATATGAACCAATTCTGCAATATTGACAATAGCCTTAGGAATGATTTCACCATTCTCCTTAAGGAAATTTCGAGCATGATTCAATACCTGAACCTCTTCCTCATCAATCAAGGCAGTATCCATCATTTCACAAACAATTAAATCTGCTTTTTTAGTAAAATCATGATTTAAAACATCTTCATTTATAACAGTTACATTTTCAAATTTTTCCAGATTATTAGATGCGCATTTGCTTGCATCTGAATCTATTTCAATAGATATTACTTCATCAAATTTATCCTTTAAAAAATAGGACAATACTCCTGATCCACAACCCAAATCATAAGCTAAATCAGTGCTTGAATCATATTGACTGATGGCTTCAAAAAAAGAAGATACCCTATCATTATCTTTCAATAAATCAAAATGATAGGATGTTGTTTGAAATTTCATGAAAAAATAAAAGTATTTAGTGATGATGATGGGCATGTGAATGTCCATCAGGTTCATTAAATTCTTCCCCATTAGCAGTACTTGTTAGTTTTACGTGTTCGACACCCTTAAGTCTCATTATCCTTTCAGTCAACTCACGTATCTCTGCAATATCACCATTAACTACAACAATTTCCATACAATATTTATCTGTCATATGGATATGCATGCTCGTATTAATTTCATTTCTGAAACTGTGTTGAATCTCAGCAAGATTTTCCATTACTCCAGTATAATGATGATCATAGATAATTGTTATAATTCCGATTCTTTCCCCTTCCATTGAATTCATCCATTGATAACGGACAATATAATCTTGAAGTGCATCACGAATACCTTTGGAACGGGATTGATAACCTCTTTCTTTTAACACTTCATCAAAATCAGCAAGTAATTTTTTAGGTAATGACATACTTATTCTCATCATAAAAATAACCTTAATTCAGACTTATTATAATTAATATATTCGATTTTAATATTATATAAATATTATGAAAAAAAGTAAAAATAATAATACTTGAATAATAAGATTTTAGTAAAAAATATTATTCAACCAAAAGATAGTATTCTCCGTCAGACTTATGAATATGTTTCAATAATCCTTTATTTTCAAGAGATAAAATAATATGATACATTCTAAAATTAGTCAATTTTAAATCACCATAAAGCAAGTTTCCTTCCAAAATATATTTTGAAACTAAATTTTTATCATTCACCAATGTTTTTATTAATTCAAAAGATTCTTTTTCCTTTAAATTTAATTCCAATTCTTCCAAATCTTTTTTGGAATTTACAGTATTAATTTCCTTATCTGAAACCAATAACTTAATATTAGAACCATCAAATGATATTGCTTTTTTATTTGAAAGAGAATTAAGAACCTGAACCAAATCATATTCATGAAAACTTCCAACACAAAGCTCTTTTTTAAGAGCATCCATATGAATATCACCTTCAAATTCAACATCAAATATTTTAATTTGATTTAAAACAACTTCTTCCTTTCTTGTAATAGTTATCATATTAATATAATATTTGAAAATAATATTACTTAAATATTGTTAAGATTAAATAAGTAGAAATTAAAAAATACATAATCATGGTAGCCGAAGACATATTAACTGAACTACAAGACATCATGAGAAATAGAAGAATATCAAAAAATGACCTCATGGTAATCTTAAAAAAATATGCTGGAATCATATCCGCTTATGATTTAATGATGGCTACAGCGAGAATGAGAAAAGATGGAGAATATATCCAATCACAATATAGAGAAAAATACTTGAAAATCTATATAAAGCATTTCATTATGCGCATGAAAGAAGTGCGGGAAAATAATGATGATATGGAAAGTGAAATAGATATAACCTCATTGAAAAATTCATTCCACCTGCTTGAATTAACATTTGAAAAAGAAAAATCAGCCAATGATAAATATGACAAATTTCCATTGATTTATGTGATAACATCACTTTACACCACATTTATTTTAGAAGAACCAATACACCCTGTAGGCAGTGAGTTTCCAGGAAATTTAAAAGTGAGCGAAGAGAAAGGAAAATATTACTGTCCTGTAAAAGACAATCAAAAAGACAACCCCAATGCAATATGCCATTTATGCCTTGCCGAGCAGACACCAAATATTTAATAACAACAACATACTAACAATAAATTATGAAAACGCTAGATAAAAACATTTTATTTATCATGTTTGTTGTATTAATGATTGCTGGTGTAATGAGCACTGCTACGGCATATACTGGAACCGGATTTTCACATGACAAGAGCGTGTCTGATTATACACCATTATCATTAAATGACATTTTAAGCAAATACAGTGACACTAATTGCCATGCAGAAAAAACTGGGTTATGCACAAAAGTATCGGACGGCGATACTATTACTGTTGAAGGTGTTGGGAAAGTTCGTTTAGTTGGAGTAAACACCCCAGAAAAAGGAGTTAAAGGTGCAGATGCTTCAACATATTTTGTTAAAAAATTATGTTTGAACAAAGAAGTTAGTATTGATATAGACAATTCAAAAAACACTGACAAATACGGAAGGACATTGGCTGTGGTAATTGTAGACGGTAAGAATTTAAATGAAATGCTTCTAAAAGAAGGTCTTGCTGAAATAATGTACATGCCACCAAGTGAATTCTATCCATATGATTGGGCTGGAGACAACACCCATGTTGCAAGCCACACATCATCAAGCACAGACACCACATCCAGTGCATCAAAGGATACTTCATCAAGTGCCGCAGGAACATATATTGGAAATTTAAACAGCCACAAATTCCATTATCCAACCTGCAAATCTGTGGGAAAAATGTCTGAAAAAAATAAAGTGACTTTTTCATCAAGAAATGAGGCAATCAATCAAGGCTACAGTCCTTGCAATAATTGTAACCCTTAAAAATAAGAATAAAAAAGGATTTTAATTTAGTGAAATCCTTTTCCTTATTAATACCAGTTTCACATCATCAATTTTTCTTTTTTATTTTCGAAACATTCAATGATTAAATACAATTTATAGTACTTTACCAAATTATTGTGTTGGATTTGGTAAAAATTCTTGGGCTGTTACACTTTTAGTAGTATAAGGATTACCAAGCTATCCCCGGATTACTTTCCGGTTTGTTAATTTTATTAACAATTATACTTAAGTAATATAAATATAAGTAATTTTATGATTAATATAAATCATATTACTTTATATATTTTGTTTTTTTCAGAGCAATTTTTCAATATGAAATCAATTTCAATAAAAATCATTTATCAAAAAAATTAAGTAAATAACTATAATATATAATATCAATAATGGAAATAAATGAAAATATAGAAACTATTACGGGAGACCCGAAAAAAGCAATAAACAAATTAGCCATGCCTACAATCTTTTCATTGCTTTTAATGTTTTTAAATAATTTAATTGATAGCTTTTGGGTTTCAGGAATTAATATTGATGCATTAGCTGCATTAGGATTTATATCACCATTATATTTGGTTTTAATTGGCATCGGAAGCGGTATCGGAGCCGGAGGAAATTCATTAATCTCAAGATATGTTGGAGCATCCAAGTTTGAAGATGCAAATAATGCAGTTTTACATACAATAATCTTAACATTCCTAGTTTCAATTATCATTTTAATGATAGGCATTTTCTTTTTTGACGATATAATTATCTTAGTTGGTGCTAAAGATGTTATGTCATATTGCATTGATTATGGAAAAATACTATTTTTATTAAATATCGTATTTTTACTGCCCAATACTACTTCAAGTATTTTTAGAGCCGAAGGAGATGTGAAAAGAGCAACAAAACCATTAATGCTTACTGCAATTTTAAACATGATACTAGATCCAATTTTTATATATTTTTTCAATTTAGGAATATTTGGAGCTTCAGTGGCAACAATACTTGCATCATTAATTGGATTTATATGGATGCTATACTGGATATACATCAAAAATGACACATATTTTAAATTTAAAATTCAATATTACAAAAGAAATCTCGAAATATACAAAAAAATACTCATAGTTTCACTTCCAGCCAGTTTTGAAGAGATAATCTTTTCCATTGTTGCAATAGTTTTTAACTATTTAATCATAATGACAGCCGGAGTTAATGAAGTAGCATCCTTTACAATAGCCTGGAGATATATCTCAATCATATTTTTACCCTGTATGGCAATAGGAATAGCTACAATAACCGTATCTGGAATAGCTTACGGTGCAAAAAATGTAAAAAACTTCGATATAACTATAAAATATTCGACAATACTAAGTTTTATTATTACACTGATAATATCTGCCATTTTCTTTATTTTTGCATACCCATTATGTGAACTGTTTAGTTTTCAATCAGGAAATATTGAATTAGTTACAAGGTCATCACAAATATTGCAACTACTCGTTTTCTATAATGTTCTAATACCATTCGGTGCAACTGCAGCATATACCTATCAGGGCATAGGTTCAGGATTCAAATCTTTAGGATTGACCGTTTTAAGAGAACTGATTTTAAGTATGTTTTTTGCATATTTACTTGGAATAATCCTCAATATGGGAGTATTTGGAGTTTATTTAGGATCAATAATTGGAATGAACATTGGATCAGCTATTGGATTCATGTTTATATTATTATTTAATAAAAAATTTAAAAAAGAAGTTGAAAATCTTCAAATCACACCACATAAGTGACAAAAGATTTAAATTAATTAAATTATCATATAATAAAATATCAAATTATATGGAGGATTAATAAAATGGCTGATAAGAAATCTCCTGCAGATGGCTGGCCAGTAATCAGTGGAGATTATGTTGTAGGCGATCCGGAAAGTCCTGTTGCAGTAACCACATTAGCTTCACACATTGAAGCGGAATTATCCGGAGCAGCTATTGCAGGCCCATGTAAAACAGAAAACTTAGGAATTGAAAAAGTTGTAGCAAACATTATTTCCAACCCAAATATTCGTTTCTTAATATTAGCAGGTGCTGAAGTGCAAGGACATATTACCGGTCAAAGTTTCAAAGCATTGCACGAAAATGGTGCTGATCCTGATAAAAAGAAAATTATTGGTGCAACAGGTGCTATTCCATTCGTAGAAAATGTTCCCCTTGAAGGTGTTGAAAGATTCCAACAACAACTAGAAATCGTTGACTTAATCGATACTGAAGACATTGGAACAATACAATCTAAAATCAATGAATGTGTAGAAAAAGACACTGGCGCATACGAAGCTGAACCAATAGTAATGGAAATCGATGAAGAAAACAAAAAATTAGTTATTGTAAATAAAAAAGAAGAAGCTGAAGCTTAGGGTGATACTCACCCTAAATTATTATTTTTTATATGTCAACACATGAAAAATTTAAAAATTAATTTTTTAATGAATAATATATTGACCGGATAATTGTAAACAAACAACATATGCTAATAGCAACGGGATAACCTAAAAATGCAATGACAAAGCCAATTATAAATAAAATTGATGGGATTAAAACTGCATTTTTTAAATCCAATACTTCTTTTAAATATTTACTTTCATTAATACTCACCAATGATTTAGCCATTATGAATAAAATTATATTAATTATGATAAAATCCAAACCATATAAAACCTGAGCAAGTAATGAAAATGGATTTTGTGAGACAAATACCGTAAGATAAGGTATTAATGAAACAAACAGCAATAATACAATATTTTGCCAAATGATTCTTGAATCAATTTTATCGACATGATTATATTATTACATGATGGTATTGCCAAAGATTTGTACACATTAAGAAACTTATAAAGTATGCAAAATAAGAATTTTTAATAGCCCATATTGATTCTATCGCGGGGGAAGCTGGCTGAGGCAATTCCAATACCAAAACTGTTACAATAATAGCTATGATTGCATCATAAAATGCTTCCAAACGGTTTGTTGTCATGAAATTTGAATCATCCATAATAATCCCCTAAAATTTTTTTCCTATTTCATAAGCTTCTTTTAACTTATCTGGTTGCATTTGCACATCTCCCAAATCGCCGACATCCAAAACATCAACAATTTTGTAGTGCATATTCATTTGAAATGGCTGTATTTTTGTAAGTTCAATATATGGGTCATAATATCCTTCAGGACCCAAATGAGTAAAGATTAATGCAACATTACCTGAAGTATGAATTAATGGATTATTGGTTATTCCAAACATCCTATCCAGCAGAACTTTCAAATCACCAGTCATTTGACCAAAATATATTGGTGTGGATACAATTAATCCTTCTGCATCTGCAATTTGGTGTGTGATTTCAAATCCATCATCTTTAAATACACAGTCATTTCCTAAAGTGCAAGCACCACATCCTTTGCAGGGATGAACATCCAAATCTCCAACACAGTATTTTACAACATCATGACCGTTATCAATAGCTCCATTAATCATCTCATCCAATAATCTGTCAGTATTTCCATGTTTTCTAGGAGAACCCATCAATGCTACAATATTCATTTATAAACTCCTTTTATTATTTCTTATTTGAGTTAATCTATCCATATCCAAATTATCAATTCCATGTTGAAGCGAATCCAATATTCTCTGTTTATTTTCTTTAAAGTTTGAATTATTTAAATTCATTGAAAATGTATGGTGAGTGATGAACCTTCCATCAAAATCCAAATTTTCAATGAACAATTTTAACTCTTCCATCAAACCCTTTTCAGATAATGGGTTGAATTTGCCCTGCCTATATTGAGCAAGCAATCCAGTTCCTTCAAACAAAACCAAACCTCCAGTTCCAACAACCGTAGGATTGCACTGGCTAAATATTTTAGCAGAATTAATGGCATGATCTTTTGAATGTTCTTTACCTGCAAGACCATTTAAAAAAGTTAACCAGTAATCAATTCCAGCCTCATCAAGCTTAGAACACTGTTTTAAAATATCTTTACTTTCATAACCTTTATTAACTCGTTTAAGTGTCCAATCATCACCGCTTTCAGCTCCAAGATTTAACTCAACAATTCCTTTGCTCTTAAGAATTTCAAGCTCTTCAACAGTTTTATCCTTAATATTGTCAACACGTGCGGCCATTGTCATGATTTCAATATCAGACAAATAATTATGGACCAAATCACAAATTTCATCAAGCTGCTCAAAGCTCAATACAAAAGGATCAGCACTCAACAGTTGCAATCTATGAGTATTAGGATACATTGATGCAATTTCTGCTAAATCCTCTTCAATCCATTCAATAGGAGAAGGCTTGAATTTTACTGCTGAATACATATTGCAGAATTTACATTTATTATGGCTGCATCCTTGAGTTATTTCAAGCAATGGTGAAGGAGGTTCATACGGGTTCCTATAAACTGTTCCAGTATAATGCATTTTAAACACCTATAAATCTTTTATTTTATTGAATATTTTCTTTTTTTCGTTAGAATCTGAAGAAATCATATCAATATAAGAATAATATTCTTTTATTAACTTTTTGGAAAGTTTCCTTTTTCAGTTAAGGAACATTCAGTTAATTTAGGTTTTTCTTGGATAATTTTTTTATCAATCAATCCGACAGATTCCAATTCAGTTAATGTTTGATGCAGGACTTTTGTTGAAATTTCCGCAGATTATTCATGAAATCCTGAAAATACCAGTTTCTAGAATGCAAATCCACCAAATCGAAAAAGTCAATTTTTTTATGTAAAATAAAGTTTAAATCATAAATTGTTAGATTATTATTCATATCCTCAGCATTAATTAATTATACATTAATTTATCTAATCAATTAAATATATAATTAATAGATACCTGCAGACAATAAAAAAAGAAAAAAGTTATTGGATTGTGTTTGAATTTTGGTTATAAGCTTTTGCAACCGCTTTCCATTCACCATCCATTTTTAACATCAACAATACATCCGTAAAATCAATACGCCCACCCCAACTTTCTTCAAGAACTCTTACAACAGCCAAGGTTTCTTCTAAAAGAAGCACATCAATTCTTGCATTGAATTCATCTCCAGCAGCTACACTATCCACATTATCATAGAACTGTTGTATGGATCCATGTTCCAAATCACCATCCAAATAACCGAACAATACTGCTTCATCAATGAATAATTCTTTTGCATATTCACTATTGCCTTCAGCTACACTTTTTACAAACTTTTCTGCCGCTTTTTCAACAGCACGATATTCATCAATATTAAATCTCATGATATTAATAATTGAAGTCCTTGCTTAAAAAGAATCTGTAATTTTAAAATTACTAAATTAATTTATAATAATATTAACAAAAAAATTAATATGAATATAGAAGATATCTGTCCAGTAAGTGAATCCCTAGATTTTTTCTCAAGAAAATGGGTTCTATGCATTTTAATGGATATGTTTAGAGGAAAAAAACATTTTACAGAATTTCAGGAATCAAATCCTACATTAAGCAATCATGTATTATCACAAACATTGAAATATATGGAAGAAATGGAACTGATAAAAAAAGAAAAATCCGAACTGAAAACACGAAACAAAACATCATATATTTTATTGGAAAAGGGCCTTAAAACAAACAAGATTTTATATGAACTGAGCGTATTTTCTTTAAATGAATTAGAATGCAGCAAATTAAAGAAAGATATAAAAAATGAAATTTTAGAAAACTACACTGAAAGCTTGAATATTTAAATTAGCAAATCAACATAACCATCCAAATATTTTTTAAATACTCTAACAATGGGTCCTATTATAACTGCTGAAATCACTGTTCCTTCACGAACACCCGCCAAATATCCTAAAAAGACAACAGATAATATTGTGGCTACAACTACAAATGAAACATCACAGTAGGGTTTGACTTTTCCGAATTCCTTTTTCAATACTTTAGAAATAGCTACAATGAATCCATCCCCGGAATATAAACAACTTCCGTTTTAATTTCAAGTAAAACACCAAAAGCCATGACAACACAACTTACAATTAATAAAGCCAATTGTGAAAAATAATCCGTGGGATTTAAGAAATCAACTAAAAATAATGTAAAATCAATGAAGACAGAAAAAATAGTTCCGATAACCAATTGCAAGTATTGCCTTTTCTCAAAGCCTCCTTTAAGAAGAATAACCTGAATTAAAATAAGTAGAACACTAAATAAAAAGCTTGTTGTGCCAACACTCAAATTAGAAATTAGACTGCAGACATATGGAATGCAAATTAAAGGAGATGTGCCTAAATTAGCCTTGATAGACAAGGATGCGCCAAGAGATATGATAAACAAAGAAATTAAATAAACAATATAACGAGAATATCTTTTCATATAATTTTTTTTAATTGGTGAAAATATTTAAATGTTTCCTAGGAAATACTTTTAAATATGAAATTTAAAAGCATAACTGAATTGCCTAATAAAGAGCTGAAAAATACTCCCTTTGAATTTATAATCTTAAAATTATCTGACATTTGTATAGTTGCCCTAAATAAACAGTTCAAAGATTTAGACATTACACTAAATCAGGCAAATTTTTTAATCGTGATTAACACAGAAAAAAGCATACCCCAATCATACATTTCACAACTGCTAAATATTCATGGGGGAAGTGTCACTAAAGCTTTAAAAAGACTTGAAAATAAGAATTTGGTTGAAATTTTCCCAGACCCTAAAAATAAAAGTAAAAACATCGTGAAAATTACTGAAAAAGGAAAAGAAGTAACAAAGGAATTTGTAAAAATCATTAATCAAATCGAAGATGAAATATTTAGTGAATATACAAATGAAGAAAAAGAAAAACTAAAAGTTACACTCCGAGAGTTATCAAAAAAGTATTATGAATTGAATCCATGAGAAAATCACAGTTTAATTTAAAAAGTTTTTTAAACTATTTAAATAATCAGAAAAATCCCCATTTTCATCAACATTACGTTCTAAACACACAGAAACAACAGTTGAATCCTTTATTAATTCTTTGAAAGGTAAAATATCTGTTTCAAAATCATAATATATATGATTAGTATCTCCTATTACAAGAGTTTTGGCTTTGACATTAGACAATTTATCCTCAATATCATAATTAATCAATAATTCATTTACATAATAAAAATCATAGATATCCCTAAAAAGAGACCTATCCTCAAAATCTGCTAAAAACATATCAATCTCATCATGATCTGAATAGAATAATTTATTTTTAGGAATAGAATTAATATAACATAATTTAAATAAAGGAAGCATCATCTTAATCAGTGAGTTATCATAAATTTCATCATAGAAATTTTCATTAGATTCAATAATCTCCTTAATACTTAATGCAACAATATAATTATCACCACGTATTCTATAAGTAACAGATAGCACTATCAATAACTCCATGTCATCAGGATACATATATGCCCAAACTAATGATTCATAACCACCGACACTATTTGCTAATATAGCATGAATCTTAGTAAAGTCAAACTTCTCTTTTAAAAATTGTCTTTTAAAATTTACTCTGTCTTCAAACGTATATTTTGGAAAATTATGATTTAATTTAGTTAGTGATGGAGAACAAGAATCTGGAATTCCTAAAGGAATAATAATGACAAAAAAATAGTCTTTTCTATCAAAAAGAAAATCTTCACTCAAAATAATATCTTTACCCCAATATGATTCAAAACTTTCTTCATAACTATGTGAAAGCAGTATCAAATTAGTAATTTTACCTTCATCATCATATTTCGGTTTTCCCATTGTAGAGTAAGCCACATTCACATTTTCAAGAACTGCACCATTTTGAAATTTAAAATTTTCTAGAATGCAATTATCATGCTTTAATAAATCCATAGTATCAAAAAATAGATATATTACTTAAATTATTTAAATATTTATAACAAGAAATATACTAAGTTTAAAAAGTATCACCAAAAAATAAAAAATATTCAAAAAAAATAATTTTAAATCAATAATTACTATAGAAAAACGATAGAAAAGTATAAAAATAATAGAAATATTATAACCTGATTTAAAATAATTATGCAATTAATGATACTCTAACCTTAATTCTTGATTTAACATTCTCCAAATTTAAAGTGAAGTAAGTTTAAACTAACCAGTAAGTTAATTATAACCTTTTAATTTTTATATCTACTTATTAAATAATGAAATAGGAGTGAGAAAAAATGCATTATACAGGACCAGTTTACAGACCTCCGCCAGAAGCGGATACACCTTTATTGGAGATTACATATGGTTGCTCTTGGGAGAAATGTTCATTTTGTAGTATGTATCATACTCAAAAATTTGGAATATCTCCAATTGAAGATATTAAGCAAGATTTAGAAGAACTAACAAGATACTACCCAAAGGAAATTTAACAGATTATATATTGGTTTAGAATCAGCTTATGAAAATACGTTAGAGCAAATGCATAAAGGATACACAGTAAAAGATGAATACAATCAATTGAAAAAATTAAAAGAAGCAAATATGGATTATGTTGCACTTCTAATGTTAGGAATTGCGGGAAAAGGAAATTGTATCGAAAGTGCAGTTGAAACA
Source organism: Methanobrevibacter millerae (assembly GCF_001477655.1). Classification (NCBI taxonomy): domain Archaea; kingdom Methanobacteriati; phylum Methanobacteriota; class Methanobacteria; order Methanobacteriales; family Methanobacteriaceae; genus Methanobrevibacter; species Methanobrevibacter millerae. Next base: position 762,155 of record NZ_CP011266.1, on the reverse strand, counting down.
TCCAAATTATTAAATAAATATAAACCTGTAATGATTATTACAACTTCCACTTCCATTGAAAAGGATACTCCATTATATAAAATGAGTTTAAATGGGGAGTTTATTCAGCCTATCGAAAGAGAATTAGTTGAAGAAGAATTAACATTAATTGAAAATTTAGAAATGTATGATGACTGTTACTTCTTTGGAGGACATGTTCACAATTTAATCAAAATAGGATACTATTTCCAATTCAAGGATGAAATGATAAAAGAAATTAAAAAACAAATTATAGAACTTGATGAAAAAATGCCTGAATTATTAGACAGCAAACTTACAAGAGGACATTTATATGTGATAATATGCATTATACAGGACCAATTTACAGACATCCACTAGAAGCAGATACTCCTATTGTTGAAATCAGTTACGGGTGCTCATGGAACAAATGCAATTTCTGCAATATGTATAAAGTTAAATTTGGAGCCTCACCTGAAGAGCACATTGTAGAAGATTTAGAGGAGTTATCAAGTTATTATCCAAAAACACTATCCAGAATAATAGTTGCAAATGGCGATCCACTAGCATTATCAACAAAGAGACTGCTAAAAGTAAGCGAATTAATACAGAAATATTTTCCAGAAATAAATACTATAAGCTGTCAAAGCTCAATTAGAAACTTAATACACAAGTCACAGGATGAAATTGACCAGCTTGCCGAAGCAAAATACAATGATATATACATAGGGCTTGAATCCGGATTACCACCTGTTTTAAAACAAATGAATAAAGGAGATACACAGGAACAGGAATATGAAACTCTCAAAAAACTGAAAAATGCTGGAATAAGATATATTGCACTTTTAATGGGTGGAGTTGGAGGCTATGACTATTCAAATGAGCATGTTATCGAAACCGCAAAATTATTGAATACATATCCTCCAAAAATGGTGTCCATAATAACAACTGGAATTGTTAGTGGAACAAAACTGGATGAAATGGCTAAAAATGGAGAATTTAAGTAGCTTTGTGAAAAAGATGTGATTTTAGAAGAAATGGAATTGATTGAAAAGTTAAATCTGCCATACAATACCTATTTCTTTGGACATCACAATAACAATCTAGCACCCGTGAGTGGTTATTTTTCCGACAAAGAGGAATTGATTAGTGATTTTGAATATAAACTAAGGGAAATACCTCAAAATGTATTGGAAAGTAAAATTAAAAGAGAATACATATAAATCCAAAATATCCTTATATCCTTTTTTTATTTCATTTTTATAATCATCAGTTCTTAAATCAGATTCCAATTCATATAATCCGAAAACAACCATTTCATATAAAATTTTATTCATTTTCTTTCCTTTATCTGTAAGATAATATTCAGTATTTCTTTTGCCATCATCTTCAATGACTTTTTTGTAAATCAAACCCTTACTTTCAAGATATTTCAAGTTATCTGATAATACAACATTACTCAATTCAGGTTTGTCTTGTTTAAATTCATTAAAATGCTTTTTACCTGCAAACAAATCTTTCATAATGCCAAAAATCCATTTCCTACTTAACAAATCATTGACACTATTGATAGGACATGCATCATAATTATAAATTACACTATTAGTCATTATAGTACTTTACCAAATTATTATGTTGGATTTGGTAAAAATTCTTGGGCTGTTACACTTCTAGTAGTATAAGGATTACCAAGCTATCCCCGGATTACTTTCCGGTTTGTTAATTTAATTAACAATTATACTTAAGTAATATAAATATAAGTAATTTTATGATTAATATAAATCATATTACTTTATATATTTTGTTTTTTTCAGAGCAATTTTTCAATATGAAATCAATTTCAATAAAAATCATTTATCAAAAAAATTAAGTAAATAACTATAATAAATAATATATAACATCATATTATATAATATTATCATTTTAAGTAACTTCAAACTAACCAAAACAACATATATAAGCATTTAAATAAAATTAAAAGACTATTAAAACTTATTTTTAAAAAATATACATTAATAAAAATATTTATAAAAAAATAGAAAAAAGAAAAGATTTAAGCTTTTCTTTGAATGGTAGCTATTGCACTTTGAGCACCAGATTTTACATAACCGCTTTCATCGTCAAGTAATTTTTCAAGTGCTGGAATAGCTTTTTCATCATTTAAGTTACCTAAAGCCCAAGCTGCTGCTCCTCTAACTCTCCAATCAGGATTATCCAATACTTCAATCAAAGGATCAACTGCTGCAGGACCCATACGACTTAAAGCAGTAGAAGCCTCTCTTCTGACCAATTTATTATTATCACTTAAAGTTAAGATTAATGGCTTGATAGCTTTTTCATCCCCAATAGCCCCTAATAAATTAGCAGCATGTAAACGAATGTTTTTCTTTCTGTTTGATAAAGCAGAAATTAATGGATCGACGGCTTCATCACCTTTAAGCTCTAATGCACCAATTGCATCTTCAACAACAAAATCATCTTTGTCATTTAACTTTTCAATTAATTCATCTATTTCAGACATATTATCCCTCAAAATAACAATTATTAAATAAATATATCTTTATAATTATATGTATAAAAGTATTTTGATAATATGCGAACAAAAAAAGTGAAATCATGTATGATATTGCAATAATAAGTGGAGATGGAATTGGTAAAGAAGTTATGGAATCTGCGGAATTTTTACTGGACAAACTAGATTTAAATTTTAATTTTAAATATGGTGAAGCAGGTTTTGAATGTTTTAATAAAAATGGAACCACATTACCTGAAGAAACAGTTAAAATAGCAAAATCCTGTGATGCTACATTATTCGGTGCATCAACTTCAACACCAGGTCAACCAAGCCCAATAATAAATCTAAGAAAAAAACTTAATGCATATGCTAATTTAAGACCAATAAAATCATACAAAGGCGTTAAATCCATCAAAGACAATATTGACTTTATAATTGTACGTGAAAATACTGAAGGATTATATAGCCAAATCGAATATGGTGATGACAGCCAAGTAATAGCTGAAAGAGTCATAACCAGAAAAGCAAGTGAAAAAATATCCGATATTGCTTTTAAATTAGCCAAAAGGCGAAACAAACAAAAAAAAGTTACATGTGTTCATAAAAGCAATGTATTGAAAAAGACTGATGGTGTATTTAAAGAATCATTTTACAATATTGCAAAAAAGTATCCTGAAGTAAAAACAGAAGACTTTTATGTTGATGCAACTGCAATGTATCTCATCACGAATCCTCAAAACTTTGATGTTATTGTATCCACCAACTTATTTGGAGACATATTGTCTGATGAAAGTGCAGGATTAGTTGGAGGATTAGGTCTTGCGCCTTCAGGAAACCTTGGTGATGAAAATGCTTTATTTGAACCAGTGCATGGCTCAGCACCAGATATTGCAGGAAAAGGAATTGCAAACCCCTGTTCAATGATATTATCAACTGCAATGATGTTGGATTATTTGGGGGAAAAAGAAACTGCATTAAAAATAAATAAAGCTGTTGAGAACATAGTTGCCAAAGGGAAAGTATTGACCCCCGATTTAGGTGGTAAAGCCAAAACCATTGAAATGACTGAAGCTATTTTAAAAGAGGTGATTTAGTTGTTAAACATTACCACATTTTTAGATGCAAATTCACAAAGATTAGATAAAAAAGTCTTATTCAATCCTAAAACTGGAGAAAAATATACTTCTAGAGAAATATTATCAATAGTGTCTGAAATTGGGCGTAATCTAAAAGCGCTGGAGATTCATAAAGGAGATAGAATAATTATTTATTTAAATAATTCATGTGAATATCTATTTTCACTTTTTGCAGTATGGAGAATTGGTGCAATAGCCATTCCAACAAACAGAGTATTTACTGCATCCGAATTAGAATATATAATTACTGATTCACAGGCAAAATTAATGATTACAGACGATGATGCAAAAGATTTAATTGATATCAATACATATATTCCACAAAATCTGAATGATTTTAAAGATTGTGAAGTATTGGATGCCCGCGATACTGATTGGGATGATTTATGCCAATTACAATATACTTCAGGCACAACAGGAAAGCCAAAAGGTGCAATGTTAACTCATGGAAACTATTTTACTGCAATACACAATGAATGTGATGTTTTAACCTTAAAACAGGACGATGTATTTTTAGGAATTTATCCTATGGCCCACGTTGGTCTTTCATGGGCAATAGCCGCATTAAGAGCAGCAGCGTATTATATACTAATAGAACAGTTTAATTTTGATGAATACATAGAGTTATGTGAAAAAGAAAAAGTAACTGTTTTAACAGGAATGCCTCCAGTAATCCATTCACTTACAACAATGGATAAATCAAAAGAATTAACAAGTGTCCGTGAAATCATAAGCGGAGGCGGACCTTTGCACAAAAAAATATGGAAAGAATTCCATGAAACATACCAAATCCCAATCATCAATGCTTACGGATTGTCAGAAAGTATCGTTATCGGAACAGGAACTGTAATAAGGCCGGAAGATTATCGTGAAGCAGATAGATTTGAAAGTGTAGGCCATCCAGTTTGTTTTTCTGAAGTGAAAATTGTTGATGAAATTGACCCGACAAAAACTTTAGAAAAATATGAACAAGGCGAAATTGCATTAAGAGGTCCTGCAATTGCAAAAGGATATTGGAGAAGAGAAAAACAAACTATTGAATCATTTTTAGATGATGGTTGGTTTTTAACAGGAGATATAGGGTATTTGGATGAAGATAACCGTTTATTCATTACTGACCGTAAAAAAGACATGATAGTGATGAGCGGATGGAAAATTTATCCAACAGAAGTTGAAGAAGTATTAATAAAATATCCTAAACTAAAGGAAATAGCTATTTTCAGTATTGATGATATTCACAGGGGAGAAATGCCAGTAGCTGCAGTAGTATGGAAAGATAAACCTGACCATGAAGGTTTAATCAATTATGCCCGTGAAAATTTATCTCGATATAAAGTACCTCGTAAAATTTACGATTTAGATGAGCTTCCAAGAGTAAATGGTTGGAAATTACTCAGAAGAGAATTAAGAAAACAATTTCAGAAATAAATAAAGTTAGAAATTAATCTAACTTTAAATATTTTGTTGTATTACACTTAGTATATATCATTAAAATTTCAACCACCAAATACATCAGCCATGACCTAAAGGCAAAAATTATCCAAGTAAAATCTAGAAAAACTTATTTTTTTATATTTTGAAAGTAATACAACATTCAATATGATTTTATATAGATAATAAAACCTTCAAATTAAATGTTAAATTACCATATATTTAAATTAGATAGAAATCAATACAGTAAAAAAAAGATTAAAAGGGAAAATTATCCCAATCAACAAAAATTCTATTCAAAAATCATTGTACCGATACCATTTGTAGTAAAGATTTCATACAACATTGCATGCTCCTTACGTCCGTCAATGATATGGCAAGATTTTACACCATTTTCAATAGCTTTGACACAGGTTTCGATTTTAGGAATCATTCCACCGGAAATAATGCCCTCTTCAATTAATTGAGGTATTTCACTGATTCTGATTTTTTGAATTAATGTGCTAGGATCTGAAGGGTCTCTTAAGACACCAGGAACATCAGTTAAAATAATTAACTTTTCAGCACCCACAGAACTTGCAACTTCACCTGCAGCAGTATCTGCATTTAAGTTAAGGCTAGTTCCATCTTCTGCAATACCAATTGGAGATATAACAGGAATATAATTATTATCTACTAACATTTCAAGCAAATCAGAGTTAATTTGGTCAACTTCACCAACCAAACCTAAATCAACCTCTTCTTCAATACCCTCGATTTTACTTGATCCTTTTTTATGAGCATAAATCAAACTGGAATCCTTACCTGATAAACTTATTGCATCACCATCATGCTTGATTAATTCTGAAACAATTTCAGTACTTATTTTACCCGCAAGCACCATTTCAATAATTTCCATTGTTTCTTCATCAGTTACTCTTAAACCTTGGATAAATTTTGGTTCTTTTCCTAACTTATCCATAGAACGGGAGATTTCCGGACCTCCACCATGAACAATGAGCGGTTTCATCCCAACATACTTAAGCAATACTGTATCACGGGCGGTGGAAGTCATTGCCTCATCATCAATCATAGCATGTCCACCATATTTGATTAAAATCTTTTTATTATGAAACTTTTTAATGTAAGGTAAAGCTTCAATCAATACATCAATTTCATTCATATTATCACTACATTAAATATTAAATTTAATTATTTATAAGCGTTTACATCACCATACATTTTCAAAGTGATTAAATTAAAAAAATGAACAACATATTATATCCTTCCTAAAAATGTGCAATAAAAGTGATAAGTTTATATGATTACTCAAATATAAAAAGATATTATGTCTGAAATGAATAATCTTAAAGATTACCTTATCAAGTTGGGAACAAGTAAAGTTGGATTCGCGAATGTTGAAGGTCTTGCAAGTGAATTCACAAGTCTACCCAATGGAATTAGCCTTGTTTTAAAACTCCCAAAGCAAGCAATGTATTTCTTAAACGAAGAAGATTATAAATCATATTGGAAATGTTTTCACGACCAAATTGGAAAATTGACCAAAATCGCCATGAACGGAGAAGAATACATTAAAAATCTTGGTTATGATGCATTTGCATTGACAATGACACGAAATGAATGTGATATGGAAAAATTACTAAGCATTTTGCCATATAAAACAATAGCTACAAAATCAGGACTTGGATGGATTGGAAGGTCTGCATTATTCGTTACCCCAGAATACGGTTCAGCAGTTGCACTTGGAGCAATATTGACTGATATGCCTGTTGAATTTGGAAACCCCATTACCGATTCAGAATGTGATGACTGCACTAACTGTCAAGATGCATGCCCCGTTAATGCAATAAATCCCCAAAAATGGAATGACCGTTTAAATAGGGAAGACATTATTGATATTGAAACCTGCAAAGACTACATTATTGATCAATACAAGGCGGGGTTAGGCTGTACAAAATGCATGAGTGAATGTAAGCTCACACAAGAATATTTAAAAAAAGAATAATTAAAATGAGCAGTTAAATACCCATTTTAAATTTGAATCTGTATTCCTGATTTACAATTTCCATTCCTTCAAAGGATCCTTTTAAAATGTCTGCAACTTTTTGTAAGTCTTCAGCAGTTATTTGACTACCGTTAGCTATTGATGAGAAAAATGTGATTTCATCATCTGTTATAAGGTAGTTTAAAAGTTTTGTATTTTCCTTTTGATATTTTTCTACAATTGCTAAAATTTCTTCTTCGATAGCTTTATCAAGGTTTACCATAATATCACCTTTAAGTTTTAGTTAAATTAAGTAGTATATAAAGTTTTATATTTTGAATCAGTATAATTCCAAAATTGCTTAATTTTCCCTAATTAAATAAATACCTGTAATAAAAGACCAAACAATCAATGTATAAACGGATAATCTTTCAAATATAGGCATATAATCATTACCCATAATAAAAAACATTATCCAAAATACAATAATACCAATCATACCTAAAGTAAAGGTAATTTTTTGATAATATTGAAATTCACCCATTGATTTAGAAATAAAAACAAGCAAGATATTTCCACCCAAGATTGCCATTACCGCACCCAATGTGTGATATCCAGAAGTTAAAGGATTTCCACCATGAATGAAACCAACAATAATAACTCCAATTGATGTTATCAAAGTAAAAATATAAAAAATAGTCTTGTTTTTAATAATATAATCCTTCAATCTATAAAAATTTCCAAATATTAAAGTCAAGCCGATTAAAATAAATGCAGAGTTCATCAGCCAGAATAAAGGGGAATTTGCATTTGGAATCCCCAACTCAGAAATGGTATGGAACACATAAGTATTGATTAATGAAGCTTTAAAAAAAGTTGCAGAAATAGCTTCAGCAATTAAATAGTATAAACTACCAATGATAAATAAAATTCCGGCAACTTTAGTTTTCATAATCTAAATTCCATATTTTTTATTAAAGTATTTTTCTCTTAAATCGAAGTTTAACTCTTCAATGTCTGCACCAGAAAGCGCTTTTTGTAAAAATTTATAAGAAGTCTTTTTAGGCACAGTAATAGATTTGATGTGTGATTTTGCCCAGATTTGATCAAACCTTTTCTTCAAACTGCCAAAATTAAATCGTTCAGTAACATTTTTTAAATTGATTACATTTGCTGCATTAATAATATCATATGACGCATAAGTTTGTGCATCCAAATCCATAATCGGATTCAATCCTAAGATAAATCTTTGCAAGTCATAGTCAAGGAATGATTCATAATCGCCATCATATGCATAAACATGAGCTTTTGCAGACAATGCATCAATAAATACTAAAAATTGATTTGACATTAATGCTCTTGAGATGATTTCATCACAGAATTTTAAAGCAGTCTGAACATCATCTTCAGCTGATGCCTTAACATAGGTTTCATAGTCATCAAATCTGAATGCAACAAGTGCAAACATGTATAAATCTATCCATTGATTTTCTTCAATGAATTCCTTTGCCTTTTCAGTTAACTCATAATCTCCGGAACTTTCACCTAAAACAGGCAATAATCTTTCAACAAGCTCTTGTTTTTTACCTGAAACTTTTAAACCATTTTCCTTTAATAATTCTTTTAATTGAGCTACAGTATATTTTTTAGAAATGCTTTCAGCACTAATAGTTTCCCCTTCACCAGAAAGATAGCCATTTTCAACTAAATAATTGATGCAATCTTCAGCTGATGGAAAAGTTCCAAAATTTCCCTCTTTTAAAATATCTTCAAGTTCATAACCACTATTCAAAAAATTCAAAACATTAAATATCTCTAGTTTTTGTTCACTCACTTAAACACCTTTTTACTTTTAAGTATAATACTATATTATATTCTAAGTTACTTTAATACTTTCTTTTATATCATGGAATTTAATGAATCATAGAAAAATCAACACCCTCCAAAAATATGAATTTTAAAGAGGTATGATAATTTTTTAATTATTAAATAAAAAAATTTACCTCCACAAAATAATATTCATATGAACTTATTTTATTGTATTACGATAGAATATTGTATAAAATCATACTATACTAATTTATAAACTTTAAAATTTAATATAACTAACTATAAAATAATTTAATCAAAAAAGGTGAAAAATAATGTGTGAAATAAATTATGATGAAACAGCATATACTCTGATAGAAAATGTCTTTGGGGACTACAGAGAAATTGTTGGAAAAGCATCTGATGAAATACAAAAAATCGCGAAAAAACATGAAATTCCCGGTACGATATACAAGACAAGAAATAATGAATTCATTTCATTATCGATGACAAAAAATGACTTTGGAAATAAAGAATTGGATCAATATCAAAGATATGGAGAGGAATTATATAAAAAAAGCAAAAAAGAAATCAGCATTTATATCTTAGGCTCACCCCATGTTAAATTAAAAGTAACAAAAGAAATAGAATCAACTGCCCCAATAACAATAAATTTATCACTAATTGAGTATTCAAGTGCATACGATACCCTAAGACATATCCAGAGTCTAGTTGAAAATCATGAGAAATTGGACAATGAAGATTTGAATGCATTGAAAATGATACCATATATGGGGCCTCCTGAAGACAAACGAAACTTAAGAGTCGAATGCCTAAACTTATGGAAAAAAATTATAAATAAAGGACTGATAAAATGAATGAACCTGAAATAGAATTAATTAGAAAAGCATTTAAGGATAATCGAACAATTGTTGAAAAAACACCCGAAGAGATAAGAAAAGTAGATAGCAAATATTATCAAGGAGGATCGGTTTACACATTGTCTGATGGAGAATTCATTGATTTGGAAATTCAGGAAAGAGACTATGACGTGGAAGATCATATTAATTATATCGAATTTGCAGAGGCATTATATGAAAAAACCAAAAAGAAGGTTAATGTGTATGTCTACTGTGCACCATCAATTAAAATAAATATACGGCTCTATGAAATACCATCTGAAGCCGATTTCAAAATCAGATTAGCACAATTAAAAAATTCTTCAAGAATAGAGAGAATAAAATCAAAAATAATTAAATAAATTTAAAATCATGTTAGAAATGGAAATGGTTAGTGTTGGTGCGTGTTTATCCAAGCCAAAAAGGAGTTAAAATAAAAATGATACAAAAAACAAAACAACTATTTTCTTCTAACATGATTTTCGTGTTTTTACGTGTTCGAAGTCAAACAAGTTATAAGTGATACTATGTACAATATTTTAGTGTTTTTTCTAAAAGGTGTAATATGAGTATTGAATATGCTTTTAAACTATTTTTGCCTCACCCCCAATTATCACAAATGTGTCTTAACCACACCATAAACACATTGTGTAATAATATGTTGTGTTTAAGTAGTATATAAATTTTTGGAATAACAGAACCAGAACATTAAAAAATACCTCAAAAAATTAATATTATATTATCTATTAAATTTTCATATAACTGATTAAAATTGCTTTAATAAGAAACTTAACAATTTATAAAGTATTAAAAACCATATTAAATAATACAAATTATTTAAATAGAGGTTAGATTTAAATGAACGAAGAAAATATGCAAAAAGAAATCATAATAATAAAAGAAGTATTCGATGAAGAACGAAAAATATTGGGCTTTGCTCCCCCAGAAATGACTGACATTAAAAAGAACTGTTATAAAGGAGGAGACATATTCATAACAGAAAATGGAGAACTTATCGATTTGGAATATCAAATAAATGACTTTGATGAAAATGAATTAGCAAAATACATTGAATTGGCAGAAGAACTATATAACATAAATAATGTTTCAATATCAATTTACGTATTATGTCCAGATACAGTCAAAATATTGACTCCAGAATGCACTATCCCATCAGAAGCATCATTTAATATTAAACTGGCCTGTTTTGCAGGAAGTCCCATATATGACATATTATATCACATAAAAGAAAAAATTGACAAAAATATCTGTATTAGCAATGAAGATATACATACATTATTCATGATTCCATTATACTGTCCTGAAAAAGACAGGAAAAATTTAAGAATCGAATGTTTGAGACTTTTAAACAGAGCATTAAAATAATCTAAATTTCCCATTTCAATATGGTTTTTCCAAAGTCTGAAATATAATCCCTGTCAAATGATTTTTTCAAGTCATCAATGGATTTAATTTCACAGACATTTGTAATTAATTTAGACAAGTAATCAAAAAGATTAGGATTATTTTGAAGGATGCTGACAACACCTTCGAAATCTTCCCTTTCAGATCGGCTATTTCCCTGCAATGTCAATCCCTTTTCCAACACCATACGTGTATTTATTGGTATTGGATATTCACTTACACCAAACAAGTTTATTGTTCCTTGAGGATTAATCAGATTAATAATTTGTTCAATCGCAGATTGTGAAGCAGCAGAACCAACACATTCAAATCCATGGTCTATTTTAAAACCTTCAGGAACATCATTAATCATGTAAACCTTATCTGCAAATGAAAACAGGTTTAAATTTTCCATATGCTTTCCAAAAACAACAATTTCACTATCATGACAAATCTCTTTTAAAAATAATGCAGTGATATAACCTAGATTTCCATCTCCCCAAACACCCAGCACACCACAGGATGCCTTTTTAAATTCTTTAAACTTCATTATTCCCTGATAAGCAACAGTCATTAATTCAATGAATGATGAAACCCTTAAATCAAAATTATCCGGAAGCCTAACTACCCTGTCATGATTTAAACTAACCAAATCACTTGTAAAACCATCAAATCCACTTCCTCTAAATTTAGATAAAGTAGAATAATTAGCACGATAACAATCACTGCCCATTGGAGTATTGGGAATCATGACAACATTATCTCCAGAATCGAATACAGATTTACTGTCATGAACCACTTCACCGACAGCCTCATGAATTAAAGCCATAGGCAGTTTCTGTGAGAGGACTTCGGGAGGTCTTGAACCTTGATAATACCTTTGGTCTGCCTTACATATTGACAGATAAGTCGGTCGCACAACCACACCATCCAATTCAATATTATCAATTGATTCTTCAAAGAATTTTGGATATTTCAATCTATAAATAATATTAATCATGCTAGATTTCCTTTAAAATTGTATTAGCTAATTTCAAATCATAAGGATATGTAATTTTAATATTTGTTATTTCACCATCAACCAGATATACATCTTCATTTTTAAGAACAAATATTTTACATGCATCAGTTAAAATATTGCTTTCGCTTTCAGATAAACTATTTACTAATTCAGACAACTTATTTATTTTGAAGCTTTGTGGAGTCTGACCCTGATAATAGTTATCTCTAATAGGAATATTTTTAATCAATTTAGAATCAACACTTTCCACAATAGTGTCTGTAGCTGGAACAACAGTATCGCATGCACCAAATTCTTTTGCAGCTTTTATATTATCCTCAATTATGCGGTGAGTGACAAATGGACGTACAGAATCATGAGTAACAATTATTGAATCATCATCGATATCAAAATTATCATTAATATACTCAATTGCATTTATCAATGTATCATTCCTTGTTTTTCCACCTTCCAAAACAACAAGGTTATTATTATCACCAAAATACTCTTTTATTAAATCATTTGTGTAGTTGATAAAGTTTTTTGGAGACAAAACAATAATCTTATCAAATTTAGAATTAATTGCGAACTTTTCGATTGTATGAACAATGACCGGCTTATCACCCAATGTCAAAAATTGCTTTGGAGTGTCTGTTTCACCCATTCTTGATCCAATTCCGCCTGCCAATATAGCTGCAAAAATCATTTAAATTACTCCTTTTCAAAGACAATGAAGAAATGTGATTTTCCCTGAGGAATATCTTCTCCAATCTCTTCATTTAAGTAAGTCATTTTTAGATTATGCTTTGCAAATATCTCTTCAAGTTCATCAGGAGAACTTCTTACTTGAGTTGGAGGCCCTTTAGGAACATCCCATTTTTTATAATCCATGATGGCTATCTTACCATCATCCTTAATCAAACGGGAAAATTCACTTATTGCTTCATCGACTGTTCTTGAAGCAGTGAATCCATGAAAAACATTTACCATCAAAATTACATCCAATGTTTTATCGTCAATTTCTTCAATACCTTTGGTAATATCTGCTTCAATATTAATTAAATTATCTACATTGTTTTCTAATTTATATTTTTCCATATCTTCAATTGAAGCATCATAAATATCTACTGCATAAACTTTACCGGAATCAATATATTCATCCAATAGCTTAATTGCAATATGTCCGTCACCACATCCTGCGTCCATTATAATTTCTGAACCGTTAAGATTCAATTCATCAATTATTTCATTTGAATCTAAAAAGAATTCACTTGAAAATCCATGTGCTCTATGTCCATTTGCTGGCATCTTCATATTTTCACCTAATAATAAATCTTTTAAAGATAGTATATATTTTTAGTGAAATAGTTTTCACTTCGATTGAAAAGATATTTTTATAACATCACATCTACATCAGACAATAACAGACCACAAAATCAATGACTAAAATTTATTAAATGACATGACCCCTAAATTAAAACAATAGTTGAATAAATAATAGATAAAATAATAACATATAAAATCAATTAAAATATAAGAAATTTATGATTGGTTAATGGTTAAATAAAAAAAAGTAGTTTTAAGAGGATTTATTTTTTCCAAGTTTGTTTAACTCCTCTTCCTCTTTTACTACCAGGTTTAGTATAACTTCTTTTTTGTCTTGTTCTTCTGTTAGTACCTTTAACTTTTGCCATAATCTACCCTCCTTAAAATTTTATAATTATAATATCAGAATTATTATAGAACATAAAAATATTTGTTCTTAAAGTATATATAAACTTTTCTTATGTAGTGTATTCTGCATTGATTTTAACATAATCATATGTTAAATCACAACCCCATGCAGTAGCCTCACCATCACCTAAAAACATGTTAATTTTAACAGTGACATTTTTAGACTGCATTATCTTTTCTGCACGTTCCAAATAAGTGGTTCCATCAAAAGCCAGAATTTCACCTTTGCGAACAAGGTCAACCTCATCTTCATCATCAGCGATTGCAATAGTTACAATATCTGGATTTAATTCACTGCCAGAATAACCTATGGCTGAAACAATCCTACCCCAGTTAGGATCACCACCAAATACTGCAGACTTGAATAATGGAGATGTTACAATTGCTTTAGCAGCGAGTTTCGCATCATCAAATGATTCTGCACCTTTAACATTTGCTTCAATGAATTTGGATGCGCCCTCACCATCACGAGCCATTTTTTTAGCCAAATTAATACAGATATGATTAAGACCTTCTTGGAAATTCGGGTCTATTCCACTGTCTGTTTCAACATCAACACCAGAAGATCCATTCGCCAACATCATGCAAGTATCATTGGTACTTTCATCACCATCAACAACAATCATATTAAAGCTTAAATCAGTAGCCTTAGTCAATGCTTTCTTAATAGCTTTTTGAGAGATTACTGCATCAGTCACAATAAAAGACAACATTGTTGCCATATTTGGAGCAATCATACCACTACCTTTAGTGATACCTGCAATTTTAATAACTTCACCATCAGATAAAGTAACTTCAACAGCTTCTTCTTTTGGAAAAGTATCTGTTGTCATGATAGCTTTTGCAGCTGCCAAAGAGTTTTCAGGTTTATTGTCCAATTTAGAAATAGATTCATAAGCTACCTTAGATATAATGTCCATCGGCATTTCACGACCAATAACACCCGTTGAACAAATTGCAATTTCACCCGCAGGAACTTTCAAATCTTTTGAAACAATATTCACCAATTCTTCGCAGTCTTCAATTCCTTTTTTACCAGTAAAACAATTTGCATTCCCACTATTTACTACAACAGCAGAAACAATTCCATTCTTTACAACATTTTTTGTATATGTCACTGGTGCTGCAACGACTTTATTTGTAGTGAAAACTGCTGAAGCAGTGCTGTTTGGTGCTAAAATCACCGTGACCCCATATTTACCTTCACGTGCTCCTGAAACTTTGACATTCTCAATAATGGAAAAACCACCATCAACATCCCTAATGAAATCCATTTAATCACCTAATCAATTATATGCAGTATTATTTTGTAATGTTTGATTATTATTGTAATCCACCGAATCTTGCACTTGATCAAACACAACAGTCTTATTCTTATTAAGATTTGAAGTCATTTCAACAGTTACATTTTCATAATGAGTAGTATTATTTTCAGCAGTCTGATTTTCATGTTCACCAATACTTACTGAAATACCTATGGCCGATCCAATGACAAAAGCGATTAATGCCAATATCATAATTAAAGCTATTTTTCCTTCATTTTTCCTAGTCACATTACTACCTTTTTATATTTTTTTAAAATCAAGCTACCAAAGCATAGACTAATGCTATAATGATTGTTATGAAACTAAAAGCACCTAAGCCCAATACACTCAATAAATACGTAATTATAAATACAAAAGCAAATACACCAATTAACTTTTGTTTTTCATTTTCAAATAAATTGATTAATGTCCTTGTAAATTCTGATGGAACATTATATGCGTATAAACCATTAGCAAGTTCAAAAACCACTAATGATAATGGAGATGATGAACCTAAATTATCAACCAGCTGAGCTCTTTCACCAGCTTCTCTTCGGCTTCTACCAACACCTGCTCTGATTTTAGCATCATTGTCCAATGCAAACCATGCAGCGTCCAAACCTGCACGAATAGCTAAATCTTTAGATGGGAAACGTGCAATAAAATCATCCCCACCTTCTCTATATCCCTCAAGTTCTCCACCGCATTCACTTTCAATGAAATATTTAATATTTGTCATTAAATCAACTAGCTGAGTTTTACCATGTTTACTAGTATAACCTGTGGAGTCAATCAAATCAACAAATAAATAATTCTGAAATTCGGATGGTTTAGATTTGGATAATTTAAACGGACCTTCAAAGACCAAAGCATATTCACCACCAAGTTTTGTAAAAGCAACACCTGGGAAATTACCTAAATTTTGTCTGTAATTAATTGATCTTTCAATTGAAGCTGCACCAGTCATTCCAACGGCAGAAATCACTTCAACACCTCTTTCAAGCCCTATTCCAATTAATTCAATTGCCACCCTAATTGCATCGTTTTTACTCAACATTTTTGCAACAAGTTCAGTAGAGCTTTTTTCAACAATTTCCCCTTTTTCATTCTCAATAATCTTAACAAAAATATTAATTAAATTTGACGGATTTGGAAGTTCAACATAAAAATAACGGTCACTACCCATAACGATATTACTTACAAGCGCATATTCTTCAATTTTATTTTCAGCAGGTTTAATCTCATAAAAATTAAACTCCGCAGGAATATTTTCAGCACCAATATCCCTTATAAGATTACTTTGAATACTCTCAGAATTAATATCCGCTTTTTCTAATTCAAATAATATCGTTTGAGTGTAATTGAATAATTCAACATACTCATTTTGCATTGAATCAGTTGGAAAAAATTTAGTCCCTACACTAATTGGTGTGAGACCAGTGGTTAGCTTAATTACTGCTTTAGATAAGCTATTAACCATCTAATTTTCCTCCTTTTTCTAATTCAATCTCAAATTCCCCCGGACGTTGCAATAACATGTCAGGTTTAACAGAAACAAATGGAAACTTCCATGATCCTAATCTGCCAGCAATAGTACTTGCGATATTTCTGGAATTTTTCTTAATGAACACTTCATCATGAGTACTTACACGAACCAATACATTATATGGAGCAGTTTCTGTTACTTCATCAGCCAACAGAATATTTAATTCAAAAGTACCCGGTTTAGTAAATAAATCATTCCTAACAGCAATCAATGGTTTTTTCTCAAGACCTAATCTATCAGCCACAGTAACAGAAATATTACCTGCATTCTTTACAGCCAATTTATAGTCTTTCGGATGCACGAGCACAAAAATAACATAAGGTGCTGCTATTTCAACATCATCAACCATGTCAACAATTTTATTGAACATAGGAATTTTTGAGAAAATATTTTCAACTTTTGAATTAATATTGTTCTCATCATCTATTCTAATAATAGCTTGTTTAGCAATATTCAATGGAGAAATTTCCAGCCCTTCCTTACCAGTATAAACTTCCCATTTTCTGAAGTTTAATTGCTTAATAATTTCATCGGAAATATTCTGCAAAATATTCTTATCATGTTTAGGTTTTTTCGGCCTTCCAAAAGTCAACCTATTGTCTTTTATAACAAATGGAATTCTAAATGAATTGATGTTTTTAAATTCAGCAGCATAATCCCTGAATTTATCATTTGATAAAATTTTTGCTTTTTCACTATATGCAATTTCTAAAATAAAATGATCAGCATCATTTCCTGCCGGAACTTCTTCCACATTATCACTTTCCAACAGTTTTAAAAAAGCATCTTTGTTATCAATTTCATGACGAAGTGATGCATCAGCTATAATAACAAATTCATCTTCACTTTCCTCTAACGCCTTAACAGCAGCTAAAATATTAACCATTTGAGGCTGTGAGTTTTCATTTTTTACATGATGTGCAACATTAGAAGCATCTACAACGACTTTCATAATACCACCATAAAACTAATCTATTCAATCATTTATTATATTAACTTAATTATATATTTAATGTTTTCTTCGATATTTACCGAATAAAAATTTTTCTCCGCCAACAATATTTAAAAATATTTCAATCGTTTCATCATCTATGATATATACATTGTAGGAGTTTTTTATCTTGCCTCTTAATTTATTAGAACTGATAGAACCTGCATTGACAATAATAGTTTCATTTAATTTCCAGATGTTTGGAACATGCTTATGTCCTGACAATATTAAATCAACCTCATGAGTGGTTAAAACCTTTAAAATATCTCCAGCATCAGATAAAACGTTGCGTTCACGACCAGTGTCCGGTATTGGAACAACATGGTGGTGAAGAGCTATGATAGACGATAAATCATTGACAACACATTCATCCAACTGGTGCTCCATCCACATACGCTGAGGCTTTCCAATATGTCCCCTATTTTCATCAGGAGAACTGCTATCAAGACCAATTACTGTAAAATCATTTTCTTTAGTTAATTTCCAACTGCTTTCACCAATCAACTCTTCGAAAGTCTGATGACCTAGATTACGTGAATCATGATTACCTGGAACAGCAAATAATGGTGATTCAAACATGTCAAGATATTTAATAGCTTGCTGATATTCTCTATAATAACCATTATCAGTTATATCCCCAGTTAAAATAATCATGTCAGGTTGCAAATTGTTTATTTCATTTACCGCTTTCATAAAAACTGCTTCATCAAAAGCAGTGCTACTCACGTGTAAATCAGAAATATGTGCAATAACTGTCATAATATCTATTGGGCTAATTTCATGATAGCTTCAGCAAGATCCCCTTTACATTCTTCCAAAGCTTGTCTGGCAACATCTTCAGAAACATTAGCCTGATTAGCTACCATTTCAACATCTTCATCAGGAATTTCAACTTCATATTCAAGTTCTACTTCACGGGCGTTACCTTCAACTTGGTATGTTTCCTGACCCATAACATTCATTAAACTAACACTAGGATTTTCAATAATTAATTCTTTGTCTTCAAAACGGATAATGACTTCAGTAACCCCATTTAGGTCTTCCATTTTCATGCCCATTTTTTTCATTTGTCTTTCCATTTGTTTCATTTGTTTTTTATTCATACCAGGTATCATAATAATATCCTCAAAATTAATTTAATTATTTATAAATATATTATTAATAGTATTAAAATTTGCTCATAAAAATTAATAAAAAAATTGGATTTGAAAATCAGTTAATCGACAAATCCATAATAATCCGTTTCAAATGTTTTGGCAACGTCTTTCATGACTTCTGGAATATCAATATGCTGAGGACACTCTTCAACACATGCACCACATTCACTGCAATCAGATGCCAAACCAACACCAGGAAGCTTTGAGTAGTTCACATAAGCATTACCGACAGGCGTCCAATCACCCAAATCCTGTATTTTTTCGTTATTATATAAATCAAAGAGTTTTGGAATGTTAATTTCTTCAGGACATGCATCCAAACAATATTTACATTTAGTGCATTCTACGGTAATGTTTGAGTTAATAATTTCCCTTACTTTATCAAGTATTTCATATTCTTCATCATTTAAAGGTGTGAAATTTTCAAAATCATCAATATTTTCTTCCAATTGTTTTAAACTGCTTGCTCCAGTCAAAACCATACAAACATTATCCAGACTTGCAACAAATCTTAATGCCCATGAAATAACACTGGCATCAGGATTATAGTCTTTCATTAATTTTTCGGCTTCAGGAGGAATGTCTGCCAAAAAACCTCCTTTTAAAGGTTCCATTACCAAAACAGGCTTATTATGTTTGCATGCAACCTCATAACATTTTCTTGATTCCACCCCTTCATTTTCCCAATCAAGATAATTAATTTGGAGCAGGACAAATTCCATTTCTGGATGTATTGTTAAAATATTATCCAAATACTCTGCATTTGCATGAGTAGATAATCCCAAATGCTTTATTTTACCTTCTTGCTTTTTCTTGTTTGCAAATGCAAAAGAATCAACATTCAGAAATCCCTGTTCTGAAAAGCCACTTACATTATGCAACAAATAATAGTCAAAGTAATCCAAACCTGTGCGTTCAAGCTGTTCGGAAAATATTGGTTCAAGCTGATCTTCAGAGGTTATTAAAAATAATGGTAATTTATCTGCCACAACATAAGAATCCCTCGGATATTTTTCAACTACTGCTTTTCTAAATGCAATTTCACTATTTCCCATATGATAAGGATATGCAGTATCAAAAAAAGTAAACCCTTTATCTAAAAATAGATCTGCCATTTCATTTACCTGTTCAAAATCTACAGTTGAATCATCATTTTCATCAAATTTTGGTAATCTCATCATTCCAAAAGCTAATTTTTTCATATAATCCCTCTTAAATTAATTTTTCTTCTTTTTTAATTAAATTCATTATAAATTGTAAATATGAAATTATCCGATATTCATTAATTATTTAAATTATCATCTATAATTAATAGAATTTTCTTCATTTTACATTATTAATTCAATAAATCTTGAGCATCCAACATTATATCTACAATTTTAACATTAAACGGACATCTATCTTCACATTCTCCACATGCAATACATTCAGTTGCATCATAAGTCAAATTATTATAGTGTTCCTGAACACTTTGGGGAACTTCATCATGAATTACAGCCAAATCATATAACTTAATCAATCCACCAATATCAATTCCTGCGGTACATGGTGCACAATGCCCACAGTACATACATTTTCCTTCAAATGAATGCTTTGGTGCATTAGCTAAAATATCCTTATACTCTTTTTGACTCTCCTCTGCAGTTTCATATTCAATTGCGGCATCCAATTCTTCTACATTATTCACCCCGACAAAAATACTGGCTACACCCTTTTGTTCTAATGCATAATGAATACATTGAATTGGAGTTAAAGCTACTCCAAATGGAGAATCATTGTCATTAAACAATCTTCCGCTTGCATATCCTTTCATTACTGTAATAGGCATTCCATTATCTTCACACAACTGATAAAGTTCAGCCCGTCTTGGATCCAGACCCGCCAAATCTGTGTATTTATCATCATCAGAATAATCTTCAATTACTTCCGTTGGAGGAAACATATCATAAGCAGGATTGATACTGAACATTAACAACTCAATTTCAGGATTTTCAGCTGCCAAAAGAGCAATGTCGGTGTTATGTGTACTTAAACCAATATGCTTGATGATGCCTTTTTCTTTTAATTGGCGAACATACTCAATAAATTCTCCAGACATTATTTCATCATAGTCTTTTAGCTCATCAACATAGTGAACCATACCAAAATCAAGTGTATCCATTTGAAATCTTTCCATGAAATCTTCAAAAGCTTCTTTTACCTTATCCATTTCACGTGTTCTTACATATTGATTGTTTTGCCAGGTTGCACCGATATGACCTTGGATAACCCATTTATCTCGAGTATCTTTTATTGCCTTACCCAAATTTGTTCTGACAGTTGGTTCACTCATCCAACAATCCAGAAAATTTATTCCATTATTCTCACAATGCCTTACTATCTCTTCAACTTCTTCATACGGTCTTTCAACATACCATTCTGCACCAAAAGCTATTTCACTAACTTTAATCCCCGTATTACCTAACGTTCTATATTTCATATTATCTCCAAAAAAAATGTTAATACTATTTATGGATTTAATTAATATTAATAATTATGATAAAAAAACGATGCTCTTGGGTTGAGGGAAAGGAAAAGATTTATCTAAAATATCATGATGAAGAATGGTGCGTACCAAAATATGATGACAATATTCTATTCGAAATGTTAATTTTAGAATCATTTCAGGCAGGACTGTCATGGATTACCATATTAAAAAAGCGAGATGCATTTAGAGAAGCCTTTGATGATTTTGATATTGAAAAAATTATTGATTATGATGAAAACAAAGTGAATGAATTGCTTGAAAACGAAAAAATAATTCGCCATAAAGGGAAAATCAATGCTACAATAGCGAATGCTGGAGTATTTAAAAAAATACAAAAAGAATATGGCAGTTTTTCAAATTATATCTGGGGATTTACTGATGGTAAAATTATAAAAGCCGAATACAAGACAAAATCAGAATTATCCGATAAAATAGCTAAAGATTTGAAGAAAAGGGGCATGAAGTTTGTAGGGTCAACTACAATATATTCTTATTTAGAATCAATTGGCATTATAGACAATCATACAAAAGATTGCTACAAATACTAAAAAACTAGTTAATTAACTTAAACTGTTATAATCTTACCTTAAATTAAAGAAATATTAAATAATATAAAAATATAAACACTTTGTATTGGTGATAAAATGTCAGATATAAAAAAAGTAAGTGATTTTTTAGCTGAAGCTGGAGTATTCTTCCTTGCAACTATAGATGGTGATCAAGCCAAATGCAGACCATTAGGTTTTCAAATGCTCGAAGACGATAAAATCTACTTTGGAGTTGGAAGTTTCAAAGAAGTATGGAAACAAATCGAAGAAAACCCTAAAATAGAAATTGTTGCATTGAATGAAACAAAAGACAAATTCTTAAGATATTACGGTACTGCAAAAGCAGACCCAAATCCAGAACTTGTTGAAAAAACATTTGAACTCATGCCTGAAATTGGTGAAATCTACAAAGAAAACGGATGGGAAATGGCAATGTTCTATTTGGATGATGCAACTGCGGAATTCAGAAACATGATGGCCATTGAAGAGAAATATGAATTTAAATATTAATGCTTAATGCATTAATATTCATTTATTATGGCCAATGCATTCAATGTTCTTGGAAATCCGATATATGGTAAAAGAATAGTTAATGCATCGATTAAAATATCTTTATCATTACCAACATTCAAATTACCCAATACATGACCCCTGAGCTGATTTTCACAACCACCTAAAGTTGCAAGTATGGAAAAAGTAATTAATTCACGGTCTTGGTCAGATAATGCATCTCTTGTATAAAAGTCGCCGAAACAAAATCCTGCTAAAAAGTCATTGAATCTTTCTTGACCTTCAGGAGCATTTTCAATCATTGATTCAATCATTTCAGAACCAAAATATCTTTTTTGAATTTCCAAACCTTTTTCATGCCTATTTTCAGAATTAACTGTTGAAATTGATTTTAATGGAAGATCAATTCCATTTTCAGTTAAAACATTATTCGTTATTTCAAACAACTCAAATATTTTTCCAAGGCCAACATATGCAACAGACTGATATAATACTTCTTTTATTTCAATAGGACCCAATACTTCCAAAGCATCACGAACAGCAATTGAATATTTTTCTTTTGAAGTATTAGTAATTAAAGTAGCCAAAGTAACTATAAATCGGGTTCTTTTAGATATAGAGACATATTCTAGAATTTCATTGTTATTAAAGTTATTGAATATTTCAAAAAAATCAGGATCATTTTTCTTTAACTTCAAAATAATTCCTCCTAACAAAAATTTAATAATAAATATATTTAACATGAATATTATATTTTTAGAAAAAAGTAACCAAAAATGGTGAAAAAGAAAAGTTATATTTTCTTTTTCCAATTTGATGATAAAATATAAAACCTCATTTATCACCCACATAACTTAATTAATAATTAATAATAAGTTATATTTAAAATTAACTATTTTTAATTTAGTTAAACTTAAATAAAGAAAAAATAATAATTTATATTTAGTTTAACCTAAAAATATGGAAAACAATACTATTTTCAACCATCTTTTTTATCATTAACATATAAAAATCCCCATCATAAATTCACAAATAATACTTTTCATACATTCATACCGATTGATTCCACACCATTAGCCAAATATCTCATTTTGTTTAACATGCATTCCATCACCATTAATTATTACTGTTTTTAACACCAATTTCTTTTTCATTAGTTAAAATAACCAAAAATATTTATTTAACAAATAGGGCTAATTAAAAAAGTAATATTTAAAATTAAGTAAAAATAATTTAATTTATCTAAAAATACCAATAATATTTAATTATATCTAAAAAAAGTTTTTAAAACTGAAAATTATAAGTTTATGTGAATGAAGAATCCAAAAACATTAATTAAAAAAAGAATGGAAAAAGGTTTTAATCACCCTTATTCCAGTTTACTATACCATAAATAATACATAAAAGTGTAGATAATATAATTCCAACATATACTCCCCAAATCCATGGGTCTTCAATTCCTAAAATCATCATTATGCTTCACTTCCTTTATCATCTATGTTTTTAAATGCTCCATCAATAACTTCCTGAGCAGGAGGCTTTGTAAGCAAACTTACAACAATAGTAAATATTGCTGAGACAGGTACAGCAATCAACATCACATCAATGAATGGCCATGGTGCTGTAGGCAGTAATGTTTCTACACCAAATAACGCCATACAAATTCCAAGACCTTTTGCGGTTTTTGCAAATACAAATATCAACCAGAATAAACTTACAATTGTTCCTGAAACAATACCTGCAATAGCTCCGAGTCTTGTAATTCCTTTCCAGTAAAGTGCACCTAAAAATACTGGCAAGAATGCTGCAGCACAAATTTCAAAGAACAAACTTGTACCTAAAGCAACTACACTTCCTGGAAGTGAAAATGCCATTACTAAAGCCAAAATAATAGCTATTAAAATACCTACCCTTGAAATGCTAACCTGATCCAATTTCTGTTTGGATTTATCTCTTATTGTACCATAAATATCCACACCAAATGCAGTTCCCTGAGTATGTAATTGAGAAGATATTGTTGACATAGCCGCCGCAATTAATGACAATAAGAAGACATATACAAACCATTCAGGTAATGCTGAAGTAATGAATGTTGGTATAATTTTATCAATATTTCCTCCCACCACATCAACAGCAATTTTACCTAAATTCTGATGGAAATAAACATTAGACAATGCTCCTACGATATATGCAGTTGTTGGCATGATTGCAATGAATATTCCTCCAATTAAAACAGATCTGTTCAATTCCTTATCTGATTTAACAGTCATGAATCTTACGATTAAGGATGGCTGAGCAAGTACACCAATACCTACACCAATAAGAGTGGATGATACCAATGACCACCAGAATGGAGTTCCCAACGTTGGAAAACTCGTCCATCCCGTACCACCGGTTGCTATGGCATCAGCAGGATACAAGTTTACCATATTTGTAAGGGCGGTGTTTGCATGGGTGACCCCTCCAAGAAGCCAATATATAAACACAAGCAAAAATATCATTGCAACTACCATGATAGAACCCTGCAATGCATCAGTATACATTACACCCTTAATTCCACCAAATAATACATAGAATGTGATAATTATTGATAGAATAAGAAGTGCAATACTGAAATCAATTAAAAGAGAAGATTCTAAAAACCTTGCAGCTCCAATTAAAACTACAGCCGCATAAAGAGGCATTGCACAAAAAATAATTAATCCTGAAAAGTAATGAATAAACTTTGAATCAAAACGTTTTCCCAAAAATTCAGGAAATGTTAAAGAGCCTAATGCATGACCCATTCTACGAGTTCTTTTTCCTAAAAATATAAATGCTATGAGCACGCCGACAACAATATTTAAGAATGCCAACCATAAAACACTCATCCCATATTCACCAGCAACACCCCCAAAACCTACAATAGCTGCCGTCGATATAAAAGTAGCTCCATAACTCATCGCCATAATAAATGGATGAGTATCCTTACCAGCTATCATAAAATCTTCTGAGGAATTAGTTTTTTTGTATGCATAATAACCTACAAAAACTAATGCAAAAATATAGATTATAAAAACAATAGCTAAAATCATTACGTCCATAATTTAACCTCATTTACATATAACTATTAGACACACGTATTATATATAATTAAATTTATTTAAATATTACCTTCAAATATACATTAAAGTACATTTTTGTACAATATATTAAAGTATATAAAATACCTAAATAATTAAAAAAATATTTAAAATGACTAAAAGGATAGGTAAAGTTTACTAAACAAATACACAATTAAAAAAAATCTTTATATTCTATAAAAAACCAATAATAAAACGTATAAAAAATAATTTTAAATAGGGATAAAATGTTTTGGGATGAAAAAGCAGAATGCATGAATAAAGAAGATAAAGAAAAAATTCAGCTTGAAAGACTGCAGAAGACAGTGCAACTTGCATATGAGAATGTAGAATTTTATAAAAAAAGATTTGATGAAATAGGATTAAAACCAGAAGACATAAAAACATTAAAGGATATTGAAAAAATTCCATTCACAACAAAAAGTGATTTGAGACAGGCATATCCTCTAGGTTTACTTGCAGTTCCACGTGATGAAATCGTAGAAATCCATGCATCATCAGGAACAACAGGAAAACCAACAGTAACTGCATATACCCAAAATGATTTAGAAATTTGGGGAGAATGTATTGCCCGTGGTTTAAAAATGGCTGGAGCTGAAAAAGATTACATTATCCAAAATGCATACGGATATGGATTATTTACCGGAGGATTTGGAATACACCATGGTGGAAATAAAATGGGTGCAATAACCATCCCAATTTCCGCAGGAAACACACAAAGACAATTAGACACAATGATTGATTTTCAAAGTGAGATTTTAACCTGTACACCATCATATGCAATGTATTTAGGAGAATCCCGTCAAAAAGCAGGAATCCCATTAGAAGACATTAACTTAAAAATAGGAATTCATGGAGCTGAAATGTGGACAAATGAAATGAGAAAAAGAATTGAAGAATCTCTTGGAATAAAAACCCATAATATTTACGGATTGACCGAAGTAATGGGTCCTGGAGTTGCACAGGAATGTGATGAGCAAAACGGTATGCACATTCAAGATGATCATTTCTATCCAGAAATTATTAATCCAGATACTGGAGAAACCCTAGATTACGGCGAAAGTGGAGAATTAGTATTAACATCCCTTACAAAAACTGGAATGCCTATTTTAAGATTTAGAACTAAAGATTTGACTTCATTAAATGCCGACAAATGTGAATGTGGCAGAACCACCATTAGAATGACAAGAATTACTGGAAGAAGTGACGACATGTTAAAAATCAAAGGTGTTATGGTATTCCCATCACAAATTGAAAAAGCATTGCTTAAAATTGAAGGCGCCAGTCCAAACTACTTAATCCATGTGACAAGACCAGACATATTAGATGAAGTTGAAGTTAAAGTAGAAGCTTCAAAAGAATTATTCTCAGATGAAATCCGAGCAATGGAAAAATTAGAAAAACAAATACAAGCATCTATTAGATCAGAAACTGGTTTGAGAGTAGATGTAACATTATGTGAACCAGAATCACTTCCTAGAAGTGAAGGTAAAGCTATTCGTGTAATCGATGAAAGGAACTTATAAAAAGGTGATAAAATGGCAATTCAAATTTCAGTTTTTATTGAAAACAAAGAAGGGAGAATAAAAAAAGCTATTGATACATTAGCAAATGCTGGAGTCAATATTCGAGCATTATCTGTTGGAGATACAACAAAATATGGTATTTTAAGATTAATTGTATCCGACAACGAGAAAGCAATAAAATCACTTGAAGATGATGGATTTATTGTAAAAGAAAGTGAAGTTATTGTAATTGCAGTTCCAGACAAACCAAACGGATTAAACTCAACATTAGCAATATTAGACGATGCAAACATTAATTTAGAATACATTTATGCTTTTGTAAGTAGCAACCCTGATGAAGCAATTGTAGCTATGAAAGTAGAAGACACGAAAAAAGCTATAGGCGTATTTGAAAAAAGCAACGCAAAAATTCTTAGCGAAGAAGATTTAGAAAAGATTTAAAACTCTTTTCTTTATTATTTTTTATCATCATCCTGTGTCTGCCAAATTTAATTTCTTGACTTATTTTTTATTAGTTTTTTCTAATTCTTTTTAATTTCTATAGATTCTTTTATACATAATAATATTTTATATCAAACAAGAAATAGAAAATATACAAGAAGATTTAAAAAATTTCTATGAATGGGAATCAGTAATACACCAATTAAAACTTGATGTAACACTAATTAAAAAAAAATCAACAAGTCTGCCAAAAACTAATTTTGGCGGACATCTATCAATAAAAAAAATAGTAAAAGAATTAAAATCCTTTTAATAATTTAGCAATATCTTCCCGCGAATATCCTAAACGAGGAAGTAAAGTTTTTACTGGTTCTGAATCTGGAATGACACCAAGTTCCCTCCAGCTTTTGAAATCATTATTTAAAATACTATTGATTAAAAGTTGAATTGTAATCAAATCATCACTTTTAATAGCAATAAAAGCATCTTCATCTTGAAAATGACCTTCAGGGTCGATTAATGTTAATTTTCCTGTTCTATCTTTTTTAACGATAGCATTATCTATTTTGTAAGCCATAATATCCCCACAGTTTTATCTAATTAAAGATTTAATTATAATAATATATAAATATTAACCTTTAATGGATTTATATCCACTTTCAATTGCTTTTAAATTTAAATCGTGGAACTTTTTATGCAAATTATTTTTCATTGCATCAATAACAGTGTCCTTGGACAATGGAAATTTATCGTCTGCAGTAACCGCACCTAAAAGAACCATATTTAAAGACAATATATTTCCTGCTTCCATTGCCAACTTAGTAGCGTCAATAGGAAGTACATGATTAAAATTCTCTTTTAAAGAATTTGTGATGCTATCCACACTAGGATAAGCAACATTAGTTGAGGACGGAACTATTGGATGAGTATTATATACAATTTTACTGTCCTTATTTACTTTATGAAGTCCCCTTATTGTTTCAATAGGTTCAAAAGAAAGTAACATATCCGCATTTCCTTCAGGAATAATTGAACTATTAAAATCACCTATTTTGAGTTCAGTAGATACTGATCCACCTCTTTGTGACATTCCATGAATTTCACTCATTACAACATTCAATCCTTGATTCATTGCCGCTTCACCTATGATAACTGAGGTTTTAATAATTCCTTGACCCCCAACACCACAAATGTAAATATTGTAACTCATTTTTCCACCTCCAATGCACCATATTTACAAACCTGAATACAAACTCCACATCCATCACAAGATGATTTGTCTATTTCTATTTTTCCATCCAATTTAGAAATTGCAGGACATGCTAGTTCATTTACACATTTATCACAGTGATTACAATTTGATTCTATCAATTTAACAGGAGGTTTTTTAGTTAATCCTTTGATTAAGGTACATGGTGCTTTTGAAATGATTACTGCAGTATCATCTCTTTCAAATGCTTCCTTATATGTTTTAACAACTTGATCCAAATTAAATGGATTAATTACACGCACATAATCAACACCACAAGCAACAGCAAGTTTACGGATTGATATTTCAGGTGCTTCATCACCCATCCCATCGACAGGAATACCTGGATTTGGTTGACCTCCAGTCATTGCAGTAATCCTATTGTCCAGAACAGTCAACACAAAATTATGTTTATTGTGAACAGCATTGATTAATGGAGAAATACCGCTATGGAAGAATGTAGAATCTCCAATGAAACTTGCTACTTTCTGGTCTGTTGAAACTGAAAATCCGCAACCGTCACCGACACTTGAACCCATAGACAGCAAGTAATCGGCAGCATTATACGGAGGATTTATTCCCAATGTATAACATCCAATATCTGATGCGAAAATAACATCGGAAGTTTTTAATCCCAATTCTTCAATTGCAATGTTAATACCATAATACATTGCTCTGTGAGGACAACCTGCACATAAAACAGGAGCTCTTGAAGGAATATTTTCACTCAAATCAGTTAAACTGCTTGAAAAAGAAATATTTTCTTTATTTAAGAAACTTAAAACTTTGTCAAATCCTTCACTTACAATATCTGAATTGAATTCATAGCATTCAGGGAAAGTACCATCCAGTTTACCATGAACAGTAATATCAAGATTTTCACGACCAATAATAGCTAAAACTTCTTTTTCCATTATAGGATCTACCTCTTCAACTATGAATATTTCATCCAAATCTTTGATAAATTCAGAAACTTTTTTATCAGGAAATGGATAAGAAAATCCAATCTTTAATATATCCATGTCCAAATTATTGTATTTAATTACATCAAATGCATAATTAAATGCGCTTCCTGAAGATATTACACCATATTTTTTATTTTCAGAAAATGAAGTATCTTTATTGAATTTGGATTTGTTAGTTTCATTGTTAATTTTGCTTATTTTATCACACAATACTTCATGCATTTTTCCTGCAAAAGCTGGAACCGGTACATATTTTGATGGATCCTTATCAAAATGGCCTCTCATCCAATGGTCATCATTATTGGATGAATTATCTTTCACGTCACCAAATTCGACAACACCCCTCATATGAGATACACGAGTAGTGGTTCTTACAATTACAGGCAATTTATATTCTTCAGATAAATCAAATGCATACTTAACCATATCCTTAACTTCCTGACAATTGGAAGGCTCCAACACAGGAACATTGGATAAACGAGCATAATTACGAGTATCTTGTTCATTTTGGGATGAAAACAATGAAGGATCATCAGCCGTTAAAATAACCATACCGCCGTTAACACCAGTGTATGCAGTAGTCATGAATGAATCACTTGCCACATTCATACCTACATGTTTCATGAAAGTAAATGAACGAAGCCCGGATGCTGCTGCAGTCGCTGCAACTTCCATTGCGACCTTTTCATTAGTTGAAAATTCAAAATAAATATTTGCATCTTTTGCAAGCACTGATAGTATATTTCCTATTTCTGATGAAGGAGTTCCAGGATAAGTTGCTGCAATTGATAATCCTGCCTCAATTACACCTCTTACAGCAGCTTCGTTTCCAAGCAAAAACTGTTTTTCACCAGATTTTCCAGTAACTAATTCTTTTAAATTCATTATATTTTTCCTCAAAAAATAAATTATAAATTAAATAATTATAATAGATAATATATTATAATAATAAGTTCAAAATATAATATAAATTTATAGTTATTTTGACTAGATTTTATAATGAGGGAGAAATGATGATTAAAGTATATGTCTCCAGGTTCAATAAAGAAAAAGATAGTGAACCGCACATGGAGTGTTATGAAATTGAAAAGACTCCACATATGAAAGTTTTGGACGCTCTTCAGGAAATAAACGATAAGTATGGCGCAGACATTAGTTTCAGAAGTTCCTGTAGGGCAGGACAATGCGGATCATGTGGAATATTATTTAATGGTAATGGTGCACTTGCATGCCAAAGAGAAATAAAAGACAATGCAAGAATTGAACCGTTACGTTTTCCAGTTATCAAGGACTTGATTGTTGATAAAAGTGGAATAGAAAATAAGGTAAAAGATTTACAATTGAATTTGCATTCACAAAATCATGATAAATTAGACAATAATTTAACAAAGGAAAATACCGCTGAAACCAGAAAGGTTAGAAGCTGTATTGAATGTTATTCATGCCTTTCATCATGCCCTGTAGTTAATTTTGCAACTGCAGAGTTTGGCGGACCATACATAATGAGATACATATCAAAATTTGAATCAGACCCTCGTGAAGATTTTAATAGGTTGAAAGAAGGATTAGATGAAGGATTATATAACTGTACCAGCTGTGGAAAATGCTTAGCAGTTTGTCCTAAAAACATCAATACATTTGGTGATGCGATAGAAAAAATGAGAGCCATCGCATGCTCTGAAAACTTAGGTCCATTGCCACAGCATGTTGCATTTAATAACAATGTAAAAGATACCGGCAGATCAGTCAGTTTAGACGGCGAAAGCTTTATTAGTCAAGTTGATAACTACAATGATTCAAAAGTAGCATTATTTACAGGATGTATGCTGGACAATAAAATGCAAAAAATAGGACACAGCCTGCTTAAAGTTCTTGAAGCCAATAACATTAAAATTGATATTCCTGAAGGTCAGGTCTGTTGCGGTTCTCCATTATTAAGAACCGGTCAGACAGAGTTAGTTCAAAGCCTGGTAGATAAGAATAAAGAAGTATTCAAGGATTATGATACTGTCATTACGTTATGTTCAGGTTGCGGATCTACATTAAAAAATAATCATCCTCAATTCGGATCCAAACTCAATGTGATGGATATAAGTGAATTTTTAGTAGATAAGCTTGATACAGACAAAATGAAAGAAGTGAATATGAAGGTTACATACCATGACCCATGTCACCTAGGCAGAGGCCAAGGGATTAAAGACCAACCTAGGGAAATCATAGAGCAAATCCCCGGAGTGGAATTTGAAGAGATGCTTTATCCATGCCAATGCTGTGGTGCAGGCGGTGGAATAAAATCCGGAAGGCCTGAAATTGCAATGGAACTTTCAAAGGCAAAAGCAGATATGATTAAGGACACTGGTGCAGATGCTGTAATAACCATATGTCCATTCTGCCAACGCAACCTTCAAGATGGATTAAATGATATTAATGAAGAAAATGTAAAGACAATGCACATTTTAGAATTATTAGAAAAATCTTATGAATAACTAACAAGGGAGTTGATTAAAATAGGAGATACAGCTGTAAGCGAACAAAAAGTTGTTGAAACAACACCTATAAACTCACCTGAAGAAGAAAAAAAAGCTGAGAAAAAATCAACTTCTACAAAAAAGGCCCAATCAAGAGGTCAGTCTTTAGCAATAAAAGACCTACAGCAGCAGCCCAAAGATGAAGAAAATGAACTGGATTCATTTAAAAGCAACATATACATTGTTTTTGTTGAATGTGAAACTCCAGGAAACATCGGATTTCTTGCAAGAACCATGGCAAACTTCGGATTGAAAAATTTAGTTCTGATAAATCCGCCCACATTGACACCTGAAGCTTATTATCAGGCAACACATGGAAAATACATTGTTGAAAATGCTTTAGTTTATCCGACATTGGATGAATTTTACCAGTCCAAAAGAATTGACTTTAAGATTGCATCTACAGGAGTTGCGGGAGGAAGCTATAATTTATCAAGAATTCCTTTAAAACCTGAACAATTGGCTGAAAATATTAATATCAATAATAAAATAGCAATATTGTTTGGAAGAGAAGGTGATGGTCTTACAAATAAAGAGATAGAAGATTGTGATATATGCGTTTCTATCCCAACAGACCCGACATATCCTATTTTAAACATTTCACATGCAGCTGCAATAATATTATATGAATTATTTAAAAATAAACATGAATATGCAGTTGAAGGGCTTGAAGAAAGTACTGCCCTTGAAAAAGAATATTTAATTAAAGACATGTCGGAACTTATTGAAAAATTAGACATACCTGAGCATAAGAAAAAAAATGGACTAAAAACATTTAAAAATATTGTAAATAGAGCATTCATAACTGGTCGAGAAGCACATACATTAAAAGGCATTTTAAGAAGATTAAAAAATAAACTGGAGGAAACATGAGACGTCCTAGATTCGTTGATTTGAGCAGATTTACTCTCAAATACATATTTAACTGGAGATTTTGGATTGCAGAGATTACAAAAAAATCAAATACTTATAAAAAAGTAGTAGATAAGATGTTATTTGAAGATGATGAAATAGTTGTTGTCCCAAATACCATAAATGTTAATAAAAAGATTGAATCAGAAGGTTCAGAATTCTTACCTACGGAAGTTATTAAAGAAGTAATCAAACGCAACAAAGATATTGTTATTATGAATTCCTGCCTTTGCAGAACATCAAACAAATGTCAAGATTACCCACGAGATATAGGATGCATCTTTATAGGTCCCACATCCAAAAAAATTCCAGAGCATATTGGAAAAAAAGCAACAGTCGAAGAAGCTTTAGCACAGGTTGACCGGGCAGATGCTGCTGGTTTAAGCCATATCATAGGCAGGAACAAAATTGATACCGTTTGGATGAACATACGTCCAGGAAAAGGATTATTAACAATATGTCACTGCTGCCCATGCTGTTGTTTATGGAAAGTATATCCTAATTTAGATAACAGCATAACCGACAAATTAGAAAAACTTGACGGAGTCAGTTTGAAATTTGATGAAAGTAAATGCAAAATGTGCAAAAAATGTTTAAAAGAAAGGTGCATGTTTAATGCTCTAAGCTTAAAAGACGATGAAATATCCATTGATTATGATATCTGTAAAGGCTGCGGTCTTTGTGTTAATTCATGCAAATTTGGAGCTCTTACAATAGAATATACAAATGAAGCTATTGATAATGTAGTTAATAGGATAGATGACTTATTAGAAATTAGATAATACTTACTGTGTGATAAAATGGCTATTTTAAGTGATAAAACTATAAAAGAATATTTAAAGGAGGAAAAAATCGTTATTGACCCTCTTTTAGATGAAAAACAGATACAACCATCTTCTGTCGATATGAGGCTGGGTGATGAATTTAAAGTATTTAAAGTGATTAGAAAAGCATATATTGACCCAAAAGATGAGGAAGACATTGCATCATATATGGAATCAACCACCGTTAAGGAAGGTGAAGCATTTATAATTCACCCCAATGAATTCGCATTGGCAACAACATTAGAGTACGTTAAAGTTCCTGATAACCTTGTAGCCCGTGTTGAAGGTCGTTCCAGCATGGGAAGACTTGGTGTGACGATGCATGTTACCGCAGGTTTTATTGATCCGGGATTTGAAGGTAGAATAACCTTAGAAATATCAAATATAGGAGCAATGCCTGTTGCTTTATATCCTGGCCAAAGAGTATGTCAGATTGTATTTGAAACAATGACAACACCGTCAGAGATACCTTATGGACATCCTTCAAGGAAAAGTAAATACATGGGACAAGTTAGTCCTGAAAGCAGTAGAGTTAAATTAGATTATGAATTAAAAAAATAAATGGAAGTTAATATTTATGAATCATGACAAAATGACAAATATAAGTGCAAAAAGAGGATTTTTATGGCCATCATTTGAAATATATTCTGGAGTTTCAGGATTTACTGACTATGGGCCACTAGGAGCAAGTTTAAAAAATAACATTATGCAAAAATGGAGGAAACAATATGTTTCCGGTGAGGGATTCTATGAAATAGAAGGTCCAACAGTAATGCCAAAAGAAGTTCTCAAGGCATCAGGTCATGTTGATAATTTTACAGACCCTATGACAAAATGTGAAAGCTGTGGAGAAGTTTACAGGGCAGACCATATCATCGAAGAAGCAATCGGACAAGATGTGGAAAGCCTTGAAAACAGCGAAATGGATAAGATTGTAGCTGAAAACAATATCAAATGTCCTGAATGTGGTGGAGATTTGGCAAACATCTGGGATTACAATTTAATGTTTAAAACTGAAATCGGTGCAAAAGGAAATAAAGTAGGTTACATGAGGCCAGAAACCGCACAAGGAATTTTCATTTTATTTAAACGTCTTGAAAGATTTTTTAGAGGAAAACTTCCATTTGGGGCTGTACAATTAGGAAAAGCTTATAGAAATGAGATTTCACCAAGACAAGGTGTCATAAGACTTAGAGAATTCACCCAAGCAGAAGCGGAAATCTTTTTAGACCCGGAAGACAAAACAACACCAAACTTTTCTCAAATTGAAAATGAAATATTAAGATTAAACTCCCAGGAAGTCCAGGAAAATGATTTAGAACCGATAGAAATTACTGCACGTGAAGCACTTGACAAAGGCATTGTTGCTAATGAAATGCTAATTTATCAATTATACTTGGCTCGTAAATTTTTAAATGAAATTGGAATACCAAATGATGCCTTAAGATTCCGCCAACACTTAAAAGGAGAAATGGCTCATTATGCACTTGACTGCTGGGATGTTGAAGTTAAAACCGACAAATATGGATGGGTTGAAATAATCGGAATAGCTGACAGAGGAGACTATGATTTATCATCACACTCCAAATTCAGTAACGATGAATTATACGTATTTAAAGAATATGATGAACCTAAAAAAGTCCAAAAAACTGTAGTAAAACCTAATTTATCCAAATTTGGGCCTGTATTTAAAGGAGATTCACCTAAAGTAAAACAAGCTATTGAAGAAGCAGATCCTCAAGAAATCATTTCTGCACTGGAAAAAGAAGACAAATATGTTATTGAATTAGATAATACCTATGAAGTAACAAAAGATTTGCTTATTATTGAAGAAGTGGAAGAGGATGTGACCGGTGAAAAAATCATACCTCACGTTATCGAACCATCTTTCGGTATTGACCGTATTGTTTATTCTGTTTTATTACATTCATTCAAAGAAAGTGAAGATAAAGACTACTTCAAATTTGCAAAAGCTGTAGCACCAGTTCAAGTTGGAGTATATCCTCTTGTTAAAAAAGACGGACTTCCAGAAATAGCTACAGAACTAAAAAATACTTTAAGAGAAGCAGGATTTACTGTAGAATATGATGAAGGTAACACTATCGGAAAAAGATATGCCAGAGCTGATGAAATAGGTATCCCTCTTGCTGTAACTGTAGACTATGAATCAAAAGATGATAATATGGTTACTGTAAGGGACAGAGATACCGAAGCTCAAGAAAGAATCCCAATAAGTGATTTAAAAGAATATATAGAAAATTATTATAAATGAGTAATCAAATACTCATTTTAATATTCTCTTTTTTAAAATTTTCAAATAACTCATTAGCCCATTTTATACAGTTATCATCAGTCGAAGTTAACAACCTATTTTGATCATAAGCCCCATCATCTTTAAAAAAACCCAGCATCATTTTTTTATCGGTACTTATCAATAATAAATAATCATCTTCTTTAAAATCAAAAAAATTAATTTCCAGGTTATCATCAGAGATATTTAAACTTCTGAATAAAATGTCTTTAATCTCCAAAGGAGATATAATATGAATTTTTTTATCCTTTTTTAATATCTTATTAAAACTATCATTAATTTCACCATATGAAAACGGCAATATTGCATTAACATGATTGGATTTCATAATAGCTTTTTCAATTATATCATATGTCTTATATACACTTAAACCATCTGATTCAACCAAATCAATACTATTTAACTTATATAACTCATAAACAGATTCCAAAGGTAATGAATTAACAATATGGTTTTGTGTAATTTCAGATATTTCATCCAGTAATATAGTTAATTCAGCCAATTTCAGGATATTACCAACATAAATCCTCATAGAATTAGATAACATATAATTATTCTTATTTCTATAAACATGTCCTGAAAGTTCCAACATATGAATCGTATTAGATATAGCACTATAATTAATATTTGTTTTCTGATTAATTTCTTTCATGTTCATTGGAGATTCATATAACTTTTTTAGAATTGTTAACCTGATTAGGGACTTTGGTAAAAATTTTATATCCCTTGAAATAGGTTCATAGTTTTCTATAGTATTTGAAATTTTTTTCATTATATCACCACCAGTAATACTTATTTTATTGTTTATAATAATTTGAATATAAAATCTAAGTAAGTGCGACCGGACACATTTTTGCACTTCCAAAAAATATATAAAGCATATATTTATTCAGGATAATCTTTTAATTGAAAAACAATATACTAATTAAATAAAGTTATCGAAATTATTGAAGTGATTGAAATGATAGACACACATATACATGCCGATGCAAGAACTGGTGAAGATTTTAATGAAATGTATTTATCTGGAATAGATGTTGCAGTAACATGTGCATATTACCCATACAAGATAGATAATGATACGATTCTTTTAAATCATTTAATGAGAATTTTAAACTATGATACAAAAAGAGCAGGTGAACATGGTATTGAACTAAAAGTTGCATTAGGAATACATCCGACAAATACAAATGTTGATGGTGGGTTAATATATGAAAATTTATATAAATGGATTGAAAATAAAGACATTGTTGCCATCGGCGAAATAGGACTTGAAAATCTGACCGAAAAGGAATATGAAATTTTTAAAAAACAACTTGATATTGCACAAGAAACAAAAACAAATGTCATCATCCATACACCACGTAAAAATAAATCTGCTGTTTTGGATGAAATATTGGAAATTCTGCCCCAACATATTTCACCAGAATATGTGGTAATCGATCACATTAACCAAAATGTCATTGAAAAGGCAATTGATACAGATTACACTTTAGGCCTGACTGTACAGCCCCAAAAAATGGATAAATATGAAGCCATTGATATTTTAGATAACTATGGCTTTGATAGATTTTTATTGAATAGCGACATAAGCAACAAACCTTCAGATCCATTATCCGTTCCAAAAACTATTCGAGAACTGACAAGATTAGGATTTAATAAAAAGGAAATTAATAAAATAGCTTTTAAAAATGCAGAAAAGTTTTTTAATTTTTAAAAAAAGAGATAATAATTGGTGTTTAATACCGCTTTTAAACACCAGACATATTTTTTAGAAAAAACCTGACAGATAAATTTTTTCTAAATTTTGAATTAGAAAATTGTGAGAAAACTAATTCAAACGAAATTTAATTTTGGAGATTGTATTATCATCGACTGATAATTAAAAGCAATGTGTTTTAGGTTTGCCTAAATTTACATCACCTAATTATAATGTTGTAAGAAGTAGCATATAAATGTTTTGGTATTTTTTAGGTATGACTAAATTTTAAAAAAATAGGATTATGAATAATGCGTCTGCATTATCCGATTAACTTTTTTTAACTAATTTAACTTTCTTAGGAGAAAGAATAATCAAGTTTTTTTCACTGGTACGGGAAAGCAATAATGCCTGAGCACCATAACGAGTTCTCATCTGCTTAATTTTATCTCCAGCAAGTTTAAAATTAGCAGGACTTTCACTTTCAAGAAAAGACAAATCTAAAATAACAGGATTTTTCTCTTCTATTACCTGATCAACAACATAGTTAATATCATCTATTGTTCTTGGTCTGATTAGAACAATTTCATAATAAGGCTGTTCAGGAATAATAGGTTCTATATCATCAAAATCCGGTCTAGGACTAGTACGGGTATTATTATAATTAGGATTTTGTCTTGGACCACGATTAGGAGAACCATATCCTGGATTACTTCTATATTGCTGTCTAGATTCTTCAGTGATTTCAAAACCTAAACTTTTTTTAATTGTATCCATTAAATTCATAAAAAATTACTCCTCCAAATAATCTAAAATAGCATCCAATAATTTTGAAGCTCCATTATTATAAACATCCTCAACAGGTAAATCATATTTAGATTCGAAGAAGTCGACATCCATATCCAATTCTGCATTTTTTAAATTAATGGATATTCCAACAACTTTAGTTGGTTCAATAGATTCAATAGCTTTAATTTCTTCTTCAATTCCTCTAGGTTCTCTGTATGGATGATTAGGTCTGTGTCCAACAATAACTGCATCAGGAGCAGCACCGATTAAAATAGCTGCAGATAAACCTCTTGGATGAGGGTTTCCTTTTTCAGTTAAACTAGATTGACCTTCAATAAA
Organism: Methanobrevibacter millerae; assembly: GCF_001477655.1. Lineage (NCBI taxonomy): Archaea > Methanobacteriati > Methanobacteriota > Methanobacteria > Methanobacteriales > Methanobacteriaceae > Methanobrevibacter > Methanobrevibacter millerae. The sequence goes on along the minus strand of NZ_CP011266.1, from coordinate 722,958 downwards.
AATAATATCAGGGTTTTTCTTTTCTTCAACATATTTTATTGCAGATAAAATAGCTGCAGGAACATCCATTGCAGATAAACTACCTGCTCTAAAATTAAAATCAGTCGGTTCTTCAAGTCCCATTTCATCAGTGGAAATTATAGCTGAAGTTAAACCACGTTCAGTTGCAGCAATACCTAACTGTTTTGAAGTAGTTCTTTTACCACATTCCTGGGAAGTACCTCCAACAAAAACAACATGTGCTTTTGGAGTGTAAGAAATTTTAGGTAAAACTTCACAGGATTTTTCGGGAGCAACACCTGCAAATTTTTCAACTACATCCAATCTAGGACTGATTTCTTTTAAAATAACATTTTTTGATTCTGCAAATTTAGCTAATGACGGATTATCTTCTATTGACAATGACCTGAATGAAGTTACCACATTCAATCCAGCATCAATAGCTTGAACAGCATATTTAAGAGCGGTTCCTTCCGCACCAATAGGCAACATTATAACAATAGATTTTGCATCATTTTCTTCCAAACATCCTTCTAAACTGTTCGAAATAATATGTCCGCAATACTGTTTACCCTGTTTTCTTTCATCATCATCAATGAATCCAACTGTTTCAATTCCCTCAAGATTAGAGAATTTTTCTCCTCCACCACCGCATCCAACAACGATGAAAGGATTTAAATCTTGAATTTCTTTAACTGAATCTACTGAATACAAAACCATCTCTCCTTATAACTTATAATATCTCATAATAATAAAAATAATCTTGAAAATTTTTTTACAAAAAATTGTTTCAAAAAAATTATATATTAATTATAATTATTATAGTTTCTAATATTAAAATATATGTTTTGAATAGAAAAAACTTTTTAATATAATATATATAAATTATACAAAAAGACAATATGGAGAATGGAACATGAGAAAACCTTATGTTATATTAATTGGAAGTGCATCAGGGATTGGAAAATCAACAATTGCTTCACAACTAGCTAAACAGTTAAATATAAAACATTTAATTGAAAGTGATTTTATAAGAGCTGTCGTAAGAGGAATTATAGGAAAGGAATATGCACCAGCATTACACAGCTCATCATATGATGCATATAAAAATTTAAGAAACAAGGCTAATTTTAAAAGTTATGATGATTTGGTTTCAGCAGGCTTTGATGAGCATGCATCGTATGTAATTCCAGGGCTTGAAAAAATAATTCAACGTGCTATTACTGATTTTGATGACATAATTATTGAGGGTGTTCATTTGGTTCCTGGCTTAATTGACATTGAACAGTTTAAGGACTTTGCTGAAATATATTTCTTTGTTTTAAGTTCTGATGAGGAATCTCATAAAGAGCGATTTGTTAAAAGAGCAATTCAAATACACAGAGGCGGAAAGCAACTTGATTTCTTTACTGAAAATAGGATTATCCATAATCACTTATTGAGTGAAGCAGAAAAGAATAATGTTTCAATAATAAAAACGGAAAGCATTGATAAAAGTGTAGAACAGATTTTAACGATTATCAATAAGTCATGTACCAACATCAAACTAACAAATAATGTTGAAGAACTTCCGGAAGTTATTGATATTATTATAAACAACAATAACGGAAGCATAGAAAAAATCATCTATAGTTTAAAAGGGTTTAAAGATCCTCTTGTAAGAGACGTTAAAGTTTCAGACTATGATTCCGCAAAAAGATTTATTGACAATATCAAAAAGAATCCAAATGTGAAAGATGATTTGAACAATTTATATAATATTTCAAAATATAGGGAATTCACAATTTGTGCAGCCAATAATGAAATAATAGAAAAGATTAAAAAAGAATTGACAGATAAAGGATTTGTTTATAATGAGTGAAGAAGAAACAACAGAAATTAATGAAATGGTTATTAAATGCCCCGCATGTAATGTTGATGGAATAGCAAAATCAATAATGAAAGAAATTGAAATTCCTCATTTTGGAAAAGTTCTTGAAACAACAATACAATGTAAAAAATGCGGATTTAAACATAGCGATGTCATAGCACTGGAACACAATGACCCTGCAAAATATACATTAAAAATTTCTAAAGAAACATTATCCATCAGAGTTGTACGTTCTCAATCTGCCACCGTTACAATTCCTGAAATCGGGGTTAAAGTGGAACCTGGCCCAAAATCCGAAGGATATGTAACAAATGTTGAAGGGATGCTTACAAGATTCGAAGGTGCTGTAAAAAAAGCATTGCAATTATTTGAAGATGAACAATCACAGGCAAATGCCAAAAAAACACTTGCTGAAATACAGGAGTTAATAAAAGGTAATGGAACTGCAACTTTGATTATTGATGATCCTTTTGGTCAAAGCAATATTGTCAGTGATGATGTTGTAATATCTGAAATTCCTGAAGATGAACTAAAAGAATTAAAAACAGGGTTTTCCCATATTGAAGATAGGTAAAAAAATAAGTAATGGAAGAAAATTATTCTTCTTCCTCTTCTTCAACATCAGCTGAAAAAGTAGCGAAAGTGTCTTCTTCGACAACATCTTTTAATTTTAATGTTTTTTGAACATCCATTGCTAATGCATTACAATCAGCTTTAATAGCTTCCAAGTGTAATAAAATTCTTTCTTTTTCTTGGTTGATTCTTTCAATATTAGTATATGGGTAAGTTGATTCCTTAAGCATTTCATATTCAATTGTGGTATATGGATAATCGTTTAATTGTTTACATACATTTTTTAAAACTTCGCCTAAGAATTTATTCATTTCAACTTTTACTCTTTCCCTAATCATTTTGTCGTCATCAAGATTTTCTTTCATTAAACGAACAACTTCAGCTTTAGCAAAAGGTAATTTTTCTTCGTCTTCTTCAATGTAGTCTTCAGTTTGTTGTTGAATTTCTTCTTCTGACATAATAATTCACTTCATATTTTTTATAAAAAAATATTGTGCAAATAATCAAGTTTACAAAAAACTTACCATTACATCAATATCAATTATTATTTTTATTCAAACTCTTATATAAACATATGCATAATTTTACATTCATGAATAATTATTATAATAGAAATCGATGCATCCATTAAAATAATTAATTGGAAAATCAATAATTTTAGTACTTTGAAAATTTGTAAAAATCGATTAACAAAAATTAAAAATACACACATGAAAGTTATTTTAAATTACCTTTTCTTTGAAATATCACAAGGGGCAAAGAAAAATCAAAAAAAGTATCCAAAATAAAATTTAATTAGTATACATCCATATTTTTAGAAATAATCAATTAAAAATAATAAATTTTAAAAAATAAAATAAAAAATAAAAGAAGTAGCATAAAAAGCTACTTCATTACCTTTTTCTTGAAATATTGGATGTACAAATTCCAATAGAAATCAATGCAATAGCAAACAATAAACCGATTGGCATACCAGTGCTTTTCATTTCAATTCCTGCTTTTGCAATCATACTTAAATCTTTTTCTAAAGAATTATGATTACTGAATCTTGAATAAAGACCTGGATTAAAGACAGAATTTGGATCAATAATCTTTTTAATAATTTCAACAATACATTCAGCATAATTATTTTTTAAATTATTGTCAAAAGTATCTGAAATTACTGAAACTTTATTATTGACCAAACCATCTCCAGTAGCAATTGCATTAATATTCAGATATGTTTTTTCTCCATTAGCCAATGAGTTAATATGCCAAATTTGATTAACATCATCATAATATCCTGAAGCAGCGAAAACTGATTTTAGTATTAATGAATCATCCATAAATTCTTTGACTGAAATATTTTCGGCAACACTTGGACCATTATTAAGAATTTCAATTGTATAATTAATCAAATCATTGACAAAATATTGTGCTTTTGATACTGTTTTTGTAATAGCCAAATCAGCAGCAGGAGGGACTACAACAGTTTTTTCTCCCTTATCATTTGTTGAGTTATAATCATATTGATCACCTTTGACAACTGCAACATTAGTTAATTCACCAACTTTATCACAACGTGTAATGATTGTTAATTCTTTTGATTGGCCAGAAGCAATGTTTCCAACATACCATGTTCCAGTAGTTGAATATGTACCATCACCCTGTGCACTAACGAAGGTTAAACCTTCAGGCAATTTATCCATTACTACAACACGTGTCGCTTCATTTGGACCGTTATTCTTAACAATCAATGTCCATTTAACTAAATTTGTATAATTGACTACACTTTGATTAACCAATTTGGTTATTTCTAAATCAGCAGCAGGAGGTACTGTTATTTCAGATTCATCTTTATTGTTATCTGGATTATAGTCATATTCTTTTGCATTTGCTGAAACAATATTTTTAATATTTCCTATGGATTTTACCCTAGTAACAATATCTAAACTTTGAGTTTCACCAACTTCAAGACAGCAGAATTTCCAAAATCCATCAGCATAATATCCTTTAGTTGAATTATATCCAACAAATTCTAATCCTTTAGGTAAAATATCTGCAATTTCAATTACATTTGCTTTATCAGGACCATTATTCCTAACAGTCACAGTCCATTTAACCAAATCATTGTAATTTGGAGAGGAATTATTTACATTTTTAGTAATTTGTAAATCTATAGCAGGATAAACGTTTATGGATTTATTTGCCAAATTATTGGAAGTATTATGATCATATTCATTACCTATGACATTAACAACATTTGTGAAATTACCTGTTTTGAGAATTTTTGTTATTATTTCAAGGTAAACATTCTCACCAGCATTTAAATCGCCGATAGTCCAAATTCCATTTATGTAAAATCCTTTACTCAATTTTGATTTTACCAATTCAAAAGAATCATCCAATGTTTCATTGACTTTAACACCAGTAGCTTTGTCTGGACCATTATTTTTTACAATAATTATCCATTTAACGGTATCATTATATAATGGATTTTCATTGCTGACAATTTTTTGAATTTCTAAATCTGCTGAAGGCAAAACGTCAATAGATGCATTATCATAATTGTTAGATTTATTAAAATCATATTCATTTCCAGTAATATTAGCATTATTAATCAATAAACCTGTTTTATTAATTAAAGTAGTGATTTCCAATATTTTTGATGAAAATGCATTTAGATTTCCAATAAACCATTTGCCATTTGTATAATTGGCATTGCTGCTTATTATTACCAAACCTTGAGGTAAAATATCTTCAACCAAAACACCAGTTGCATTGTCCGGACCATTATTATTGACAATGATTGTCCATCTAACCAGTTTATGGTAATTTGGAGAAGAATCATTAACGGATTTAATAACTTCTAAATCACAGGCTTTTGGAACATCTATAATTTTATTATTTTCATTATTTGTCTTGTTAATATCGTACTCATTTCCACTGACATTTACAATATTGTTAATTGAACCAGTTTTATCCACCTTAGAAATAATTGTTAATGTAACAGTCTTGCCATTATCTAAATTACCAATAGTCCAAACACCATTAGCATAACTACCAACTGAAGCAGAAGAAGACTGATAAACCAAACCCTCAGGTAAAACATCACTCACATTAACACCACTAGCCATATCAGGACCATTATTCCTAACAGTCAAAGTCCACTTAACCAAATCACCATAATTAGGCCTTGTTTCATTAACTGATTTTATAACAGACAAATCAGCAGCCTTAGCAACATTAATACCTTTTGATGCATTATTATTTTTAGGATTATAATCATATTCCCTACCAACTACAGAAACTTTATTAGTTAAACTACCAGTTTTATTAACCAAAGTAACAACTTCAAAGCTCTGAGACTTACCGGAATCCAAAGATCCAATAACCCATTTGCCATCAACAAAATTACCAGTAGCACTTTTAATAACCAAACCAGCAGGCAAAACATCAGTTAAAACAACATCACTAGCAACATCAGGACCATTATTCCTAACAGTCACAGTCCACTTAACCAAATCACCATAATTAGGAGCACCATTATTCACAGTTTTAATAACCTCCAAATCAGCAGCCTTAGCAACATTAACAGAAGCATCACCCCTATTATTAGTCAAATCAATATCAAACTCATTACCAGAAACAGAAGCAACATTCTTAATCAAACCAGTTTTATTAATTTTACAAACAATAGACAAAGTAACAGTCTTGCCATTATCCAAATTACCAATACTCCAAACACCATTAGCATAACTACCAACTGAAGCAGAAGAAGACTGATAAACCAAACCTACAGGTAAAACATCACCCACATTAACACCACTAGCCGCATCAGGACCATTATTCCTAACAGTCAAAGTCCACTTAACCAAATCACCATAATTAGGCCTTGTTTCATTAACTGATTTTATAACAGACAAATCAGCAGCCCTATCAACATTTATAGTTTTAGATACCTTATTATTAGCTAAGTTATAGTCATATTCCTTACCAGAAACAGTAGCAGTATTTTCAATATTGCCCGTTGCAATTACAGAAGTTATAATTTCCAAACTTTTAGATTGACCTAGATTTAACGTGCCAACAGACCATTTGGAATCAGCATAATTTCCATTTGAACTTTTAAATAGTAAACCCATAGGTAAAACATCACTAACAACTACATCATGAGCAATATCAGGACCATTATTCCTAACAGTCAAAGTCCACTTAACCAAATCACCATATTTCGGATTAGATACATTAGCAATTTTAGCAATTGATAAATCTATTGCTTTAGGAACTGTTATTTTCTGTGAATCCTGATTATTTGTTGTATTCCAATCAAATTCCTTAGCATCAACTGTTGCTTTATTTGTAATATCACCTGTTTTATTAATTAAAGTTGTTATTTTAATGGTTGCAGTTTTACCTTTAGCTAAATTACCAATATTCCAAACTCCATTAGCATAATTACCAACAGAAGCAGAAGAAGACTGATAAATCAAACCATCCGGCAAAACATCATTTACTTTAACATTGGATGCATCACTTGGACCATTATTTACTACGTTTATTGTCCAAACCACCTGATCTCGATAATTGAATTCTGAATATTGGGTGTTTTTACTTACTGAAACATCAATTTTTGGATTAACAACAAATGTTGTTTGATTTACAATAGCTTTATAGTAATTATCTTCAAAATGCATTGCAGTAACTGTATATGTTCCAACTTTTAAATTATTTAATTTAGTTGTGATTTCACCAAGATAATTTGACTTTAATGTATTATTAAAAACAACAGTCCCGTCTGAGTGTTTGACTGTTAAAAGCACATCAATATTATATTCACGAGCATCCTGATATAATTGACCACTATTTGTTGCTCCCAAAACAGGAATTTCACCATTGACAACAATATATTTATTAGAGGCCGCATTATAAATTGAATTTGAAACAGCCAAATTATCATAATCCGCAATATTGTTTCCACCATAAATTATCGCACCAACATCCACATTTTCTCCATAATAAATATCATTTGCATAAATAGGAAGTGCATAAACCCATGCCTGATTTTTAAACATTACATTATTTGTTATTTTTAAATTTTTACCTGAGTTATCATAATAAATTGCACTACCATTTCTTGCCACATTATATTCAAATTTATTATTATTCACAGTATCGGAACTACTATTAATATAAATAGCTCCACCCAATCCATCATTTTTAACTTTTGGATTAGCAATCGCGGTATTATATGTAAAATTTGAATTTTGGACATTTGTAGATTCACCATTTATGAATATTGCACCACCATTATTTTCAGCACTATTATGATTAAAATTTGAGTCCACAACATCAATTATTTTCGTTTCTACAAATACTGCACCACCATCAATAGATGCATAATTTTTATCAAAGTTACAATCATCAATAGTTACACTGTTACCGGTTAATCTTACAGCACCACCATAAGGAGCACTATTGGAATTGAAGTCACAGTCAATGATTTTAAGGTTTATTGATTTAACACCCTCCATATTAGAAATTGCTCCTCCATAATCATTTGCAGTGTTTGAATTGAAAGTACAGTTTTTAATTGTACCTGAAAAATGAGCGGTTAATGCTCCTCCAAAATCTGCAGAATTTCTTTCAAACAAACAATTTTCATATGTTACACCATCCCTTAAACAGCTTGCTCCGCCATGAGATAATTTAGTTCCAGTTATGGAAATTGCTTTATTGTTAATAAATTTACAATCTTTAATTATTGAATTTGTAATATATTCTTCTTTTCCAACTTGTATTGCACCTCCATAAACGCTTCCACCATTTCTGTTATAAACTGAATTTGATTCAAATAAACAATTCAATATCCTTGTATTATAACCATAAGCACCAATAGCTCCAGCAGTAATTTCTGCCCTATTATTTTTAAATTGAGAATTTTTTATTAAAAGATTACGTCCAAAATCAGGGTTATTTTCAATATTATACTCTGTATAAATTGAACCACCACCCCGTGAAGCATAATTATCCTGGAATAGACAATTATCTATCGTTACATCTTTTGCAAGAATCCTTATAGCCCCTCCATACAAACCATTTCCATTTTTAAATACCAGATTTGAAAATGAAGAGCCAGATCCACCATTTTCAACAATAAAAATACTTGATAAATTTTTTCCATTTAAAATACCATTAGATGTTGAAGTAAAAGTTATATTTTTATAAATAATAATATGTGATTCCGCTTTATTGGTTGTGAATTCACCATTTAAAACAAGCGTATCCCCATCATTTAAATTAGAATTTATAGCTTCCTGAATATCTGAAAATTTACCATTATTTAAAGTTATTGTATTTGCTTGTGAAAGCATATCTTGCTGAGAATTTTCTAGTTTATCTTTATCAATTGCATTTATACCACTGTTTGCTTCAATACCTAATGTATCACCACAAGATACAACATCATTTAAATCTATTGCATTAACTGTATTAACTGCAAACAGAATTAAAGAAATGAAGCATATGGCAATTAAAAAATTTTTGCTAATAGCTATCTTATTTTTAAACATATTTTGTCTCCTTTTGAGGAAATTGATAACCACCATTAATTAACAAAAAGCTATTAATAAGCAATTAACCTTTTTATTTTAACATAAATTCCGAAAATAATTATCTGAATCTAAAATTTATGCAAAATATAATGAATCAAAAGCTGACTATCTATGTAGCCAGCTTACACCTCATAATTTAGGACAAATATAAGATTATAATTCATCAATTTTGTACAATTTTTCAATATGATAAAAATTTTATCAAAATTTTATAATATTGTACTAAAATAAAAGATAATCTTTATAAATCCTCTAAATCTAATTAATCTGCTTTAATATTTATATTTTTGGTTAAAACTGAATATAAATTTACTTTATAAAAAAATATTCTATTTTAATAAGAATTTAACCCTACCCCATGAAAACTTTAATTAATAGGTAAAACTAAAACTAATTATAACATTTAAAAAGGATGAACATGATGAAAAAAGAATGCATAATTTTAATTTTTATATTTTTATTATTATCCTCCAGTGTTGGACAGGTTTGTGCTGCAACAACGGTATTTCTAACCTCAGACAACATTATGGGAGAAGATAATGATAAAAAAATGTTAAACTCCATAAAAAACTATGTAGAGGAGTTAAGCAATGGAGAAATTCAAGTAATTGTTGATAGTGAATCACCAAATCCTGGAGAAGCAACAAGAGGGATAGAAAGTGGTGCCAATGTAAGTGTAAACCTTGCAGCGGCAGACCCCGGAAACCTTTTGGTATTGGCAAAATTTGCAGCAAATACTAAAAAGCCATTAATCTATGTAAATACAGGAAATTTTGATTTGGATACAGAAAAGTACCTGAGAAGAGCATGGGACGACAATTATTCATCAAAAATATTTGCAGGACTGAATTCCCCAGGAACATTTCTTAAAGATGCTGGTGTTGCATACATTCAACCACTAAAAGAGTTCCCCGATGCAGGCAAAAATGGAAACTTGGATAAATATAGCGAAGATGTGAATAAATACATTGCCAAAGAAATAGTAAAAAATATAGGTAATATTTCATTTAAAAACTATGATAATGATTTAGTAGTCACACATAAACTGGATCCATCCAAAATGGCCAAAGCAAGTCAGGAATTATATGAAAGCGGAGATACTAATATGAATGGAACATATAATTCATATACTGCCCCGCAAGTCTTATACTTAACAAGTTCATATTTAAACGGCAATGGTCTTGAAAACCCCAAACAATACGATGCTCCAACAAATCCAGAACAATATTCAACATTTGCAAAAAATTCATATTCAATTAATGATTATGTCAAAATGGGAGGAATTGTAAAACAATATATGGATGAAAACGGAAGAGCTCCAGACTACATAGAATACAACGGCGCCAAACTCAGTTATTATGATTTGCAATACAATTTTGCAAAAATTACTGAAAATCATACAGACAATACCCATATGGATTTTGCAAGACAGTATCACTTTGACAAAATTAATGAACCAATAATATTAACAATGTTCCCTTATATCTGTGCAATTATTGTTTTGATTTTAGCATGTGCCGGATTAAGAAGAATTAGGCGAAAATAAATATATAAGTTAATTACAACCTTTATAATGTAGGTGAATTTATGAAAAGATATATAAGCGAATTAATCGGAACAATGGTTCTAGTTTTATTCGGGTGTGGAAGTGCCGCTATCGCAGGTACAGTACTCGGTAACTTAGGAATTGCTATGGCATTTGGTTTATCCATTGTAGCTATGGCTTATGTTATTGGAGACATCTCAGGATGCCACATTAACCCAGCAGTATCCATAGGAATGTGGATTGACGGAAGAATGGAATTAAAAGATTTAATCATGTACATTATTTTCCAATGTATTGGTGCGATTATCGGTACTGCAATCCTTGCAATGTTAATCAACTCCGCACCATCCCTTGGCGGATACATGGCAACTGGATTAGGTCAAAACGGATTTGGAGCGGCTTCAAGTGTTGGAATTAACTTATACGGTGCATTAATTACTGAAATAATTTTAACATTCGTATTTGTATTTACTGTACTTGGAGTTACCAGAAGTGAAAAAACCGGCGTTATTGCAGGAATCGTAATTGGTTTAACCCTTGCATTCGTACATATTATGGGAATCCCATTAACAGGTACATCAGTTAACCCTGCACGTAGTTTAGCACCAGCATTATTCATGGGCGGAGTAGCTCTCCAACAAGTATGGGTATTTATCGTAGCCCCAATTATCGGTGCAGTCATTGCTGGTTTAGCACACAAAGGATTATACACAGAGGAATAGATTATTCCTCTTTTTTTATTTTTTTAACCCAACCATCATTTTAAAAACTTAAATATAATAGAATTGATATTTAATATATAAGGTGAATATATGAAAATAGTTGTTGCAATTGGCGGATCAATTCTATTAAAAGATTACGACAGTACAAGATTCAAACAATACAGTGAAATTTTAAAAGAATTAACAGAAGAACATGAATTATTCATTGTTGTTGGGGGAGGAAAACCTGCAAGAGAATATATCAGTGTTGTTCGTGATTTTGGAGCTGGTGAAGCTCAATGTGATGATATTGGAATTGAAGTTACTAGAATTAATGCTAAATTATTATTGTCTGCACTTGGAGATGTAGCGTATCAAAGAGTACCTCATAATTTCCAAGAAGCATTGGAATTTGCATCCAGTGGCAAAATCATTGTCATGGGTGGAACTGAACCTGCACACAGTACTGATGCAGTATCTGCTATTCTAGCGGAATATGTACATGCAGACAAATTGATTAATTTAACTTCAGTAGATGGAATGTATACAAAAGATCCCAACAAGTATGACGATGCTGAACTTGTAAGTGAAATTACAGCTACAGACTTGCTTGATTTCCTTAATGGAAAAGACATGAAGGCAGGAACCTACGAATTCTTTGACACGACAGCAGTTCAAATGATTAAAAGATCCAATTTGGAAACCGTTATTGCAAATGGTAATGAACCAGAAAATCTTATTAAAGCAATTAATGGTGAAGACATAGGTACTAAAGTCATAAACGAATAAATAGGTGATTTAGTGGATAATTTAATCGATATTGGTTTGAATTTGATGCATTCTTCATTTAAAAAAGATAGAGTCGAAATTATTGAAGAGGCAAAAAAGGTTGGTGTAAAGCAATTCATCATTACAGGAACCAATATACATTCAAGCCATATGGCTCAAGATTATGCATCCAAATATCTGGATACATTGTTTTCAACATCAGGAGTTCATCCCCATGACGCTAAAACATGCAATGGACACACAATAAATGAACTGGAAAAAATAGCTGATGCTGATTGTGTAGTGGCTATTGGAGAGTGTGGTCTTGACTACAATAGAAATTTTTCTCCACAGGATTTGCAAAGAAAATGGTTTGAAGCTCAAGTGGAACTTGCAGAGACTTTAGATATGCCTTTATTTTTACATGAAAGAGAAGCTCATGAAGACTTATATAAAATATTAAAAAAGCATGATGAAATTGCTTCAAAAAGTGTTGTTCACTGTTTTACTGGAACAAAACATGAAGCACAGAATTATATTGATTTAGGTTGTTATATAGGTGTTACCGGATGGATTTGTGATATGAAAAGAGGAAGGGATTTACAGGAGGCTGTTTGTGTAATTCCTCCAGAAAAGTTAATGATTGAAACAGATGCACCGTTTTTAATTCCTAAAAATTTTGATAAAAAACCTAAGAAAAATAGAAATGAACCAAAATATTTACCCCACATACTCGAAACAATAGCTCTTTGTATGGGTATGGATGTAGAAGAACTTGCATTGCAAGTAACTTCAAATACAAAAGAATTTTTTAAAATATAAGATAGGTGATAATATGGCAGTAGACCCACACAAACATTGTCCAATTTGCGGAACTCCGATTCCTTTAGACGAACTTGTATGCTCCCCAGACTGTCAGAAAGTATGGGATGCAAGATTAAGTCAAACAAAAAGAAGTAGACTCATATTATATGTAGTGATAGCTATATTCTTAATAATTTGGGCGGTAATGACATTCATGAAATAGATGTGATAATGTGATATTAACATCCGCAAATACACTGGAAAATAAAAAAATAATAGAATATAAAGGCCTTGTTACTGGAGAATCATTAATAGGGGCTAATATCTATAAAGATTTATTTTCTGGTGTTCGTGATGTTGTAGGTGGTAGAACCTCCAGATATGAAGATGAGATAAAGAAAGCTCGGGACATTGCACTTAAGAGTATGACCGAAAAAGCAGAGCAATTAAATGCAAATGCAGTTATCGGGCTAAAAATTTCATATGACAATCTTGGCGGTACCATGGGAAATACAATTTTAATTACTGCATATGGTACTGCAATATTCTGTGAAGAAAATGAAAATCGATAAACAAAGACTAAGAAACTTACAAAAAGCATTCAATATCATTGCTTTAGGTACAGCATCTGGTCTTGCAGTTTATGCCTTCTTTTTATATTTCCATATTGATATTTTCGGATGGAATTTAGGTCTTATATTTGCACCATTGGCTGCAGGTTATGTTGAAACAATACTCGCAAAGCATTTTATCGGTGAGGATATCGGTGCAATCAGTGCATTCATTTTATTTATTGTAACCGTCGCTTACGGATTTATTATAAACAATCCAACATTGGGATATAACATCATAACATTCGGATCAATAGTTATTATTATCCAAGCAGCCATTCCGACATTCATCAACTACTTTGGAATTGTTGTTGTAGTTGGAACATTATCATATCTTACAGGATTCTTTAAAAATTTGACTGATAAACTTCGAAATCATGTAAGAAGACTTATTGGTAAACCAGAACTTGAAGTTATTGAAACTGTAGAGGAATTCAACGAAACCAGAAGCAATAATATAATAAATTCACAGAAATTTATTTTCATAACAAGTACAGACCCCAAAGATTTGGATTATGACATAATCGGATTTCATTATGCGACAAAAAATATAGACAGAAATACACATATTCTTCATTTATCCCCGGAAAATGTGGAAAAAGAACATCTTAACGAATTAAAAAAAGGTAAGGATGAATGTTTAATCAGATTAGCATCTGAAATTAAAAAAAATGGTGGAAATGGTGTTGTTGATTTAGATATTATATATTTTTTAAATGGAATTGGAGGGTCTGAATTTCAGATTATCGCTCGTGGAATGGGTATAAAGATTAAGGAAGAATACCCAACATCTTAAGAGCAATATATAATACAACAAATCCAAATACTTGTTTTAAACGTTTTTCAGGTAATTTGTGTGCATATTTCGCACCGATTTGTGCTAACGGAACTGAAAAGCATGCAATTAAAATAAAATTGATAATGCTGACATAACCTAAGGAAAATGGGAATGTGTTAACTCCCCAACCCGAAATAATATATGATATTGTTCCTCCGATTGCAGTTAGAGAAATAAATACTGATGAAGTACCTATTGCCCTAATCATAGGGAATCCTAAAAGCATCGTTAGAATGACAATCAAAAAGATTCCACCACCGATACCCAATAATCCTGAGAAAAATCCGACAAATAAACCTGTTAACATTATAGTTATGAAATTAAAATCGAATTTGGCTTTGTTTTCCTTTTTATCTTTTGAAATAATGTTTCTAATAGCTATGAATAACAATAAAACGCCAAAAATTATTTCCAATATATTAGATGGCAACATGGAAGCGACAAAACCTCCGCAAAAGCTTCCAATAATACCAAAGATTCCAAGTTTTATCCCCGGCTCAATGATATTGTCCAATTTTTGAGCATGCTTATATGCACCGCTTGATGCAGTTGGAATAATGATTGCCAAACTAGTACCCAATGAAATCAACATTGCAAGGTCAGAAGATAAACCAATATATTTTAAAAGAAAATATTGGAATGGAACGATTAAAAAACCACCGCCAACACCCAAAAGACCTGATGCAAAGCCGGCAACAATACCTATCAAAATCAAGCCAATATAATATTCTATTGCAAACATGTTAAAATCACATCTAGTAAATAATTTAAATATTATTAATTTAAAAGTTATTTATAATGAATATAAACAAATCTATATTAGTTGGTATACTATTTATAATAATTGCCGGTGTGCTTTTTATAAGCAATATCTTAAACCCAATTGTTCATCCAATAACATACTTATTTTTAATGGGATCATCTAAAGGAAAAGACATAATCTTTTTTGGATTGATGGGATTTTTTTTAATTTCAACACAGATATTTAAAGATTTAAAAGTTGATTCAGATAAGTTCCTAAAAATTACATTGGTTTTAGGTTCAATCACATTAACATTGGGAATACTATTAGAAGTCCTGTTCAGATACCAGATGGGAATCGGTCTCAACACCATTTTCATGACTATCGGAAAAAGTATTTCATCAACAAGCATTCTGCATACACACCTGCTAAAATCTGTTTTCGGAAACTTTATAACCAATTTAATAGGACCATTTATTGGAAAAGAGATTAATACCGGTATTGGACTATATCAATACATTCCAGAAGTTGGAAAATACATAATTTTACTAATACCTATAACAGGAATCACATTATTGCTGGCAATCAGAAACAGAAGATTTGTCCAAACATTACTGCTTTCATTTTTCGGATGCTGCCTGTTGATTGGAGCTTTAGATGGAGGATTATTCTCAACACCAGGAATTACAGGAATATGTGGAGTATTTTTAATTTTAAGAAACGGAATCTGCATAGAACAGATTGTCGATTATATCCTAAACATTGACAGAAACCTGTGTGAAAAATGTAAAATTCTACCGGAATTTAAAAATTTCAAATATGTAATCATTACCCTGATAAAAAGATACCTTCCATATATAGTAGCAGGATTTATAATAGCTTTAAGGTTTTCAATTGCAATAATTGGAGCAAATACTGAATATTATGAAGTGAATGTTGTTAATCCTGCAGATAATATAGAACTGAACGGATTCCCAATAGAAAATATAAGCCACAGCAACAACAAAACAACATACATCATGAATTCAAATTATAATGAAATGGAATTGCTGAATGATTTGAAAATGCCTCTGAATAATTCATGTGATTATTATACCGTATCGTGGAACATAGTTTCATATTTAGAACCTAATCATCCAATAACCAATATATTAACTGAAATTATAAATCTATATAAAAATTTTTATACTTATTAAAGATAAAATATTAATTAATATGATTTTTAGTATTATTATTCCAACATATAATGAAGAAGAATATTTGCCGACACTGTTGGACAGTATAAAAAAGCAAAACTTCGATGATTATGAAATAATTATTGCTGATGCCAACTCAACAGACAGAACCAGAGAAATAGCTGAAGAATACGGATGCATTATCGTTGATGGCGGTATGCCTGCGGTCGGTAGGAATAATGGTGCTAAAGTTGCGAAAGGAGACTATTTACTTTTTTTAGATTCTGATTTGAAACTTACTGATGATTATCTAAGAGACGTCCTTTATGAATTCCAAATGGAAAGACTTGGAATTGCTATTACACAGATGAAACCATTGTCAAAAAAATCAGAGGATAAGATATGGCATGATTTAGCAAATTTATTTATGGTAAGTGTTGAAAAAATCAAACCTCACGGAGCAGGATGTTATGGAATAA
The DNA here is from genome assembly GCF_001477655.1 of Methanobrevibacter millerae. Taxonomy (NCBI): domain Archaea; kingdom Methanobacteriati; phylum Methanobacteriota; class Methanobacteria; order Methanobacteriales; family Methanobacteriaceae; genus Methanobrevibacter; species Methanobrevibacter millerae. The sequence goes on along the minus strand of NZ_CP011266.1, from coordinate 706,258 downwards.
TCGTAAAAAAAGAACTCCATGAAAAATGTGGAGGATTCAATGAAGAATTAAATTTTGGAGAAGACAGCGATTATATAAATCGTCTGGGACATGTTGAACAATTCAAGGTTTTAAGAAAGGCGAAAATAGGTGTGTCAACAAGAAGACTTGAAGAAGAGGGCATTCAAACACTGATACAGCAGTATGGAAAAAGTACTCTAAATGATTTTGTCGGTAAAAAAACTGATGCAGATGATTTAAATTATAATTTTGGACATGATAAAGAACAATTAGATAAAAATAAATTAGATAATTTTGCTACTGAATCTGAAAGAATAAGTAAAATGTTTGAAAATTATGATAAGTCTGCAGAAAAAATAAACAATGCAAAAACTTATTTCAAAAAGACACAAATGAAAAAAAATAGGTCCAAAAAAATAGTCTTTTATTGTGTCTGTGGTGAAGGAATGGGTCATGCAATAAGATCAGGAGTAATAATAGACAAAATCAAAGAAAATTATGATATTTACATATTCTCACATGACCGTGCATATGAATACCTGAATGAGAAATTTGATCATGTTTATAAAATCGGCGGATTCAACACTGTTTATATTAACAACAAAGTGAATAATTTAAAAACACTAATTTCAGCCATTAAAAGAAATCCAACCAATATCAAGGTAGGATATCATGAATTATATAAAAAGGCAAGAGCATTATCACCTGATATAATCGTTACTGATTTTGAGCCATATGCGACAATTGTATCTAAACTTCTGCAAATTCCATTAATAAGTTTAGATAATATCCATATGATTACTCAAACAAAAATTGACTATCCCAAACATCATCAGGCCGAAATGCTTAAGGCAAAAGGAGTGATAAAAGGTTATGTTGTAAATCCAAAGTTCCACATCATGACCAGCTTTTTCTACCCAAAAGTCAAGTCCAGAAAAAAGGCTGTGATTTATCCTCCCGTAGTCCGTGATGACATATTGAAATTAAAGCCAACGACAGGAGATCATATAATAGTCTATCAAACCAGTAAGGAAAGTGTTAATCTGGTTGAAAGATTAAAAAAGATTGATGAAAAATTTATCGTTTATGGATTTAATCAGGATAAAGTTGATGAAAATCTTACATACAAACCATTCAATGAAGATGAATTCTATGATGATTTGGCCAGTTCAAAAGCAGTAATATGTAATGGTGGATTTACATTTATAACCGAAGCCATAACACTTAAAAAACCAATTTTCAGTGTTCCGGCTATTGGAAACTTTGAGCAAACATTAAACGGATTTTATGTTCAAAAATTAGGATACGGTGAATACCACGAAGAAATGAGTGTTAAAAAGATAAAACGATTCCTAAAAAGACTTGACAAATACCAAAACAAATTAAATAATGTTAAAATATACAGCAATGATTTAATCATACGAGAATTAAAATACCGTATCGAAAAATATTCTAAATAAAAAAATAAGTTTTAGGTGAACTATAAAGTTACACCCATATCTAACTGTTCAGTTAATTCTTTATATCTGTTTCTGATAGTTACTTCAGTAACACCAGCAATGTCAGCTACATCCCTTTGGGTTTTTCTCTCACCCAATAAAACAGATGCGATGTATAATGCAGCAGCCGCTACACCGGTTGGTCCTCTTCCAGAAGTCAAACCTTTATCCATTGCTTTTTCAATAATTTCAATAGCTTTAGATTGAGCTTCACCAGACAAACCTAATTCACTTGCAAATCTAGGAACATAATCTACTGGAGATGTTGGTGGTAATTTAATATTTAATTCTCTTGTAAGGAACCTGTAAGTCCTACCAACTTCTTTTTTAGTTACTCTAGAAACTTCAGCAATCTCATCTAATGTACGTGGGACGTTACATTGTCTGCATGCAGCATATAATGAAGCTGCAACCACACCTTCAATACTTCTTCCACGAATTAACTTATTATCTACTGCACTTCTGTAGATTACAGATGCTGCTTCCCTTACACTTCTTGGAAGACCCAATCTTGATGAATCCCTATCCAATTCAGATAATGCAAATGCCAAGTTACGTTCAGTAGCACCGGAAATTCTGATTTTTCTTTGCCATTTTCTTAATCTGTACCATTGAGCACGATTTCTTGCAGGAATATCACGACCATAAATATCCTTATTCCTCCAGTCAATCATGGTACTTAAACCTTTATCGTGAATAGTGTATGTTATCGGAGCACCAACCCTTGTACGTTTATCTCTTTGTTCGTGGTCAAATGCCCTCCATTCAGGACCCATATCTACTAAATTTTCATCAATAACTAATCCACAATGAGAACAAACAACTTCTGCTCTTTCATAATCTCCTATTAATTCTGTAGAACCACATTCAGGACAAACAGCAGCCTTTTTATTTTCTTCTTCACTTTTTCTTGCAGTCCTATCTGATCTTTTTCTGCGTCTAGGAGCCTGATTTACTTCTTCTGAAATGTTTTCATCCTCCGTTTTTTACGTTTTTTAGATTTTGGTTTTGATACAAACAGTTTCTCACCATAATTTCTTTTTATTCTGTCATAATCTGCTGACTTAAATAAACGAATTGAAATGTATGGTTGTTTAGTAGGTCCAAATACATAGCCCACCTTCCCAATTTTATTTTTATTACTGTCAAAAACTATACCACCACTAGTTGGTGTTTGGGAAGACCTTGCTATCAATTTACCAGAGTTTGCAATATGCAAACTATTTCCTAAGAATTTCATATAATCAAACTAAAAATTAAATCTGTATCGTTTATATGTTTAGAATATTCCCATATATAAAGGTATCGATATACTTATCATTCCTAGAAACTTAAGGATTTAACTTATTTTTAACTATGTTTTCAATATTGAAAACATCTAATTTTTATTTATTTTAATTGAATCAAACGTTATTTATTTTAATACTTGTTTAATTACTTTTAATTTATTTATATCTTATTTTAATAATTATTAATAGTTTATTTTAAATATTATGAGTTATATATAATTATATATGTAATTGAAGTTTTTTGATTACGAATTTAGTTAATTGGAGGAGTATTTTATGTATTCTTTTGATAGGTTTATCAAAAATTTTTTTCGATTATTTGAGTGTTTTATATCAAAAAGATATATTACTGAAGATAATCGATTTATTAGGGATAGAAAAATGACTCAAAAAGAATATACTGCATTTATTCTTTCCCAAAGGAGCTGTACTAGTTATATTGAAACGATTAGATTTTTTACTATGTGGATGAAGAAAGATTTTGAAACGATTTCGAGTCAGGGAATTGGAAAACAGAGAATGTTTATTGACCCTAAAGTGTTTATTGACATGTATGAATGTTTTATTGATGAATTATATAACAAATTTCCAGGATTTTCAAAATTTAAAGGATATATTGTCAGTGCGTGTGATGGGAGTATTGTTGATCTTCCAAATGTTACTTTAACACGTGAAGAATTTCCTGTTGGTGATGAAAACTTGTTAAAAGAAAAAAGAATTCGTGCAAGAGTTTCATGCGTATTGGATGTGCATTCCAAACATATTTTAACTGTAAAAATTGTTGAAACAGTAGTAAATGAAATTGATTTAGCAATAGAACATCTAAATAACTTAAAACAACGATTAGACATCACAAAATTAATTACAATTTATGACAGGGGTTATCCATCAATCGAATTAATGGCAAAAACTATTGATTTGAACTCAAAATTTTTAATAAGACTACCAAAAAACGTATTTGCACATCAAATTAAACAAATGAAAACCAATGATGAAATAATACAAATCAACATGACAAACAACAGATTAAAGAAATTTGATGATGAAAATTTAAAAGAAAAAGCAAGAAAAATGGGACGATTAGAAATAAGAATAGCATTAATAGATATTGGAAATGAAGAACCAGAAATACTAGCAACAAATTTAACACCAGAAGAATTCTCAACAGAAGATTTAAAAGAATTATATGCAAAAAGATGGACAGTAGAAACAGGATTCGATAGATTAAAAAATCTCATCGAAATCGAAGATTTCAGCGGAATACGAAGACAAATAATCGAACAAGATTTTTACGCACATATATTCGTTTATAACCTAGCAATAACCATAAAAAACCACGCAGAAAACAATATAACAAGAACACCCAGAAATAAAGATAAAAAAATAATTTATCAGTCGAATTTCGCAAAAATAATAGGAAATATCTATTTATTCTTCTTTGACATACTATTTGGATCGAGAACAAAAAGAGAAGAAATAATCGATTTTATAATAAAAGAAGCATCCAAAGAACTAACACAATACGAAGAACATCAATATGATGAAAAAGAGCGAAAAACCCCAGATGTTAATAACAAACATCCGGGAAACAAGAAAAAAACACTCTAATCAACAATTCAACACACAAAAATTAGTGAGTTTTTAAATCTTGTTTAATTTTTTGTTCACAAATAATATAAAAAACTTACGAAAAATCAATTATCCATACCAAAATAATATAACAATGTTATTAAAAACCAATTATGATGAAAAATTTCATCCAAAAATATATTAAGTTTCTAGGAATGATATACTTATATATGGAAATATAAACTTATTTAAATAATTTTATATTTTTATCTCAACCCTGCCACCTGAGATAAAGACTTGCCTGAATTTAAAATGTCAACAATATTTTTTTCTTTAATCTTAATTTCCAAGGTTTTGTTCATGACTTCATTGAACAATTTTTTAGGAATTATAACCACGCCGGTTTCATCACCATATAAGAAATCGCCAGGAGAAATTTTAATAGATTCCAATTCCAAATCAATGTTAATTTCACCCAATCCCAAAGCAGACCCTGCATTTGGTCTAAAACCACATGCAAAAATAGGATAATCCATATATAACAATGCATCCAAATCACGCACACATCCATAAACCAGTGTCGCCTTAAGGCCATTATTCTTTGCACATGTGGAAGCCAGTTCGCCCCAGATTGCCGCATCCATATCACTGGTTTCAACAAGCAATACATCACCATCATTCGCCTCATCGATAGCTAAAGTGATAGTTCCCCAGTCATCACTATTCGTTTTGGAAGTAGTAATCCTACCCCAAGTCTTTAAGTTATTGATAGATTTCAAGTTATATAATACTCCTGATCTGCGGGCAATTTGATTATATGCATCGGAAATCTGACAACTTGAAACCTGATTTAGAAATGAATTCAGATTAATGTATTCATCGTAATTCTGACCATCATATGTTAAATCATCAATTGTAATATTATCTAATGAAATATCTTTTATATCTTTTATTTTAGTTAAATCTTTTTTATTATGTAATAAGTCTTGAGGTTTTATAGACATTAAATCACCATTGTATTAATTTATATGGAATTATCAAATAAAAAAATTTCTATAAACAATATTTTATATATTAGTTTAACCAAAATAATAATTGTAGTATTTGAACAATACTTATTTATTATATGCTTAAGAGTTAATTTATTCATTATTATTAATTTATCATTTATTTGATTAACAGAAAAGGAGAAAATTTAATTATTAAAAAAGGATTTAAAACAAAATAAAAGAAAATAACAAATTTAAAACAATTAAAACAAAATTTAAACCCGAATAATTAAATTTTCATTTGCACTTTTACTCTTTTTAGTATATAATAGATTTATAATCAAAAACATGTTTATCGTATAATTTATTTATTGCCTAAAAATAATTATGATTTTTAGAAAAATATAAATTAACCCGATTAATAAGCTAGGAGGCTTAAATATGGGAAAAGGCGAAGAATTAACTACAACAAAATATTTAATCCATGCACAAATTAATGCAAATGGAATTGTAGAAAAACCTGATGTTGTCGGAGCAGTTTTCGGACAAACTGAAGGTTTATTAAGTAATGATTTAGATTTAAGAGAACTTCAAAGGACTGGTAGAATAGGTAGGATCCAAGTCAATATTCATTCTAATAGTGGAAGAGCCAAAGGAGAAATAGTAATTCCTTCAAGTTTAGACAGAGTTGAAACTGCTATTCTCGCAGCATCCTTAGAAACAATTAATCGTGTTGGACCTTGTGAAGCCGAAATCCAAACTTTAAAAGTTGAAGATGTTCGTGCTGTAAAAAGAGAACAAGTTGTAAACCGTGCAAAAGAAATCTATAAAAACATGGTCGAAAGCGTTGGTCCGGCAAGCATGAAAATGATTGAAGAAGTGAGAGAAGCAATGCGTATTCATGAAATTTCAGAATATGGGGACGACAGGTTACCTGCAGGTCCTAGCATACACACTTCAGATGCAATCATTGTTGTTGAAGGACGTAGCGATGTTTTAAATTTACTCAAATACGGAATTAAAAATACTGTTGCTGTTGAAGGAGTCAGTGTCCCACAGGCTATCGGCGATTTAAGTAAAAAAAGAACTACCACAGCATTCGTAGATGGTGACCGTGGTGGAGAATTAATCTTAAAAGAACTTTTACAAATCGGTGATGTTGACTATATTACACGTGCTCCTAAAGGAAAAGAAGTTGAAGACTTGGAAAAAGATGAGGTTTTAGTTGCACTCAGAGACAAAGTTCCTACTGCACAATTTTTAGCAAGTCACAACATTCTTTCAGAAAACAACAACAATCACCATCACAAAAAACATGACAAACATACTCATCACAAAAAACAAAAATACAACAAGGAACCAAAAGTTGAAATTGAAGATGATGAAGTAAGTTTAATGAAAGACATGTTAAAAGAATTTGAAGGCACAGGATGCGGAGCAATCTTGGATGAAGCATTAAATATAACTAAAGAAGTATCCATCGAAGATATCTATGAAGAAATCAAAAATATTGAAGGAAGTGCGGATACTGTGATATTTGACGGTATTATCAGCCAAAGATTAGTTGACGTATCATCCCAAAAAGGAATTAAAAAATTAGTTGCCTTCAGATCAAACATTGTCAAAAAACCATACAACTTAAAAATTATTACCATCGAATAGAGGATTACCCATCCTCATTTTTTATTATTTTTTCCAATTATATCCATACTCTTTTTGAATGTTATAAATTTTCTATAATTATAAATATTAATAAAGATAAATATTAATAAGGAAATTAAATAAGGAGGAAATTTAATGAATATAAACATTGAAAATTATTATACTGCTAGAAAAAATGTCTTTGAAAGATTTAACGAATCTAGTACAATAACAAAAATTGTTTTTTCATTTTTAATGGCTTGTATTACAGGTTTAATGGCTCAAATAATCATTCCTCTTCCATGGACTCCTGTCCCAATTACTGCCCAAACATTTGCAGTTTTATGTTCAGGATTATTCCTTGGTAAAAGATATGGATGTTTAAGCCAAATAATGTATGTTGTTTTAGGAATTGCATTTGTCCCATGGTTTGGGGGAATGACTGGTGGATTAGATGTATTGCTCGGATCTACTGGAGGATATTTAATCGGATTCATTATTGCATCATACTTTATTGGTTATATTACTGACAAATATGCAAAAGCACGTAATTTTACCCGTATGTTTGCAGTTATTTGTGTAGCTAACTTTGCATTAATTTATATTCCAGGACTTTTAGGTTTAGCATTATGGATGTACTTTGCTCAAGGTACTGTTGTTGGAATTGCAGATCTTTTAATGATGGGTCTTGTTCCTTTCATCTTCGGAGACCTTGTTAAAGTTGCAGGTGCAGCTGGATTATCCAAAGTTTTCTTACCAAAAGACTAAAGGTTAATTTTAACCTTTTTACTATATTTTTATTGATTGATATGGAATTAAGAGGTCATCATTTATTATGCATTTTAGGTTTTCAGGGTTATGGCTACAGTGAGGATTTTGTTTTGAATATGACCCGAATTAATGAATTAAGAAAAACCGATAAAACCACCATTAAATTAATTAATAGTTCTGACGACATTTGTTCCGCTTGTCCGAATTTAAAAAATGACCTGTGCGAAAACGAAATGCAAAATGAAACCATTGTAAAAATGGATGAAGAAGTATTATCCGAATTTGATATTAATAAAGAGTATAATGCAATAGATTTATTTAATGAAGTAATTTTAAAATTCAATACATTAAAAAGTGTTGAAAATATTTGCAATGATTGTAAATGGGCGGAAAAATGTTTATTTTACAAAAAATTAAAATGAACGATACCTTTAAATACTACTTAACTCATATATTAACATGTTGTTATATTACAACATAGTCCCGTAGGGTAGTGGTAATCCTTCTAGGCTTTGGACCCGGAGACGGCGGTTCGACTCCGCTCGGGACTATTCTAACTAACTTTTTTTATGAGATTTTTTATGGAAAAGCTACTGCTTATTGGAATAAATACAAGAAGTATGCTTAATAGTGCGTTGAAATTAGATTATGAAATCTTTTCTACAAGTTATTTTTCTACATCAGACACACCACAAATAAAAAACCAGAAAATAATTCTTGAAGAAAAGAATAATGAAAGTTCAGGCATTTTTGAAGACAATTTTAACAGTTCTTATATTCTGGAGACTTCAAAAGATTTTATTGATGAAGCAGACTACATCATCCCAATTTCCGGAATTTCACCTGGCGAATTTTCCAAAAAAGATCAAAAAAAGATTTTAGGAAATAAAGACGTTAGCCAAATAGAAAATAAGTTCAAGTTTTATGAAAAAATCAAAGATGAATTTACTGTTCCGGAGACTTTTTTAATAAAAGATGTAGATGAAGCAATTGAAATTAGTGAAAATAAACCTGAGGTTAAATATATAATAAAACCTGTTAAAGGATCAGGTGGTTATGATATTAATCTTTTAAATAATGATAGCACTATTCAATTAAATGATAGTGAAAATTATATCTTGCAGGAATATATTGATGGAATAAATCTAAGTTCATCAATCCTTGCAAGAAAAGACATCAAAAAAACCATAATGAACTCAAGGCTGTTGACTGAAAATGATTTTAAAAATAATAACAGCTACATATACATTGGAAACATCCTGCCTTTAACAAAAGAAAGCATTCTTTCAAATATAGGAAATATCGATGAAATAAATAAACAAATGATAGAAACATCACAGAATTTAGCATATAAATTCAATTTAATAGGTTCCAATGGTGTGGACTACATATTAAATGAAAACGGATTATATGTAATTGAAGTTAATCCAAGAATACAGGGTACATTTGAATGTGTGGAAAAGTCACTTCAGATTAATATGCTAGATGCACATATAAAAAGTTGCATGAATGAATCTGTCGAAATCCCAAAGGCAAAATATTACTCATATAAAAAAATAATCTATTCACCATGCAGAAACAAATATTCAAAAATAGATTTAGACAATATTTATGACCTGCCACATATTGGAACGATAACAGAAAAATCAGAACCATTGCTTACAATAATCGACAAAGATACCGATTTTAAAAAATTATATGAAAAAGTAGAAAATAGCTCTCGAATTGTAAATCAAGAAACTATATAATGCCAACAAGATGAATTATAAAAAATAAAAACCCTACTGTAATTAAAAAAGTAGTAATAATCATACCATAAGTCATCCATCTAAATAGTTTAGCTTTATTATCTGGATCAGCTAAAAATTGGTCTATTGGATTTCTTTTCATTAATACACCATAAAAAAATAAGTTTTTTAAAAAAAATAGAAAATGATTAGAATAAGATAAAAATCTTATTCTGCAGCCTCTTTTGCAGCTTGAGCTTTTTCATTTTTCTCAATAGTAGACCTAATCATTTTCAAACGAACAAAGTTTTCCCTTTCCATTTCTTGGAGTCTCATATCAATATACTTTTCAGTATTTTGGAATCTTGGAATCATAATATGTTCTAAAGCATTTACTCTACGTTTAGTGGATTCAATTTCCTCAGCCAATAAGAAAATTGTTTTTTCTACTTCACCAAGTTCAATTAAATACTTGAGAGATTCCTCGAATTTTTTAGCAGCTTCATCTAATTGGATAGTGGTGTCTGAAAAACCGTAACCCCTATCAACAATGGATCTTTCTTCCATTTGAATATTGGTTACAGGTACATTAACACCCATTACACTTCTTGAAGTAATATCAACATCAATAGATTCTTTAACTGATAATGATGCTTTTCTTACAGCCAAATCACCCATTGCAATTTGAGCTTCAATTAATGCTTCATTAGCTTCTTTTAAACTTTTCTCTGCATTTTCACGAATACCTTTAACACGATCCAAGATATCAAAAAACTCTTTGATTAAAGCATCTCTTTTTTCTTTGAGTAAACCATGCCCTTTAACAGCTAGTTTAGTCCTGTTTTTAAGAGATAATAACTCCATCCTTGTTGGATTAATTCCATCAATAATATCTTGTGCCATTCAATCACCTGTTTTAAGCAAATGAATTTATTCTTTTGGAAGGTATTGTTCGATAAATTCTTCTTTAACCCTTTTGAGTTCAGTTTTAGGTAAGATTTTAAGTAAATCCCAACCGAGATCCAAAGTTTCAAAGATAGTTCTGTCTTCGTCTTTACTTTGAGTGATGAATCTATCTTCAAATGCTTGAGCAAATTCCAAGAATTTTTGATCCCTTTCGGTAAGAGCTTCTTCCCCTACTACTGCTACTAAGTCTCTTAATTCACGACCTTCTGCATAAGCAGAATAAAGTTGGTCAGATACTCCACTGTGGTCATCACGAGTTTTTTCTCCACCAATACCACCACTCATCAAACGAGAGAGTGAAGGAAGTACGTCTACAGGAGGGTAAATACCTTTCCTGGAGATTTCTCTGCTTAATACAATTTGTCCTTCAGTAATATAACCTGTTAAGTCCGGAATAGGGTGAGTAATATCGTCTTGAGGCATAACTAAGATAGGCATTTGAGTAATTGAACCTTCTTTACCATCAATACGTCCTGCTCTTTCATAAATACCTGCAAGGTCAGTATACATGTATCCAGGGTAACCTCTTCTTCCAGGTACTTCTTCTCTTGCTGCGGAAATTTCCCTTAAAGCTTCACAGTAGTTAGTCATATCTGTTAAGATAACTAATACTTGCATACCTAAGGTGAATGCATAATATTCTGCAGTAGTTAAAGCCATTTTTGGAGTTAAGATTCTTTCAATAGCTGGGTCGTCAGCTAAGTTCATGAATACTGTTAATTTTTCTAAAGCTCCAGTACGTTCAAAGTCTCTCATGAAGAAGTTTGCTTCTTCGTTTGTAATACCCATTGCTGCGAAAATTACTGCAAATTCATCGTCAGCACCTAATACTTTAGCTTGCCTTGCAATCTGTACAGCCAAATCGTTGTGAGGTAAACCTGATCCTGAGAAAATAGGAAGTTTTTGTCCTCTTACTAAAGTGTTCATTCCATCAATGGTAGAGATACCAGTTTGAATGAATTCTTCTGGGAATTCACGAGAAGCCGGGTTCATTGGAGCACCGTTAATATCCAATTCTTCGTCAGGAATGATTTCTGGTCCACCGTCAATAGGTTTACCGATACCGTTAAAGATACGACCCATCATATCTCTTGAAACACCAATTTTTGCAGTTTCACCAGTGAATCTGGTTTTTGTGTTTTTGGTGTTTAAATCGTTAGTTCCTTCGAATACTTGGATAACAGCAACATCTTTAGTTACTTCAAGAACTTGACCGCTTCTTTTTTCACCAGTAGGTGTTTCAATATCTACAATTTCATTGTAACCAACGCCTTCCACTCCTTCAACAATCATCAAAGGACCTGAGACTTCAGATACAGTAGTATATTCTCTAGTTTTAATATTTGTATTCATTTTTAAGCCTCACTGCATTGTTTAGTAATTGCTGATTGAATTTCTTCAATTTTAGCATCAAATTCCTCTTGTGGGACATATTTCATTTTACCGATTTCTTCTTTTACAGGTAATGCTACAATATTTGCAATAGGAGCACCTCTGTTAACTGCTGCAAGAGATTCATCGTAGAACTGAAGAATGGTTTTTAACATTTTGTATTGTTTTTCTGGAGCACAGTATGTATCTACATCATCAAATGCATTTTGTTGCAAGAAGTCTTCTCTTAACATACGGGTAGTTTCTAAAGTAGCCTGATCGGTCTCTGGTAAAGCATCAGGACCTACTAATTGAACAATTTCTTGAAGTTCTGATTCTTTTTGTAAAAGACCCATAGCTTTATCACGAGTAGCTCTCCAATCTGCTGCTACATTTTCAGCCCACCATCCTTCAATACTGTCTACATATAATGAGTAACTTTGTAACCAGTCAATTGAAGGGAAGTGACGTTTATCTGCAAGAGATGCATCTAAAGCCCAAAATACTTTACAGATACGTAAAGTGTTTTGTGTAACTGGTTCAGACAAGTCCCCACCAGGAGGTGATACTGCACCAACTACAGAAATAGACGCAACATTAGGTTCACTACCAATAGTTTCTACTCTTCCTGCTCTTTCGTAGAATTGTGCTAATCTAGATGCTAAATATGCTGGGTAACCTTCTTCCCCAGGCATTTCTTCTAATCTTCCTGAAATCTCCCTCATAGCTTCAGCCCATCTTGAGGTTGAATCTGCCATAAGTGCTACATCGTAACCTTGGTCACGATAGTATTCAGCAATAGTAATACCAGTATATACACATGCTTCACGAGCTGCTACTGGCATGTTTGAAGTGTTTGCAATAAGAACAGTTCTGTCCATTAATGGGTTTCCTGTTTTAGGGTCGTCAAGGAATGGGAACTCAGTAAGTACTTCAGTCATTTCGTTTCCACGTTCTCCACATCCAATGTAAACAACAATATCTGCGTCTGCCCATTTAGCTAATTGTTGTTGAGTAACAGTTTTACCTGATCCGAAAGGACCTGGAATAGCTGCTGCTCCTCCTTTAGCTACAGAGAAGAAAGTGTCTTGTGCTCTTTGACCAGTTACCAATGGTATATCTGGGTCTAATTTTCTTACATATGGACGGCTTCTTTTTACCGGCCATTTTTGGAGCATTTGAACTGCTTCCCCATCAATTTCTGCAATGTCTTCAAGTACAGTATATTCTCCTTCAGAAGCAATGCTAGTAACTTCACCTTCCATTGTTGGAGGAACTAAGATTTTGTGTAATACAGCAGTAGTTTCTTGTACTTCACCAAGAACGTCTCCACCAACTACTTTATCCCCAACTTTAGCAACAGGTTTGAATTCCCATTTTTTCTCTTTGTTTACAGAGTCTACATCAATACCTCTTGCAATAAAGTCACCAGATTCTTCTCTAATAATTCTTAAAGGCCTTTGAATACCATCAAAAATAGAACTCATAACTCCAGGACCGAGTTCTACAGACAAAGGACCTCCTGTACATTCTACAACTTCACCAGGTTGAATACCTGCTGTTTCTTCATATACTTGGATAGTTGCGGTGTCACCTTCTAATTCGATGATTTCTCCAATAAGCTTTTGTTCACCTACCCTAACCATCTCAAGCATCTGGGCTCCTCTCATACCATCTGCGACAATAACAGGCCCAGCAATTTTAATAATTTTTCCTTCAATAATCATTTAACCATCTCTACCCCGATAACTCTTTTAATAAGATCGTTCATTTGATCAGATGACCCTTCGGAGGACCCATCTTTATCAGGTATTTCAATTATCATTGGTAATACACTAGAACCAATTTTCCTATTAATATGTTCTCTAATTTCATTAGCTAATACTTGAGTTATTATAATGATTGAAATTTCATCATCTAAAAATTTATCAAAAGCAGTAATAGCTTCTTCAGCAGTATTAACAACTTCTGCTTCTTTAACTCCACCAAGTCTAAATCCAGATACAGTATCTATATCTCCTATAATAGCGACTGAACTCATATTAACATCTCCATTATTTTAGAATTAGGGAAATCAGCTTCTCTTTTTGCCCTTGCAATAATTTTTAAATTCTTAATTTCAGCTTCTTTTTGACTTAAATAACCAATAATTGGACCAACACCTAATGGTTTTTTGGAAGCTAATGATTTTGCATGTTCTGCGACATACACATCTAATGCCCTTTCAAACACAGCAACAGATCCAGTCTCGTTGTACTGTGGAACAACATCAGTTAAAGCCTCTGAATATTTAGTACCTTCTAAACCAGATACTACATTAGTAACATCAGGAGAATCCATTAAATCTTTAAGTTTCCATTCACGTAATTGATAACCATCAGCTAAAATATATTCTGAAATATCATCATAAGTTAAACCATCTTCTTTAGCTCTTAAAATTAATTTAAGATTATCAACATCTACTTGAGTTCCTACATATGAATATACTATTTGTCTATTTTCATCAGCCGGAACATCTGAAGAGTGTAATAATTTGCCTAAGTAATATTTATCTAAAGCAGATTCTAATGGAAGAGTCATTTTTTTCTCTTCATATTGTGGAAGAGCATCTTCTAAAGCAGTAGCATATTCAGTACCATCTAAACTAGTGATAATATCAGTGACACTATCAGTGTCAACTAAAGAACTTAAATCATCATATAATGACCCGCAAGGAATTAATAATTCTTTGGTTTCTTCAGCATTAAGACCAACTTCTTTTGCAGTTATAAGACTTTTAATATTGTTAATATCTGTTTTTTTAGACATTACAACAAATGGATCTTTAACTTCCTTAGGAGCTAATCTTGCAATAAAATCATAAGTATTAGCACGTTGAACATCTAATGCTTTGTCTAAAGGATAGTCATCTAAAACATCAGCATATTCAGGAACGCCTTTAAGATAATTTTCTACTTCTTCAACATTGTTGGATTCAACAATTTCAGACATTTGTTTTTCATCGAAGAGTCTTCCTTTTCTTGCTCTAACTCTTGAACTAGGATTGAGATAAGGATAAATATCCAATATTGGTCTAGATGTGATAATTACAACTACAGCACCTATTATAATAACAGCAAGAATAACGAATACAATAAATACTTCTTGTGTTAATCCAAGAGCTGTTATTAATGATGCAAGTTCATCTGCCATAATTTCTCCCTCCTAATTTATTTAAATAAAACATTTGCAACTTCACTACGTAAAACACTTCTAAATCTTTCTAATCTAGATTCAATAGTGTTGTTTACTTCAATGTCCCCACTTTTAGTTTTAACAATAGCTCCACCGATAGCATCGATAGGTTCACCTAATTGGAATTTGATATCGTCAATTTGGAAAGTAGAAGATGAATCAAGTTGACTTTTAAATTTATTTGTATCAGCTTCATTTAATTGAATGATTAAATCATTGCTACCAAGTTCATCGACAGCTTCTTTAATCATTTTACTCAATGAATCATCATATTCATCACTACCAGAAGAAGCAATACTTTTTAATTCTTCACTAGCTTTATCAAAAGCTGCTTCGATAACTTCTTCTTTAGCGCCTAATTCTGCTCTACGAGCATTCATCTTAGCTTCAGAGATAATTTGCTGATATCTCATATCAGATTGTTTTTTTCCATTATCTAAAATTTTATTTTTCTCTGATTCTGCAGTTTTCTCAGCATTTGCATTTATTGTTGCAATTTCTGCATTTGCCTCTTGCATGATTGTATCAGCTTTCTCTTGGGCTTCAGACATAATGCTTGAAACAATTTTATCTGTGCCTGAGCTCATAAAAAATGCCTCCTTAACCTAAGATTCCACCGAATACCATGAGTAAAATAGCAATCAAGAAACCGTAAATAGCCTGAGTCTCTGGTAATGCAGAGAAAATAATACCACGTGCGAACATATCATTATCTTCTACGATTGCACCAACAGATGAGGATGCAGCAATACCTTGTCCCATACCGGAACCTAATCCAGCGAAACCAATGGATGCACCTACACCAATAGCTACAAGACCAGCTTCCATACTTAAACCTTTTCCTCCACCTAATAATCCGGAGAATACGAGTAATAAGATTGCAATCAAGAAACCGTAAATAGCCTGAGTCTCTGGTAATGCAGAGAAAATAATACCTCTAGCAAACATATCGTTATCTTCTGCAACTGCACCTACAGATCCAGCAGCTGCCATACCTTGCCCTAAACCGGAACCTAATCCAGCAAAACCAATTGCTACTCCAGCACCAATAGCTGCTAAAGCAGTACCTAAAGCAATTTCTACCATATTTAATTCACCTTTATAATAATATTTTTTTAATTTTGTTTATTTTATATATAAATGAAAAATTTTTAATTTTATTTTTTAGTAAATGTTCTACTTGCTTTAAAAGCTTCAAATTTGCCTTTTCCTCCCATGTAGAATTGAGAGAAGAATTCAACATAATTTAAACGTAAAGCGTTAATAAATGCACCCAATACTTGGAAAGCGAAGTTTGCAATATGACCGCCTATAAATATGACAATTGCAAGAATTATTCCAATAAAAGGAATCATATCATTTACCATATTGGTTAAAATGTTAACTGTCATAGCAATACCACCGGTAGCCAAACATAATGCTAATAAACGAGCGTAGGATAATACATCACCCATGAATCCGAAAATATCCATTACTCCATATGCACCATTAGCATAAACTAACATTCCAATACATGCAATTACTAAAATTCCTCCAATAATAAAACCAATCATACCGATTGCAGGGTTTAAATAA
The DNA here is from genome assembly GCF_001477655.1 of Methanobrevibacter millerae. Taxonomy (NCBI): domain Archaea; kingdom Methanobacteriati; phylum Methanobacteriota; class Methanobacteria; order Methanobacteriales; family Methanobacteriaceae; genus Methanobrevibacter; species Methanobrevibacter millerae. The sequence continues at coordinate 689,627 of NZ_CP011266.1, read as the reverse complement.
CCTAAAGCGAGGAAAATAACACCAGCTTCTAAAACAAACCAACATAATTGAGATCCAATAGCCTCTTTTTTATTGCCATATCTAAAGTTATTAATAGCTCCTAAAATGAAAGCTATATTAGTATAGATTACACCAATAGCGATAGCAATTATTAAAATTTTATCTGGGTGGCCAAATGCATTTACAGGTTCATATACTGTAGGTAAAGCTTTTCCTAAATGCAATATCCTATCATAGAAATCACCAAGAAGACCATTTGTTAAAAGACCCAGGATAACTGCCCACAGACCGGACCAAATTAAAATCCAACCAAATGAATGCATGGATTCTTTAATTTTACCTAATCCTTTTAATAATACAACACCTATTAAAGCTACACATAATCCATAAAATGCATCAGTTAAACAGAACCCAAAGAAAATAGGGAACATAATAGCAACAAATATAGTTGGATCGATTTCATTGTAACGTACTGGAGAGTACATATCAACAAGGTATTCGAAAGGTTTTGCATACCATCCGTTTTGTTGTAAAATAGGTACATCTTCATCATCTGTTCCTTCAATTTCAATTAATTCAAAGGCACAGTGACCGTCTGAGGTTGTTTCTACCAATTGTTCAACTTTTTCAGTATCCTTTACAGGTACCCATGCTTCAAGCATATAAGCATCTTTAGTTTGAACAAATGCAGAAAGAATCTCATTCTTTTCTTTTTCATTTTCTATTTGCTCTTTGAGTGCTAATATTTCATCATCCCATTGCTCAGCGACAACTCTTAATTCTGATTTAACAGTTGCACGTTCTGATTCAATGGCATTTAATCTTGCATCAGCATTTGAAATAATCTGTTGAGGAGTACCTTCAACATTACCTATTTCAATTTTCTCAAAGTCGAATTTACGAAGTGTCGCATAGACATCATCATTAAATTCTTTTAAAGTCACCACAACGATGTTGACATAATCTTTATCATCGCTCGGGACTGTAAACATATCTAATTCATCAGTCAAGTTACTTAATTTAGTTTTGATTTCTGAAGCAGATTCAACATTAATCCTTCCAACAGTTGTAGAAGTGTACTTAGAATCTTTTAAAAGAGCTAAATCCATGTCAAAATTAGATAAGTGTCTAGCTAAACTTTTATTAGACTTTAATTCACTTGTTTCGGAGTCGAGAGCGGATAGTTTTCCCTCAATAACATGTGTCTTACTCTCTACCTTAGATAAAGTTTCTTCAGCTTTAGCTATGAAAGCTTCAGTGTCTAAATCTTCAACATTTTTTTGAACTGGCAAATCTGGACTAATGAAAGACATTAAAGTATCTTTAATCCCATGGCCTTCTGATAAAGAATTTCCCAAAAGTTCAGATATACCGTTTGTTTTCATTAAAAGTGAAGATAATTTACCTGTGTAAGGAGTAGCTTTTGCAGGAGTAACTAATTCCGCTAATTCAGGATCTTGCTGAATACTATCAGAAATATCACTGATTTGTACTAACCCCTGTTCGTGGAGAGCATCCACTGTAGGAGCTACATACTTATCCAGTGTAACTATTCTAATTTTTCGCATTCTAGCTGTCTTGAACATATAATCTCACACTACAAAATATTTTTGACAATAATAGAAGCAGCTTCATCCACATTTGCCATAGCCTTATCTTTTAATGCGCTTACGTCATTATCAGAGTTAGCAGCAATTGTTTTAGCTTCTTCTTTAGCTTTATCTTCTGCATCAAAAACAGTATTTTTAACTTCCTCTTCTGCTGATTTTTTAGCTTCGGAAATGATTTCTTCAGCTTTAACTTTGGATTCATTGATTAAATCTTTTGATTGTGATTCGGAATCAATGATAAGTTGTTCAGCATCAGATTCAGCTTTTTTTATCATTGCGATTGCGTCTGATATCTCTGCCATAATTAATCACCATGGTATATTTAATTTTTATTTTGCTTAATATATATCTTTTACTATATTTTCATGAAAAATAAAACAATTCATGACTTAAAATAAAAAATGATAACAAAAAAATTATATTTTTATGAATTAATATGTTAAAAAAAAGAATTTATAAAAATAAAGAAAAAAAGATTACCTATAAAAGAATTTAAGGATTCCTTTAGGTAATTTCATTAAATAAGCCAAAATAGCTATTACAATAATAAAAAGACCAATTATAGCAAAGCCAATATTATATGGAGATGCAAGTACCATATATCCAACAACACCAATAACAATACCTTCAAAGAAAAAGACTGCTTTTGTCCATTCTGGCTTGAATGTAATAATAATATATGCAATACCTAAAAGTATAAGAATAATTGATGTAGCAACAGTATCGTTAGTTAATACATCTCCCCTAATAATTGGAAGGATTCCAACAATTATTAACACTATGGCTAAAACTATACCCAGCATTTTAAAAGTTTTAATACGAGACATACATCAATATTTAACTATCTTAATATAAATACTATTAATTATGAATAGATGTGTTTGGATAATTTTAAATAGAAATTTTGAAATGATGTTAGATGGAGAAGTTTATAAAAACAAGTTGCAGGATAAAAAATTCTCACCAGGCGGAGATATATGGACAGAAGAGCTTCCATTATTAAGAATATCTGATGAGAACATACAAAGAGAATATGATGAGTTTAGAGAAGACATCTTAACGTTATTTTTAGAGCCTCAAGTCAATGAAGTATTCATTAATGCCAAAATAGGTGAAGAATCTGAATATGACAATCCAAACATATCAACACCATTAATAATAAGAAAAATAGAAGAATATGATGTTGATGAAATAATAGACTAATTAAAATTGTTTATTTGCCTTTTCAAGAACTTCATCCATTGTATTATATTCCAATGGTTCGCCATCACTACTTTTTAGTTCAGTTGTTATTAAAACATGTGGGGAAGCCCATAAATAACTGTAAGTAAAGTAAATTACATTTAATAACAATACTAAATAAATAAATAACAAACCTATTATTAAAAATAAGATATGGACATAATAATTACCATACCTTTTCTTTTTCATTAAGATAAAATGGTCTTCTTCCTGTATCTTTTTAAATTTATTTTCAGATAACTCTTCTGAAATTCTATTCATTTCATCTGAATTATCTGCTTTTAATATAAATAAATCCATATTAATCTATAAATAAACGGCAAATTCATCAATTTCTTTTCTTGGAGTGTCCCTAGGTTCGGCATCACCATAACCTAAAGGTGTGAATAATACAGGTTCCTCAGAATCTTCCAATTGCAAAAGTTCTCTTGCCTTATCAGGTTTGAATGCTGCAATATAACATGTTCCAAGACCCACATTTGTAGCTGCTAAAATAATATGATCCATTACAATAGTAGCATCGATGTCTGAAATGTTTTTATTATCCCATTTTCTAACCCAAGACTTGTCGGTTTGTGCCACAACACACAATACATATGGTGCTTGTGTAAACCATTTAGCTGAATAAATTTCAGATAATGCCTCTTTATTCTTTTTAGTATCAATTACATAAACCTTAAAAGGCTGGTAATTTACACCTGTTGGAGCAAGAGTAGCGGCATTTAAAACATAATCCAATTTTTCCTGTTCAACATCTTTATCCAAATATCCTCTTACACTATATCTTTTATTGATTACATCATCAAAATCCATCTTAATGACCTCCATATATTATATCATCTAAATCGCAAAAACGTCTAAATTCATCTTCATCCATTTTTTCTTCATGAATATGAGCAATGATTCCGGGAATACGGCCAATTATGAAAATACCCAAACCTAAATCTGGAGTGAAACCTAAATCAGATAAAATAGCCGCATTAGCTCCATCCACATTTAATTTAATTCCTTTATTTTGACTTAATAAATCTTCAATAGCTACAGCCAGTTTAATATGTGGGCCGACAAAACCCTCTTTAATTGCTATTTGAATTAATTTTTCGGCTCTTGGATCGGTAGTATGATAACGGTGCCCAAAACCGGGAATTTTTTCATCTCCGGAAATATGATTATTATAAATGTCAATAGCCAAACTTGCAATTTGCTTATTATCCAAATCTGCATCTTCTGTTAATATTAGTGAATTGACACTGGATTGATATAATTCCATTGATTTTTCTATGGCACCCGCATGCTTATGGCCAAAAGAAAGCAAAGCACCTGCAACTGCTGAATTTAGCGGTGAACCTGAGGAAGCTATGATTCTTGCAGTTTGAGTGCTTGGAGGAGTTACGCCATGATCACAGAAAGAAACTAAAACATGATTAAACATTTTGCTCTCCTTAATTGAAGGTAATCTTCCTCGTAAAATTAGAAAAATCATATCTCCATACCTAATCTTTTCGATTAAGTCTTGCTGATTATACCCCCGTGTAGTTAACTTATTAGGTTCAACATTAGAAATAGCAGTTTTTAAAGAGTGCTCATTAACATGAAAATTATTTTTTTGCATGATTAAAATATAATTTAATTTATTTATAAATGTTATAGTAAAATTGAACCTCTCCGGCTTGTAGAAGCCAGAGATTCTTAGGCCATGCCTATTTTTTCGTCAAAGCATTTCCATTCATAATAATATATGGATTTTCCTTGACTATTAGGCATGAAATCTACTAAGCATAGCACCATTGAACCAGTGGCGCGTAGACCTTCGTCTAAAATGTTTTTTGCAGCATTTACATCTCTTTGATGTACTGCATGACAATGGGGACATTCCCATTCTCTTTCTTCACGACCTAAGTCGTGATTGATTTCTCCACAAACATGGCATTTTTTGCTCGATGGAAACCAACGATCGATTTGTACGAATTCACGACCATATAATTCTGCTTTGTATTTTATCATTTCTATGAGTTTTCCCCATCCGATTTCATGTATGCTTCGGCTTAAGTTACCTTTAATCATTCCTCGAATGTTGAGTGTTTCCATGGCTATGAATTGGCAGTGTTTGACTATATTATAGGATATTTTATGGTAATAGTCGTTTACTACGTTGTTTTTCTTTCTTATCCATTTGTGGAGTTTTTTTAGTGTTTTTTTCCAGTTGGATCCGCCTTCTTTTTTGCCGTCGAGTTTTTGTTGGTAATACTGTATTCTTCCGTTTATTTTCTTCAGGTCAGGTTTGGCTATCACTTTTCCGTTGGAAAATGTTAAAAAGTCAGTTATTCCAACATCTATTCCGACATATAATCCTCCATAGGAAAATTCACCATGTCTATTTTCATCTAATTCGTATACTATACATACGTACCAGCGTCCGTTTTCATATTTTAATGTAGCCTCTTTAATTTTACCTTTGATGTGTCTTCTATGCTTAACGGTTATTTTTCCCAGTTTAGTCACTCGTAATTCATTTTCAGACAACCACCTAATAGCCCCTACATTACCTTCTTTGGTATCATAAAAATTGTTTCGAAGAGTAATAGAAGTTACAGGATTTTTTTTACGTTTTTTAAATCTTGGAGCGCCGGTTCTGTGGTCATAATATCCTTCATAGGCTTTTATTAGTCTATCAGTGGATGCTTGAAGGCAGGTAGAATCAGCATCTTCTAGAAAAGGATAATGTTTTTTTAATGTTTTAACTATTTTTTGTGTGTATGTGCGGTTTACTTTAAATTTGTTGCCTATTGCGAATTCTTTAACTAGATTTTCACGGTAAATACTATATTCCAATGTTTTATTGTATACAAAAGCACTGGCATTAATATTAAACCATAATTCCTTTTCCATCTTTTCATCAGGAACAAATTCAACCTTATCCGTTAAAATAAAAGTTTTATCGCACATTTTTTTTCAACATCTTTTTTTTCACATTTTATTAAAACCTAAAAAAAACATCATCCTAGTGACTAAAAAAATATAATACACTAAAAGGATTGTTTTTTTAGAATATTATTATGAAACCGTGATTAAAAAAGAAAGGAAAAAAATTAACTTATTGAAGTTTTTCCCCACATCTTTCTATATTACATATTATAAACCTACATATTATATGGCATTTATCCGAGAGCATTTGAAAAGTAATCTCATCACTCCATCCACATAAAAAAAATATAGACACTATCCACTAAAATGTGCAATTCATCCCTGGCTTAAAGAAGCCAGAGAATTCTTGCACAATAAAGTTAAAGAAAAATTATAATATTAAAGTTGCTTTTCTTGGCTCAACAAAACAAGACGGTCTGACAGAAACAATACGAACTCCGCTGGCTCTTTGATTTCCGATTTTTAAAAATGCTCCTAAAACAGTAGTATCTCCACCAAAACCTAAAGGACCAATTTGCGTTTCATTTAGTTTTTGAGTTATATATCTTTCTTCATTTGACATGTTATCAAGATTTCCATATACCATTGCCTTTAACATCAACGAAGATGCTTCATAATGTGTTCTTCCAATACCTATTGCGGGAATTGAAGGAGTGCAGCCTAAAAGCTTCAATGAATCATTTAGCCAACCAATAGCTTCATTGATTACAATTTCAAAAGAACGCTTATGATATACCCTATAAGTTTTTGCCCTTATTTCAGGACCCCCACCCTGCAGCAGAAAATGAATATTCAATGTATCGGGATTATCAGCATTATCTATTAAAAAAGAAGCGGGTTTCATTAAACCAGGATCATCAAATAAACCTTTTGATTGTTCAATTTTCTCAATAGGATTACCTTTTACAGCCATTGGCCTTGCAGGAAGTTTATTCAAACCTTGATAAATTCCTTCATTAATTTGAGATATCAAATCAGACGTGATTTCTCGATTAGATCCCAACTCTATAACAACATGAGGAATTCCTGTATCATCACATAATGGAAACTTGGTTTTTTGAGCGACTTTATAATTTTCTAAAATTTGTTCTAATGCCCATAAAGCATTTTCATTAGTTTCATTTTCAATAGCAAGCTTTAAAGCATTTTCTTTATCAACAGACAAATTAGTGCTGGCTTTAATTATCGAATCCGATACTTTATCAATAATGTCCATATAATCACTCAGGAATTGACAAATCATTAGAATTTTTTGGTGAGATGGTGGAATCAGGTGCATATTGTCTTATCATCCTTTCAACCAATTTGACTTGTTTTATTCTGGCAATAGCTTCTTTTTCTGTAGTATCCCAATTGTGATTAGCTGCAACAGAACCTCCAGTCTTTAAATAAACAGGAGATGCTACTTTAATGAATTTAGGAACTTCATAATGCCTTATAAAACCACCTGTTGATTTTGGATTTTCAGTATGCAAGTCAATTGGAATATCAATGGCATTTCTTATGGAAGCCAGCATTGGAATTTGTAAATCACGAACAGGATTAAATGAATTAAGTCCAATTAATTCCAAAAGCTTTGCTGAAGCGGGGTTTCCATGACCTGCATGGGCAGACATCTTAAAATGTAGGTTATTTGAAAGTTCGCCATCAATCCTCATTTGGTTTAAAACATATAATAAACCTTCATCATACAGTAAAATTCCACGAACACCTAAATTTACAGCTCTTTTCACATCTTCAATTGCATAAACTAAATTATCATAGCCTCTTAAGCGATAACCAATTCTGCTGCCCTCTTTAGTATGAACGGTTGCAGATGTGTCATAAGTTGCTCTTGGACCGACAGATAAAAACAATTCACATCCATAATTTTTAGCCAAATTTACCATTTCAATAATTTCTTCATCTGTCAAAAGCATTATTCCTTTCGTCTGAGTTACCCTGTGAATGACCAATTCCTGATTTTTTGCTTCATTTAAAAGTGCTTTCATTGTTTTTGGTGACTGAATACCCGGAACCTCAAATCTAAATTGGCCACCATCGCCAAAGCGTTTTTCAGACTCATAATTAGAATCAACATCATTAATGCCAATTTGACTTAAAAAATCATTAGTTTTCATTTAAAACCCCAACAACATCAGTCATCGAATAATTATCCAATTCATCAATTATAACTAAATTATTTATATTATAATCAGGATTTAAACTTTTGAATTTATCAATCAATTCACTTAAATCATAAGGGTTTTCAAAGTCTCCCTTCGGAATAAAAGTAATATTTTGAAATACCCCATTTCTAAAACTTTCATCCAATTTTATAATAACATTAGAAGGTCTTTTATTTGGATACAAATCATTCAATTTTTCATCTTTAAGAATAATCATCTTATTTACAAGATTTTTTATACTGTTTACTTTATCCACAGTAGAATAATTGTCAAATAACCCATATTCAACTAGCATGTCTAATGTTTCAATAGTTACCTCACCCATAACAAGTGTAATGGCAACCGCATAAGGAAGGCTCTGCTTTAATTCTTCAATGTTTTTAGGTTTGAAATTATTATGGTCTGCCGCAACATCATATGTTTTAACAGCCACATTTTCAATATGATTATATTCCTCCCCCAAACTAGTCCTTAACTTTAATGCAGTGTCTATTGATGAATGCAAATGCCTGCAAAACGGATATTTTTTAAAATAGATATCCCTAACTTTTACAGTACCCACATCTTCTAAAATTGAATCAAAAGAATAATCATCACTATCAAACTCATCATGAAAAACCATAGTTTTTAAAAACCCTTCAGAACCTTCAATTATTGTTTCGGCACCAGTAAATCCATTTCTTGCAAGAAATGCAGACAGCATCCCATTATAATTTGCCTTACCAATATGGAGAACTTTGCCCATACTTCCGGCATGATCCGATTCCAAAAGACCTGCTGCCTGGGTTCCACATAGCCCCAATGCATTTAAAATTTGTGTCTCATCAAGTTTAAGTAGTTTGGATGCAACGGCACCGGAAACAAAAGTTCCAATAGTTCCAGTTGTATGAAAACCATTATCCCTGTGTTTAGGATTAACCAATTTTCCAAACAAAATTCCAACTTCATAACCAACAATAACCGCTTCAAAAAATTCTTTTCCACCTAATCCATAAGCTTCAGCCAATGCTAATGCAGTTGGAAAAATTACTGCACCCAAATGGGCTTGTGCTTGTCTGTGACCATCATCCAATTCCAAAACATGTGCTGAAATACCATTTAAAAAAGCAGCATTTAATACATTTGTTTTTACATTTGGTTTTCCGATAATAGATGCATGCAAACCAACATCATCGTTTTTTTGAAATATTTCATTAATTGTATTAAAAGCAATTACTGGAGAATTTTCATTAGCTCCCCTATACGTTACGCCAAAAAAGTCTAAAAAAGCTGCCTTTACTGTATTGATTGATTCTACAGTAGCCTGTTCATAACGATAATTTGAAATAAATTTTGAAATATCTTGCAAAAACATAATAATCTCAACAATAAGTATGTATAAAATAGAATAAATACTTATCTTTAAAAAACAAAAAAGGAATTTAAATTGCAGGCACGCCTGTTGCAACAAGCACAATATGTGCTACAATTGCTGCCCCATAATAAGTGGATGCAATAACCAAAATCGTAACAACAACTGCTCTCCAGCCCAATGCCTTAAATTCATCCCAACTTTTACCCATACCAATACCAACATAAGCCAAAAATACAGTAACAATAGATAAAAGTTCAACTTTGGAAACATAATAAAGAACAAAATCAGATGTCGGCATTCCAGGCAATGCAATCACTATACCGATTACACTTATATAAAGAATAGATGAAATATTGAATGGTAAATATCTCTCTAACCACACACCAATAAGAGTAATAAGAGACAATATACCCATACCAACCAATGAATCAGTCATAGGATGTTTATATCCAATAAAATTCCCAATAACTGTGATAACTGAAAATATAATCAATAACACAATCCAATTGAAAATACCATGAACAGAAACATTTTCAGATCCATCAATCAAATCAGGCATTATTCATCATCCCCATTTTTCTTTTCAACAACAGATTTTTTTCCGATTTTAGGTTCTAACCAATAATATAATTTTTCTGTCAAAGGCATTGCTACAAAAATAACTATATAGATACCAACACAGAAAGACAGTAAATTACTAAAACCGGCAAATGCTTCAATACTAGTTTCCAATCCAGGAAATGCTGCAAGAGTAGGTCCAATAGCAGCCGCATTCATACTGGCACTACCAACACCACTAGCCATAGCAAATGCATAAGGATGCAATGGCAAGAAAGATAATGAAAAAGTAACAAGGAAACTAATGAAAATTGTTCCAATCACAGTACCAATAATGAATATTGCAAATACACCTCTTGATTGTGGTGAATTAAAACCATATTTATCTACAACAACAGCAACATTTGGTTCACGACCTATAGAATTTGTCATACCAATAGATTCTTCCTTAAATCCTAAAAGCAAAGCAATTGGAAGAACTAAAATTGTAGCCAAATGTCCTAATTCCTGCAATATCAATGCAGGACCCATCTCAAAAATCAGATGAATTGACTGACCACTGGACACAGCCAATTTTGCAATTAAAATACCAATAAAAAGCATCATTGCCCCTTCAGCAATGCGAGCCTGCCTTCTTTTAATCCAAGTAATACGTTTATCCAGATAAAAAATCAAACCCAAGACAATAGTATAAATCAAGGGCATTATTGTTATGGTAACATTTTTAGAAATAGGAATATAAATAGTTCCGATTAATTCAGCAATAACAACTAAAAAAAACACGGTCAAATGTAGTTTATAATCTCTCCAAGGATTCTTCTTTAAAATCCTTCTATCAGTTTTTTCACGATAGATATGCTCAACATGACCATCATCAGCTCTTTTAGGAATACAAATCATCCCCAAAAATTCCACAATTATTCATTGAATTTATTTTTCTTAAAAATATTATATAAATTATTAAGTTTTAATTTTTAAAAGTTCATAAAATGAGAATAAAAAAGAATAATAAAATTCACAAAAAAAGAATAAAAATTAGATTGCAGGCACACCTGTTGCAACAAGCACGACATGCGCCACGATTGCTGCACCATAATAAGTAGCTGCAATAACTAAAACAGTCACAACTACAGCTCTCCAACCTAATGCCTTAAATTCATCCCAACTTTTACCCATACCAATACCGACATAAGCCAAAAATACAGTTACGATAGATAAAAGTTCAACTTTGGAAACATAATAAAGAACAAAATCAGATGTCGGCATTCCAGGCAATGCAATCACTATACCGATTACACTTATATAAAGAATAGATGAAATGTTAAATGGCAAATATCTCTCTAACCACACACCAATAAGAGTAATAAGAGACAATATACCCATACCAACCAATGAATCAGTCATAGGATGTTTATATCCAATAAAATTCCCAATAACTGTGATAACTGAAAATATAACCAATAATAAAATCCAATTGAAAATACCATGAACAGAAACATTTTCAGATCCATCAATCAAATCAGGCATTATTCATCACCCCCATCTTCTTCAACGATAGCTTTCCTTCCAATTTTAGGCTCTAACCAAGAATATAATTTTTCAGTTAAAGGAACAGCAATAAAAATTACTATATAAATACCAATAGAAAATGAAAGGAGATTACTGAATCCCGCAAATGCTTCAATACTGGTTTCCAATGCAGGAAATGCTGCAAGAGTAGGACCCAATGAAGCAGCATTCATACTAGCACTACCAACACCACTAGCCATAGCAAAAGCAAACGGATGCAATGGAATAAGTGAAACAGAAATACTAGCCAAAAAGCTAATGAATACCGTACCAATAATAGTTCCAACAATAAAAAGTGCAAATATTCCTCTAGACTCGGCTGAGTTAAATCCATATTTATCAACAATGACTGCAACCTCCGGTTCACGACCGATAGAACTAGTCATACCGATACATTCTCTTTTAAATCCTAAAATCAAAGCAACAGGGAGTGCAATAAGAATTGTAGCCAAGTGTCCGAATTCCTGCAATAACAATGCGGGACCCATTTCAAAAATCAGATGAATAGATTGACCACTAGCCACTGCCAGTTTAGCAATCAATATACCTATAAAAAGCATCATTGCTCCTTCAGCAATACGGGCCTGTCTTCTTTGAATCCAAGTAATAGGCTTGGCTAAATAAAAAATCAAACCCAAAACCATTGTATAAAGCAAAGGCATTATTGAAACTTCAACACCATTTGCAATAGGAATCTGTTTAGGACCAATAATTTGAGCAATAATAACCAAAATAAGAACAGTACCATGTAATCTATAATCTCTCCAAGGATTCTTCTTTAAAATTCGCCTATCTGTCTTTTCACGATAAATGTGTTCAACATTTTGTTTATTCTCCTTTGAAATAAACATCCCCCCATAACATCATTCCCATAAATTATAATACTAATTTACTACTATTTAAATGAGTATTATTTGAAAGTTAAAAATTCATCAAATACGAATAAAAATAGGAAATTTTCATCAAATTAATTCCTAAAAAGTGAAAAAAATTAAAGGATTAATCATCAATAATTTTTAAAAATAAAAGAATAAAAATCAATTAAATAAAAATTACATTCTACAAAGAGGTTTTGATAAATGTCTGCGGGCACTAACCGGAGTTTCGTAAAATTCACCATTATTCAATGAACGTTCAATTTTTATCATCACTTTTTGTGAAGATTTAATTTTATTTCCACATTTTTTACATTTGAAACCCTTATTCTTTCCTGCGGAGGTCATCCTTTTTCCACATTCACAAATTGGATTTTTATACTCAACATCATTTAATTCTATGACCTGGAATTTTTCAATGTTGAATGTATTATGCTCACCGATTCCACCATAAAACTTTATTATATCACCGGAACGTAAAAGAGAAACAGTTTTTCTAAAGTTTTTAGTCGGTTCATAAGCACCGCATTCGATTTCACCACTTTTATCGAAAATTGTGAAAAACATGTGTCCTCCATCGATGACATGAGGATTATCCTTTACGGTAGCAGTGATTTCATAACATCCAAACTGATTCATCTGAGAAATATTATCTGCCTTTTGAATATGCATGTCAGTATGCTGATTGGTTAAAAAAATACAATAATCTTCAATCGGTTCAGATACTTTTACAATTTCAAGTACTTTATCCAAAACTGAAACATTATTTGATCTGACACCATATAAAACCGGACAAGGAGTTTTAGGTTCAATAGCGATATAATTTTCAGAATAATCAACATTTTCAAAAGTATCCGGATAAGTTTCCTTATCCATTTTAATTACGGAATCATAATCAATTTGGCGTTTGGTTCCATAATTTTCAGGAACCCTATAAGTGAGCAATTCATAGGTATAATCATCTAAAGGCAAGCTAATAGCTGCAATAGAGCCAATAATGCCCCTACCTTTTTTAAATTTATGAATTTCACATCCAATAGACTTGCCAAATTCTTCAGCCTCATCTATAGTTATAAATGAATAAATAGCCCTAAATGCATAATCTTCCATTTCCTTTGTAATTTCGCCATCATAAAAAATCACACCAGGATTAGTATTGTCACAGTCAAACATGGAAAGTTTGGACACTTCATCCAAGACAATTTTCTTTGCTAGAGATGCTTTTTCATCATTAATAATCTTAAATGATACTCCACCATTACCCCTAGTTTTGAAACGGGCAAAAGGATTTAGTCTTATTAGACGAGGATAATCAACAAGATCAATCCCATTGTCTTTTAATTTTTTGATAATGTGACATGCCAAATAAGTTGTACACATGCCGTCCGGAGAATCAGTATCATCAATCCCAATATATAAATAATTAATTCTAATCACCTTTACTACATTAAATTATTTTAACAAAAAGTAATATATAATTTTTTAAACAAAGTAGAAATGGTTGTATCAATATGTTAACTCGAAGTAGAATGTTGCAAGAAATAGAAAGATTGTTAGTATCTGAGGGATATAAAACATCAGATATCTATGACCAAGGTTCTTTTGATATTGTTGCTCGTAAAAACTTACTGATTTTACTTTTAAAAACATTTGTTAATATTGATAGTGTGAATGAGAAAAATGCTCATGAAATGAAACAGTTAGCCAACATATTCTTAGCATCACCAATAATAGTTGGAGCAAAATCAAGGAACGGTCTTTTGGAAGAAGGAGTAATCTATGAAAGATACGATATTCCAACAATAGGGCTTGAAACTCTAAAAAATATGATTTTGTACAAAGAATATCCTGAAATATTGGCTGATAGAGGGGGATACTTTGTTAAAATTGACGGAAATGTTATTAAACAATACCGAGAAGAGTATTCACTTTCACTTAAAGACCTTGCAGATTTGGCCCATGTTTCTAGAGCTACAATGTATAAATATGAAAATGAAATAGTTAGGGCGAATGCTGAAACCGCTATGATACTGGAAGAAATATTGAATACAAAAGTCACTCTTGATATCGATATATTAAAATACAACCCCGAAGATCAAATTCAATTTCAAACAACTGGTGAAGGAACTGAAGATTTATCAAAACTCGGATATGGAGTTGTTTCTACTAGCAAAAGTCCATTCGATGCAGTTGCAAAAGATAAAAATTCCTCATTGATAGCAAATGTCGAAAAAAATAGAAGTCAGAAAACTTTAAAAAGAATGGCGGTTCCATTAAAAGACTTATCAATGATTACTTCATCCGAACCGGTATTCATTATAAACAACGACAAAATTAAAGAATCTCTGGGAACAATTCCAGTAATCAAATCCTGGGAATTGAAAGAATTTGAACGTTCACAAGAATTATTAAAACTTATTAAAGAAAGAAAGGAAAATCAGTGATAATATGGAAGATTTAAGAATTCCTGATATGGAAAATTATCCAATTAAATGGGTCTGTAATTTTAGAGGTCAGAAAGCTATCGGAATATGTGGCTATTCACAAAAAATAGCAATGTTTGCATCCGATGAAAGAGTATCTAGAATTTTAGAGGATATTGTAATCGGAACACATGAGGATTTGGAAGGCTACGGATGTGAAGAAAAAGACAGATGCTGCAATTTTGATTGCAAATACTGCGAAATAACACCAAGACAATATCTGCAGATTACTGGGAAAAAACCATCAAATAAAAATGTAAAAGATTTAAATGAAGGATTAAAAAGTTTAAATGAAGAATTTAAAATAATGAATATTGTTCCTTTCGAAGAATATGATGTTATTAAATTCTAAAGACCTTTTAAAACTTCCATATCTTTTTTTATTTCATCAACACTAGCCACACCAAATGTCATCAAATCAACAAAATCCAAAGAATTAAGAAAAGTGAAACCCTCCTGCGGCGTTTGAATGCCAACGCTTAAAACACGGCAGGCAATTATTTTTTTGTTTAAATCCAAAATTTTTTGTCTGAACTCCTCTCTTTGTGCCTTTAAAAATGAAGGAGTATCCATCATATAAGCAAAACTGTTTAAAGGAATCATATAAAAATCAAATAAATCCATATCAATATTATCTTTAAGCAGATCTGTTGTACGATAAGGAAATGCGGTTACAATACCTGATAATGAACCGATATCATTAATATGTGTTAAGATTTTTGAAGTCAAATTCCATTTATAAGCATCAGTAATGAACTCATCAACTAGCATTACTGGAGTATCATAAGCAGAAAATAATTCAATATCCTCTTCCCAGTCAACTTCACATGCAACATCATAATTAGGATTTAAATAATCAACATCAGATTTGCCAATGGTTGCAATTACCTTCATGTCACAACCATTATCACATGCCAAATCAAAAGCTTTTAAAATATTCTTATCATTAACCAGATTAATTGCTCCTGCACCACAATCATTAGCCTTTAGAATAATTTCAGCCATTTTTTCAGGCTGTGTGTACAAATCCTCATAGTATAACCTGGCCCTATGGCCATAATAAGGTTCTGCCATAAACGGACCATAACCCAGAATAGTCTCAGGAATTGATTTATCTTTAAAATCTAAATTTTTATCAAAAATAATACCGCCCCTATTCCTTTTCAACTACAACAGCAGTTCCATAAGCTAAAATTTCCTGCATGACCTGAGATATTTCATTCGAATCGAAGCGGATAGTTACAATTGCATTTGCGCCTAATTCTTTTGCATGTTCAATTACCCTATTTAAAGCTTCATCACGAGATTCTTCCATCATTGTCACATATTGTTTGATTTCTCCACCAAATAGGGATTTTACACTAGCACCAATTTGTCCACCGGCACCCCTACTTCTTACAGTTAAACCATATACAAAACCTTTAGTTTCAATAATCCTATAACCCGGAATTTCATTAGCACTTGAAATTGGAAATTCATCAACAGAAACCATAATTTTCACCTTTATATAATTAATTAATTATAATTTTAAATATAAAGAGATATATATATTTAGTTAGTATTAATGATAATATTTAAAAAATTATATAATATGGTGAAATAATGAAAGTACTCGTTGCAGATGCAATTAATGAGAAAGGAATAGAAAATTTAAAGGAAGTAGCTGATGTTACTGTAGATACCAGCATTACTCCAGAAGATTTAGTCAAAACCATCAAGGAATATGATGGAATTATTGTAAGAAGTAGAACAAAAGTTACAAAAGAAGTAATTGCTAATGCAGATAATTTAAAAATTATCGCAAGAGCAGGTGTTGGAGTGGACAACATCGATTTAGATGCCGCTACTGAAAAAGGTATCATGGTAGTCAACTCACCAGAATCAACTTCCATTACTGTAGCTGAACATACCATGGGATTATTACTTTCCATGGCCCGTAAATTATCAATTGCAGACAAATCTGTAAAAGAAGGAAAATGGGAAAAGAAAAGATTCATGGGAGTCGAACTTAGAAACAAAACTCTTGGTGTAATCGGAATGGGAAGAATCGGTTCACAAGTAGTTAACAGATGTAAAGCATTTGAAATGGATGCAGTCGCATACGACCCATATTTACCAGAAGAAGTAGCTACACAAATGGGTGTGGAATTAACAGATTTAGAAACCGTACTTAAAAAAGCAGATTTCATTACAATTCACGTACCTTTAACTCCCGAAACCAAACATTTAATTTCACATGATGAATTTGAATTAATGAAAGACTCCGCATTTATTACAAATTGTGCACGTGGAGGAATCATTGATGAAGATGCATTATATGATGCATTGAAAAATGAAAAGATTGGTGGAGCAGCTTTAGACGTATATGAAGAAGAACCACCTGCAGAAGATTCAAAATTATTTGAATTAGACAACATTGTATTAACTCCACATATTGCAGCATCAACCCAAGAAGCTCAAAGAGATGCGGCAATTATTGTTGCTGATGAAATCATAGAATTATTCAAAGGCGGAACTCCTAAAAATGTTTTAAACATGCCAAGAATTGACAATAAAACTTATCAAGAATTATCCCCCTACTTTGAAATCTGTGAAAAATTAGGTAGTTTCATTTCACAAGCAGTGAATGGTAAAATCAAAGATTTGGAAATTGTTTACAGTGGAGAACTCTCAAAAATAGATAACTTAGAAATTTTAACAAGAACAGTTATTCAGGGTGTTGTTAATCCGTTCTTGAGCTCACCAGTAAATACAGTTAATGCATCACTTGTTGCTAAAGACCGTGGAATTAACATAACCGAAGGCAGAAAAACTAACGCAAAAGGTTATGATTCATTAATCAGAGTAAAAGCAAAAACTGAAAATGATGAATTCTCTGCTGAAGGAACAACATTACATGAAGCAAGAATATTAAAAGTTAATGATTATTGGGTCGATGTTATCCCTGAAGGACACATGTTTATTGCAAAATATGAAGATGTTCCTGGAAGTATCGGATCAATCGGTACAAAATTAGGAGAATACGGCGTCAATATCGGAATTATGCAAGTTGGAAGAGACGAAAAAGGTGGAAGAGCAATTATGATTTTAACTCTCGATAAAGAAATTCCAACTGATGTAATCAAAGAAATTCAAGCTTTAAAAAATGTATATGAAGCTATTGGATTAGAATTATAAAAAACAATTTCACCATATTGTTTTTTATTTTTATTTTTTAACGGGTGTCCACCAAAATTAATTTTTGAATTTTGTGCAAAAAAATTTTAACATTATTTTATACTATTTTTTAAATATTTTAATTCATTATTCTTAAATTTTAATTTTATATATTAAATTTTTGTTTTATTTGTTTTTAATTAATTATGAGTTTTTGTTTTGGATTTAACTGTTTTTTAAATAGTTAAGTTTATATACTTTGTTATACATATTTTATATTAGGTATAAGTTATTTTGGTGTTGTTGTTTATGGTTAAAAGAAAATTTGACAAGAATCAAACGAAATTAGGCATTAGTACATTAGATTGGAATGTTCCGAAGGATCATATTTCTCGTTTTGTCGGTGATTTTATTGAAGATGTTTTTCCTCTTTTGGAAATTGATGAACCTAAGAAAAAGAAAAGAAGAGAGCCTTTACCTCTAGATTCAATGTTAAAATTGCTTGTTTATGCTAAAATCCAGCATATTGATAGAACATCCATAATTGCGGACATGGCAAGGTACCATGATATTTTTAGGTTCGTTTGTGACGATATTAGACCATCTGAACGTTCAATTCAAAGGTATCGAAGAGAATACGGTCGTTATTTCGAAGTATTATTACAAATGACATTGAAAAAGGCATTTGATGAAGGTTTTACGGAATTTAATCACGTTGCTATTGATGGAACCATCAAAAAAGCATATAATTCCAACAACAACACAATCTCCAAAAAAGAAACCAAAATATTAGTTGATTACTACGAAGGACGCCCAGTTAGTCCTGAAAGCCTTGAAAAACTCCATAAACCTGCCCAAAGAATATTGGAAAAAAAGGACATGAGTGATGAAGATAAATTAGAACTATTGTATGGAATAGAAACACAATTCACATTCACAGGACAAGATAGAATACCAGTAAACGATATTGAAGCACGTTTTATGAAAGGAAAGAAAGGAAATTACATGGTTGCCTACAATATCCAATCTGCAGTCGATTACGACACCAAACTAATCTGCGCAATAAACGTCACACAAAGCCCAACAGACCATTATGAACTACCAGCAATCGCTAAAAAAGCAATACAAAACGTAAACACCAAACCAAAATACATAAGCGCAGATACAATATATTTAAATCAAATATCACTATCATACCTAGCAGATGAAAAAATAGAAGGATTAATACCAACAAGAAAACAATCAAAAGAAAAAATAGGAAAATTAAACGAAAATCCATACCATAAAGACCACTTTGAATACGATTATGAACAAGATGCATTTAAATGCCCAGAAAACCAATACTTACATTTCTACGCGAAATACACAGAACCACACAAAGATTCAAAAAAACCAGTCAAAGTAAAAAGGATATACAACAATTACAATGCATGTAAAAACTGTAATGCACGAACAAAATGCTGTGCATCCTCACAAACACACAAAACAATCACAGAATACGGTTCAGAATTACAAAAAGCAATGAACCACAAAATGGAAAAACAAAAATATAAAGACGAATACGCAAAAAGATCAAGCGTTGAAGGACCATTCGGAATATTCAAAGAACAATTCCAAATAGAAAAAGAAGTAGTCGTCGGAATGATAAAAACAGAAGAAAGAATAAACCTAGATGCATTAGCATACAATCTAATCAGATTATACAACATAAAACAAGAAATAGAAAATACAACGGAAGATTTAGAAGATTTCTGTGAAAGTACATCCATTAAAAATCAATTACAACTCACAGCAACCATATTCTAAAAAAAATAGGGTTCAAAACTAAAATTTAATTTTGGCGGACACCCTAACCATCAAAAAAACTATTTTTTATGAATCTTTTTAATGTTGCCGTTTTCATCAAATTCTATTTTAAGAGAAGAATCATTTGTAATGAATATCGGTTCTAATGAATTATTAGAAATTATCTTAAGATTGTTTTTAGGTTTTTGTCTTTTTTCATATTCTTCATATGCAGTATTTGGATCATCATCAAAGTTTGCATCCTCATCAAAGAATCCTGGCTTAATAACTTCACCTTCTTTTAAAACATCACTTTCATCAAAGAAATCATCAATGTCATCATCGAACATGCTGCTGTAATCACCTACAGTGTATTTACAAGGATTACCATATTTATCATAAGATTTGAAAGTATCATAGCTATATGGCAAACATACTATCATGTGAAAAACCCCATGTTTTGAAAAAGTTTTTAAATCAGCACCAGAAGGTTGAGCGCTAGGACCTGGATGTGAATGAACAGAACCCCAATACTTCATGGTTGGAGGCAACATTTCTGTGTGAACAACAGCACCAGTAGCACCTGTTTCACCAGGAATAAAAATAAGACTATTAATATAAAGTTTCTTATCGATGATTTCCCCATCAAAAAATGATAAAAACTCATTTGGATAAGATTTTTTAGCATAATAAATTACAGCGTCAAGAACTTCCCTATCAACACATATTTCATCAAATTCCTCATCACCATCACTGCTAAATATCCTTGATAAAAAACCCACCAAATCACCTCAAAAAAGACTGTTAAAGAAATCTTTTGAAAAAATCGGAAGATTACAATCAACATGAACAAAACTACGATATGAGATTTGTTCTTTTGATTCTTTTTTATTGAATCCAATCACTTCCTTATTTTTCCTATATACACCTATACCTCTTTTTTTCCATGTTTCAACATCATTCAAATTTAAACCGTTTTGAAACAATAATTCATGAATATCCGATAATCCTAAACCATTAATCTTTTGATTTGCTTCATCAGAAGAGTATTTGGACTTTAAAAAATGAATTCCATATCCATTAACACAGTTTCTCCAAGCCTCATCCTGCCTCCATTTGAAGTAATCATAAACATCATCATTAATGGGAATAACCCTTGAATCAAAAGCAACTGGCTTGGAAAACTTTTTATCATAGTTTAATGTAAATGAAGATGAAGCGAAACTGGCAAAAACAGAATTTATTTTCTCAACACGACCATTAAAAGGAACTTTATCTAAAAGAACACTGATTTCATCAGAAAAAGTATAAATAAAAAGTGGTGAAAACTCTTCAAACAGTTCCTTTGAAACATTCACCATTACATTATAAAAAGCATCATCATATGGCTTTACAAGTTCCATCTTTTTTGCAAATGAATGAAAACTTCTACCATCTAACCGAACAATGATTTTAGAATTAACAGGAACTCTCAAATCAGAGAAAATTTCATATTCTTTCATTATAATCCAACAGATATAGTTTCATCAAAACTTTTAAGCAATTTAATTGCAGAAATTGCAGCCAGCATACTGGTCTTTGGATTAGCTGCACACGGATGATTCATAGTGATTGTTTTAAACTCACCAAAATCTCCTTTTGCAGTAATTTCATGAACATTACGGTCAACATTCGGATCAACAATGATTTTAACATCAATGTCACGATTACATGCCATGCTGATTGTTGCTGCTACATTAATATTTAATGGAAATTCTTTCACCGCCTGTGAAGCCTTACCCTCAAATAATATTTCTTCAGTACCAATATCTTTACCCAAAGATTTTGGGGATTTACGAGTAACTAATGTAACCTCTTTTAAACCGAAATCTGCAACAGCCTTAATACCATCCAATCCAACAATAGCACCGGAAGGCAAATGAATGTGCGCATCATTTTCACGAGCAATATTTAATACTTTAGTGTAAAAGCCAGTATCCATAAAAGCCCCAATACTCATAACAATCATATCAATTCCTTTTTCCAATACTTTAGGAGCCAATAGTTTAACAGAATCCGGAGAAGCACATTCCAATACTAAATCAACATCATCAAGCATCGCATCAAAATCAAGAACAGCAACACCCCCAGCAAAGGTAGCTAAATTTTCTGCTCTTTCCACATCTTTATCATAAAAGTATTTAATTTCAATATTATTGTCTTCAGGAACTATTCTACTTGCAATAATATTAGCAATAGCTCCACAGCCTATAATTCCTACATTCATTAAAATCACTGCAAAAAAATAATTAAATAAAAAAAGTTGAAAGATTGAAATTATAATCTTTCAGAGCCAAAATTAGGTTTATCTTCAAATTGTGGTTGAGTTTCAGGTTTTGGAGGTTGTTGTGGAGCATGATTTGGAGCAACTGTGTCAGGCATAGGTGGTTCAGGATTAACTTTTTTAATATCTCTTGGATTGATTAACATAATGTCTCCAATTGCTTGTACTTTATCAAAATCAACGGTTAATAAATCCTGTTGGAAAGACCTTGCACCAACATTTTCTTCAGGAATTCCTTGAAAAGCACCTTTAATATTATCAAGTAAACCAATTTGTTTTCTTTCTGGTTCGACTGCCCTAACTTGTAATTTTGAAATAGTTCCTAATCTAATATTTAAAACAATGTCTTCTACTTGACCTACATAATGACCAGTGTTTGTATATATACTTAAATTACGTAAATTTGAAACTTCTACCATTATAACACCACAGATTAATTAATAATTAATATAATTAAATAAATATGTATAACTTTATATTATTTGTTTATATAAATAGTTTGTGATTTAAAAGCTAATTACAATTAAAAAACTAGCGAATTATTATAAAATACATTTATTAGATAGAAAAAATTAATAAAACTTATAAAACTTCGAGTCAAATATTATATTAATTATATTTTAAGGAGATTAAACATTGTGGGATACAACGAAAGATTATAGAATTTTAGTAGCAAATAAGGCAAGAGAAAATTATTTGAATCTTATTCCAACTGCATCATTTAGAGGAAATTGGAATAAGAAACTTGCTGTTGAAACAGGAAAACAAATGAATAGTGATTTTCAATCATTACTTTATTCTTATCTTGAAGGAGAAGACCTCGTCAACTCACCAGATGTTGCGAGTTTAACTGAAAAAACAGAAAAGATTGTAGAGTGCTTAGGTGGAGAAGGTTGGAATAAAACATTTTTAAATGGAGCACCTAAAGAAGAACGAGAAAAAACTGCAGAAAACATTGCAAAAGTAAGATTCTTTATTGATACATTATTAGGCCTTAAAGACCGCTTAGCACTTGGACCTATTAACGACCCGATTATTGGAATTGATATTAAAGTCGGAGAGGTAATGAGTGTTACAAAACATCCAAAAGCAGATTCTCTAATGATATGTAACGTCAATTTAGGTAAGCGTGCAATTACAGTTGTTACCAACGATTTGAATGTGAAAGAAGAAAATCGTGTAGGTGTCTCATTATTACCTCCACAAAGCTTTATGGATACTGTAAGTGAAGGAATGTTTTTAGGAATGGATGGAAGTATCCTAAAAGAAGTTGATGGTGAACTTGGTGGAATGCCTAAAGGAATTCCTATGGAATCATTAAACGAAACACGCAATTTAGTAGAAGCTTATCTTGATTAAGCTTCGAAAAATTAAAAAAAAGATAGTGAAAACTATCTTAAATTCAACCCTATCAATTTTGTTTTTGTCATTTCTTCAACAGCATATTTTATTCCTTCTTTTCCACAGCCACTATTTTTAAATCCACCAAAAGGCATATTATCTGTTCTGAAAGTGGATTGTTTATTTATAAATACTGTTCCTGCCTCAATTTCATTTGCACAACGCATAGCATTCATATAATTTTCCGTAAATACACCCGCCTGAAGACCGTATTCAGTTGCATTTGCAATTTGAATTGCCTCATCCACTGTCTTAACTTTGATTAAAGGGGCTACAGGACCAAATGTTTCATTAACAACCAAATCCATATCAGGAGTTACTTTGTCAATTACTGTAGCTTCATAGAATGCACCATTTCTTTTTCCACCAGTCAAAATTTCCGCACCGGCATTAACAGCATTATTTACTGTTTCTTCAACTTGCATAGCTGCTTTTTCACTGATTAATGTTCCAAGCTGGGTTGATTTATCCATTGGATTTCCCATCTTAATTTTTGAAGTTTCTTCAACCAATCTAGTCTTGAATTTATTATAAATTCCTTCCTGAACAATGATTCTTTTAACACCCATACATACTTGACCCGCATTTAAATATGCTCCATTTATTACTCCTTTTACCGCAGCATCAACATTTGCATCATCCAAAACAACCAGAGGATCATTTCCACCAAGTTCCAGAGTTACTTTTTTCATTCCTGCTCTTTGAGCTATCAATAAACCTGTGAGAACACTTCCAGTAAATGAAATTTTATCAATTTTATCTGATGCAACCAATGCATCACCTACTTCAGAGCCATATCCTGTTATTACGTTAATTACTCCATCAGGAAACTCCTCATTTACAAGCTCGGCAAATTTCATGACTGTCAGTGGTGCATTTGTTGGAGGTTTAATGATAACTGTATTTTTAGCTGCGATTGCAGGTGCAATTTTATGAATAGTTAAATTTAATGGATAATTAAATGGAGTTATTGCTGCAACTACCCCCAACGGCAATTTTTGAGTGAATGCGAAAAATCCTTTCCCATTTAACCCCGCATCCAAAGGTACAGACTCACCATAGATTCTTTTAGCTTCTTCAGCCGCAAGCTTTAATGTTTCAACAGATCTGTCCAGTTCCACATAAGATTCATTTATTGGCTTTCCAACTTCTTTTGTCAATAATTCTGCAAAATCATCACGATTTTCTTTTAATTTATCACATACATTAAACAGTTTATTTGAAATTTTAAAAGCAGACATTTCTTGTAAAAATTTTTTAGCATTATTTGCTGCTTCAATAGCTTTATCAACATTATTTAAATGAGAAATTGGAACCGTATCTATTACTTCACCAGTGTAAGGATTTATTACATCTTCCCTATCCATGTCGTTTACATATTCACCATCAATTAGCATATCCATTTTATCACCTTTATTTTAACTATTTATATTTTAAAATTAAAATATTATCATATGGAAACCGACAGATTCGAAACATTTTTTGATGCGATAATAGCAATCATAATGACTGTTTTAGTGTTAAAAATATCCCAACCTGCAGAACCAACATTATCTGCAATATGGGCTTTGAGAGTATCTTATCTGGCTTATTTAATAAGTTTTTTAACATTATTCAATATATGGTATAATAACCACAACCTTTTCAAAAAAGTAAATAATATTGACAATACTGCAGTATGGATTTTTGGAATCATGACATTTATTATTTCATTAGTGCCATATTTCACAATATGGGTGGCACGAAATGTTAATTCAATTGCTGCAGAAACAATGTTTGGATTGTTATTTATTATAACAAATATTCTTTACATATTATCTGTCAAAGCAATTTACAGAAGCAATCCATACAATAAAGAACTGCAAGAAACAAATTCAAAAATATACTATCAGATTTCCCCACTATTCATAATTATAATAGGTTTTATATTAACATACACAGTTTATAGACCAGGAATCTACATTTCATGCTTACTTTCCATAATATTCTGGATAATTATTGGATGGAGGTCAGGACAATGAATAGCGAAAGGTTCGAAGCGTTGATTGATGCGATTTTAGCTATCATATTAACTATTATAGTCCTGGAAATACCTATGGCGGCTGATGGAAGCTGGCAAGCATTATTTGAAATTCATCTTGAATTTATAATTTATGCTTTAAGTTTTTTAGTCATTTTTAATTTCTGGAATTATAACAACAACCTATTCAGCATTGTAAATAAGGTAAGTCGTGAAGTCATTTGGTTAACTGCATTATCTTTATTTGTTTTATCATTGCTTCCGTATTTAACAATATTTGTCGCAGAAAACTTCAATTCATTTATCGCGCATGCAGCATATGGCCTTGACTTTGTAACAACTGCAATAATATCAATATTCATTGCCGAAGCCCTTAAAAGATCAGACAAAGGAAATATTGCTTTGCAAGTTGCTTTTAAAGACAATAAATCATTATATTGCATGCTAGCATTAATGCTTATTGGTTATATCCTAGGTTATTTCGTTTACCCTCCTGCAATAACATTATTCTGTTTAATTTCAATACCTTCCTTATGGATTATTGGCAAATATGCATTTAGGTAAAAAGTTCAGAAATTTCTTCTAATTTATTATTTAACTCAGCAGTTTCCCTGGATTGGATTTCACCACCCAAATCATTAATGTAATTCTTGTACATATAAACTGCAAGCAATACCACCACCATAATACCACCAAATAATAAAATTAATTCTGCCGAAGCTTGAGCATTATTATCCATTTAATCACCATTATAAATTATAATAAAAAGAAAAATATAAGTTTTTGCTTATTTTAGATACAATATAACCTCTTTAGATAAAAATTGGCCTAAAAAAGTAATATTAATTAAAATCCTCCAGTAAGCATTACACTGCCAAAATTAGATATAAAATAAAATATTACATAAGCCACCACAACAATAGGTACAGAAAACTTAATGCCTTTCCTAAAACTTCCATACATGATAACGCTTATAATCATCCCAACCAAAAAAGAATGGATAATTAAATAAAATTGTCCTGCAAGAGGCGCAATAGCTACCAAATCAGTTACCTGACCGAAACTTTCCATGAATCCGGAATAGACACTAACCATACCCAAAGCAAATGGAGTTGCAATAACAGCAGAAATGATTAAAAACATGACTGCCATCATAACTGAAGATTTTCTCTCACGTTTGATTGCAAGCAGCTCCCTCAAATCATCAGAAACATTCATGATTACATCAGCCATGCTGGATCCACTTTTACGGCCATCAAGAATTATGATAAAAATTCTTTCAAGTTCCCGAGACTTCAATCTCTTGCTCATTGCAATCCATGACTCATCAAAATTTCTTCCCATCCTTATTTCCAAGATTGCCCTACGCATTTCATCGTAAAGAGGTCCTTTACCGTATTTAGATATGTCTTCCATTGCATTTTCGAAACTCAGACCCACCTTTAACATCGAAGACAACTGCCTTAAGAAATCCGGGGCTGACTGTTCGATTTCCGCCACATTTTTTTCATGTTTTACAGAAACATATGTATAAACTGCTGGAAAAATTAAAAAAGGCGCAAATAATAAAGATGATGGCAGATTAAATATAAAAGAAATAGTTACTAGAACAGTTTCAGTAACAATGATGAAAATTATTATTCCCGCTAAAAATTCAGATGCTTCGGTAAAAATAGACCCGCTAAGTAAAAATTCCCTTAAAGATAATAAAAATTTTTCAGGAATTTGATTTTCTAAAATTTCAGATATTACAATTATACTTTTAAATTTCATAGATTTATTATTAATTTTAAAGTATATAAAACCCTAGTTATGAGTTAAATCAAAATTATTTGGTTATTATAAGATTATTAATGAATAAAAAAAATAGTTAAAAATAGGAATATAATCCTATTCTCTTTCAACAATAACTGCTGTACCGTATACCAAAATTTCTTGCATTACATCAGAAATTTCATTTGAATCAAATCTGATAGCAACAATAGCATTAGCGCCCAATTCCTTTGCATGTTGAATTGCCCTATTTAATGCTTCATCTCTTGATTCTTCCATCATAGTAACATATTGAGTGATTTCACCACCAAATATGGATTTGATACCGGCACCAAATTGTCCTCCAACACCCCTACTTCTAACAGTTAATCCGTAGATAAAACCTTTTGTTTCAACAATTCGAAATCCTGGAATATTGTTTGCAGTTGATATTGGAAACTCATTTACAGAAACCATAATTTTACATCCCATAAATTAAATATTTTACATAGTTATATTTAACATGACATTATATTTAAATAAAAAGAAATAATGTATAAAAATTACATTTTAATGAATAATCATAATTCAATAGGCAAATCTCCGATAATTTTAGCGTTATTACCAATAGCTACCGTATCCTCCAAACGAACTCCAAATTCCCCTTCCAAATAAATTCCAGGTTCTACCGTTATCACCATACCTTTTTCAATAATTGTATCATCACGGGCATTGAATGTTGGAGTTTCATGAATATCCAAACCCAAACTATGGCCAGTTGAGTGAATAAACTTATCACCATATCCATATTCCTTAATAATATCTCTTGAAACTTTATCTATTTCACAGCATTTAAGTCCAGGTTTTATAGCTTTAATGGCCTTGTCATGAGATTCGCGAACAATATCCAATATTTCCTGTTCCTTTTCGTTGTAAACAATAGTTCTTGTATTATCCGAACAATAGCCATTATATTTTGCACCCCAATCAACCAATATTGGTGTTTCTAAAGTTTTAGATTGAGGAATTGCATGAGGAAGACTTGTATTAGACCCGCTTACAAGAATTGTATCAAATGATTCGCCTGATGCTCCATTTTCAATCATTAATCGAACCAGATCAAATGCCAAAACATCTTCTGTTTCTTTCCTATTGGCAACATCCAACTCTTTAAAAGCTGTTTGTGCAATTTGTGTTGCTTTTTTAATATTTTCAATTTCTGAGGATGATTTAATCATTCTTTGTTTATCAACATAATTTTTAGATTCTATCTTGAAATCATCCTTAAATTTTTCATAATTGCTATAAACAAGGCTAGGTTCAATGGCCAAGTTTCTGATGCCCTCTTTTTTCAATTCCTCAATCATAGTTTCAAATTTTTCATATTGTTTAACCTCAATTGAAGAATCCCTATTTGCAATTTCCATATCCATTTGTGAAGCATAAATAATAGGATTTTCTTTTATTACACAAAAAGCAAAGCTAGTCGGCTTATAATTAGAAATATACTCCACATTAGTAAATTGAGTAAGTAAATAAGCTTGAATATTATCTTTTTCCATATCATTTAAAATATTTTTTATATGCATATTTAATTATTTAGAAAAAACTTTTATATATAGAATTAGATATTTAAAAAGTATGTTTAAAGTAACCGCAAGTGAATTAAGAGATTTGATTATTGCATTTATTTTTATTTCACTGAGTTTTTCAATTCTTTACTCAGGCCGTAATGTAAACTTACTAATGAGCATTCTTCCTATCGTGATGATCGGATTAGGTTTAGGTTTTATATTACACGAATTAGGACATAAATTTACTTCAATGCATTATGGATATTGGGCTGAATTTAAATTATGGCCTACAGGATTAATATTTGCTTTAATATCCTCATTTTTCGGTTTCGTATTTGCAGCGCCAGGAGCTGTATATACCTATGCTGGACATAACTTAGACGATAAAACAAATGGAATAATCTCAATTGCAGGACCTGTTGTAAATATTGTGCTTGCATTAGTATTTCTGCTAATTGGTGCAGCCATCTACGGCCCAGCACATTATAATGCTACAATGCAATATATATTCATCGTATGTACATTAGGTTTTTCAACAAACAGTTATTTGGCTGTTTTTAATTTAATTCCTATATGGAATTTAGACGGATCTAAAGTTTTAGCATGGAATATTATTGTATGGATTATTACAATTGCTATTGCAGGAGTTATGACATACTTATCTATGACAATGGGTGCTGAAAATATAATTAGAATGATTTTAGGATTATAAAATGACATCAAAGGAAATTAAATATTTTAAGGGAACCCACAGAATTATCCCACCTAATGAAACTATCAAAAATAATGAAGAAAAATGTAAAATTGCAGGAATCACGCGTATCACTGAAATTACACATTTGGACAGGATAGGACTTCCTGTTTTTTCGGCTATCCGACCGACTTCACAAGATGGTGCCATTAGTATTTATGGAGGTAAAGGAATAAGCAGCGAACATGCAAAGGCATCTGCCATGATGGAAGGTTTTGAAAGATATTCTGCTGAAAAACAGTGTGAGAATTTAGTTACTGGAACAGTTTCTGAGATTTCTAGTAAAGGAAATACAATCGATGTTGAATCACTTAACCTGCCGAAAGATTTTAAAAAGGAAAATATCGAATTATTTAATCTTGAATGGAATATCTGCCATGACCTAATTAGCGGTGATGATTATTATGTTCCGTCTAACGCAATTTATCACCCCTATGTTTTAGAGGATAATTCATGCAAAAGCCTATTCAAGTCCAACACAAACGGCCTTGCTTCAGGAAATAGTTTAGAAGAAGCGATACTGCACGGTATGTTTGAGGTGATTGAAAGGGATGCATGGAGTATTTTTGAATTAACTCATAAAAACTACAAACAAATTGACCTGGACAGTATTGAAAGTGAAACTGTAAATGATGCCATTTCAAAATTTAGTGAAAATGACATTAAAATCAAACTGATGGATTTTACGGCTGATGTAAATATTCCAACAATAGCTGCATCAGCAGATGATACATTGCTCAAAGATGCTGGACTTTTAACATTAGGTATTGGGACACATTTGGATCCGGAAGTTGCAGTTCTAAGGGCATTGACTGAAGTAGCTCAAAGCAGAGCAACCCAAATTCATGGAGCTCGTGAAGATACTGTTAGAGCAGATTTTGCAAGAACTGCCGGATATGAACGTATGAAACGTATCAATAAATATTATTTCCAAGAAGAAGATGAAAAAATTAGATTAAGCGATATTGAAAACAGAAGTACTGATTCCATCACTAAAGATATAGATATCGTTTTAGATGAATTGAAAAGCAATGAAATAGAACATGTGCTGTATTATGATTTGACACGTCCTGAGCTTAATGTCAATGTTGTAAGAGTTATCATTCCTACCATGGAGCTATATTCCATTGACCCGAGCCGTGCAGGATACAGATTTTTAAGAGTATGATTACATGGTTAAAATTATTATTTATACTGGATTGTCACTTTCATTTGATGAGGCAAAAGAAATTCTTGACTCACATGATGATGTTGAGGTAATTTATAAAAGGCCCATCAAAAGAGGGGATTTAGGCCATGACATCAAAGAAAATCCCGATATCATTGGAATAATTGACGGAGTATTCCATCAAAATTCATCTGTTGGACATAAGGAAATATTAAATGTTATCAATAAAGGAATTACAGTAGTTGGTGCATCCAGCATGGGTGCTTTAAGAGCATCTGAACTGGATACATTAGGAATGACAGGTATAGGTTATGTTTATGAACAGTATGCAACAGGAAAAGTTGCATCAGATGATGATGTGGCAGTTATGCTTGACAGCGAAACCCTGGAAGCATTATCTGAACCATTGATTAATATGGAATATGTTTTTGAAAATGCTGTCAGTGAAAACATCATAACAGAAAATCAAAAAGATGAATTGATAAAAATAGCCAAATCTACATTTTATCCAAAAAGAAATTATTCACAAACTTTGAATAGTTCTTCTTTAGATGATGAAACAAAAAGTAAGTTAATTGATTTTATTCGCAGGTCTGTTGACATTAAAAAAGAAGATGCTAAAGAATTAATTACATATATTGCCAATATGATAAAATGAATTTAGAAGATAAAATAAATATTGTTAAAGATATTTTAAAAGATAAAAAAGTGGCAATAGGATTTTCCGGTGGTGCAGACAGCACTTTAATAGCTTATCTTGCATCAAAGGTAAGCAAAGATGTTCTGGCAATAACTATTGATAATCATCTGTTTCCAGAAAATTTTCTTAAACACACCAAGGACATGACCTCTGAATTCGGAGTAAAACACCACATTATCGATATTAATTTTTACGAAAATGAAGAATTTTTAAGGAATTTGAAAAGCAGATGCCATTCCTGTCGAAATTTAATGTATGAAAAGATTAAAAGATATGCTCTGGAAAATGGCTTTGACTATATCTGCGATGGAAATAACATTAGCGATTTGGTTGCAGACCGACCAGGTATTCTGATAACTTATGGAATGGAATTTAACACACCATTAATTGAAGCTAAATTAACTTCAAAAGAAATTCATGAATATCTTGAAAAAAATAATATACCATATTCAAGATCAACAACATGCCTTGCCACAAGAATTCCAACAAACACAAAAATCACAAAGGACAAAATTGAAAAAATTAAAAAAAGTGAAAAAATTCTATCCAAAATAAGTGGATGTGAATTAGTGAAAGTTAGGAATTTTAATAAAGTTAGTGTATGTGAAATAAATAACTTTTCTAAAATTATTAATAACAATTCATTTAATGAACTCAATAATCAATTAAAATTAGTTGGGTATGAAAAAGTTTGTCTAAATTTATCACCTCTTGATGATAATGAAGAAATAATTTTACAATATAAATCAAATCAATTCCAATACCAGTTACCATTCACAATAGATATTGAAAATACAAAAAAGCATCTCAAAAAAAATATTATTCATGAAAAAAATCAGAACAGGTTAAAACTGGAAAAAATAATCATAAATAGAAACGGTCTGATTGAGGGATATGATTTAAAAAATTACGATGATGCACTATTTGAATTTATGAACGTACTGCCAAAAATTAGAAGAAATGTTTAATTTAAGAAAAAGTAAAAAAAATCAAGAAATTATTTATTTTGCATTTCGAGATATTTCTTTAAAACAATGTCTGGCGTTTCTATAACTTTATCATAACTCTCAGTGAAAGGAGTTTTTTCATCATCATCAATTGAATTTCTAAGGCCTTTTAAAGATAAAGTTTTACCATCTATTTTAAATCCAATATCATCCGCCTGAACTTCAATTAAATTAATTTCAATTTCAGAAGCCTTTTCCAGACTATTGTCCGCTTGAACTTCGTATTTTATATTTAAATTTTTGTGAGGAGTTAGCTCATTAATAGTTCTTTTAATAACAGATTCGAAAAGTTCCAAGAATTTAACAGCAGGAGGCATGTCATTCGCCCACCAATATGTAAGAACAGAGTTCAAAACAATATGGTGTTCACTATAATCATCTCTCCATCTAGCCCTAACACCAACAGAACTGTCATCGACAATCTTAATAACTAAAACTGGACTAACTGCCATCGTATCACAATTATTCAACTAAAGCTTTAATTAAGTCACTAGCTCTGACAAGACCTACTAAATCTCCTTCAACACCAATGACCGGAATTTGCTCAATATGTAATGTTTTCATTTTTTTAGCACAATCACAAACTTTTGTTTTTGAGTTAGCTACTTCAACATTACCCACAGCAACATCACTTACAACTTTATCAGTGAATTTTAAATGATTTTTTTCAATGTATAAAACAGAAGTACTGTCCCAAGACCATTTGTCTCCTTCAGTACCAACTGTAGAACTGTGTTCACTTCTTTCAGAAATAATTTCACTTTCTGCAATGAAATCAGTTTCAGTTAAAATTCCAGATAATTGTGAATCATCATCTAATGCTAAAATTGATTTGAGACCAAATTGTTTCATTGATTCAAAAGCAACGTTTAGAGGAGTTTTTTCCCATGTAGTAGGAACAGTAGTGATCATATAATTTTCAACAGCATCATCGATGTCAAGTTTTGTTAACGCTTGAGACACTAAATCAAATGAAGTGATAATACCAACCAATTCCCCATCATCATTTACGACAGGAACTCTTCTAACATCATTATCAATCATTTTTTTAGCAACATCTTTAACATCTTCATCAGGACTTGCAATAATTAGATTTCTACTCATCAACATTGCTATTTGTTCTTCATCAGGATTATTGATTAAATCAGAACGGGTTACAACACCAACTAATTTATTATCTTCTTCTTTAACTACAGGAAGAACAGCTTTATTTTCTTTTCTCATCAAGTCTAAAACTTTTTCTCTGCTACCAGGAACAGAAACACTAACTACTTTTTTAGACATTACTCTTTTTACTAACATTAAAAACACCTCATGCAGTATTTACATGAAAAATTATAATAATTAATGTACAACTAAAACAGGACATTTAGCAGTGTTAACAACCTTATCACTAACACTACCAAGAATAAATCTATCAAAACCAGATTTACCAGAACTACCAATAACGATTAAATCAATATCCTCTTCAGCAGCAACATCCAATATGACTTTAGCTGGAGAACCTTCTCTAATAACTGAGGATATTTTAACACCTTCTTCATTCATGTCTTCAAATTCTTTTAGATCTTCTTTACAACGATCAGTTAATATTTGATTTAATTGTTCTACTTCTTCGTTTAAGGAAATTCCATTAATAAAATGATTTTCAGATACGCTTAATGCAACAATCTCAGCTCCACTAACTTTAGCTAAGAATAATGCATGTAATTCAGCTTTTCTTGCAAATTCAGACCCATCTGTAGGGACTAAAATCTTCGTGTACATATTTACATCTCCAATAATATATGATTCTATATGTTCAATATATTATTAATTTATATATCTGTCAATAGTATATAATATATTTTTTGTTTCTGAACGATTTATTATAGATAAATGAGGATTTTTAGAAAAATGTTTTATAACATTGAACTGGGCAACCTGACCGACATCAATGCAAGATTTGTTGAAATCATAAAGACAAGCATTAGTTGTTGCCATTTTTAATAGTTCACAGGGACTTAAATAATTTTTATAAGTAACAGACATTAATTTAAGAGTAAATTCTAGTTCTCTAAACATATTAGGAGAATTAAGCATCAAATTGTCTGTTCCCAAAATTGGTTTTATGCCCAACTTCAGCATTTCATTTAAAGGCGCGATTCCAACATTCAAAGTGGCATTAGCTCTCGGACAGACAACAACGTTAGCCTTTGAATTTTTAATTAATTCCAAATCATTATTTTTTGGATTGGTACAATGCACCAATTGATTGAAATTAGAATTGACACCACGCTCAATTTCAGTTTGGCCACATTTATCCAATGATTCGATTTGTGTAGATTCTGACTCTGCAACATGAATGGATGAAATTTTACCTGCTTTTCTGCATTCTTCAACAATTAAATTAGCAACATCATCAGTTATTTCACCAAAACCACTTGGAGCAATACCATCGGCCAATTTTAATAATTTATGAATTGCTTTTTTAACTTTTGACAAGTCAGGATCATCACCATAAAAACTATCATCACGGCCAAGAATTATTGGTGTGATTGGAATATCTTTTGAAGCCTCTTTCAGTAATTTAACTCCTTTAATTCCCCCTTCCCTATAGTCGATGAAGTGAGAAATACCTGATTCGGCCATCTCCAACATTGATGATTTCATTGCCTCGATAATATCATCATCGCCAGCAGATGCTAAAGCACGATGTTTAACTCCATTGGGAGGTTTTACCATTTCACCCAAAGACAATCCATACCCTTCATCCTTAATAATTGAATCTCCAATATGAGTATGGCCATTTAAAAAAGAAGGACATACAATTGCGCCATCAACATCAATTAGCCTACCTTCTTTGGAATCTTTAGAAATATTTATGATAATGCCATCATCCACTGTTATATTTGATTTAACTGGTTCTAAATTTAATCCCCTTAAAATTATCCCATTAGTTATAGTAAACATTAAAAAGAAGTTTTTAATTGAAAATATTTAAATGTTATGGGAATTTAAAAAAATATATTAATTAACAAGATACATAAATAATGTTTACCATCAAAAATTAACGAGATGATTAAAATTAACTCCCAGGAAATTAGGTATTTTTACAGAAATATTGTTAAAAGCGGTAATGTATACCGTATCAAATATAACAATAAAGATTATGGTGAGTTTAAAAAATTATCTGATGCATTATATGAAAGAGATGCACTATTCTACTGTAATTTCGATTATGATTTGCTTGTAGAATGTGACCTTGAAAACAAATATGAAAATATGACACTACCACCATTTCCCGAAAAAAGGTCAAAAGGAAGGATTAAAGGAATAAAAGTAAACAAAAAGGAACGTGAAGGAGAAATTCTTTTTGACCACAAAAAAAGAGGATTTTACATCCAAAAGGGAGAAACCATCTTTGGATATTATGCTTCAATGACAGAAGCCTATTATTATAAAAAGATTTTAATGGAAAACAATTGGGATGAAAATGCAATAAAAAGCAAAATCACACTTAGAATTGAAATTAACAAAAAACTTGACTTGAATAAAGAGTATGAAGTTAAACTAAATTATTGTCCCAACTGCAGAAGCAAATTAAAAATTAACCAGGAAGACTGTCCGTCATGTGGTATTAATATTAAAGAATACCTATATTCAAATTAATTTATGATACTAAATATGGTGCTATAGAAACATTACATCACAAAACTGGAAATTGTGTTGATCTATCACATTTATCAATTGCTTTATAGGCGAGGTCTTCCTGCAAGATATGTGCACAGAACTTGCATATTTAATAATGGGGACACTGGCGGCCATGTATGGACACAAGTATTAATAGATGGTATTTGGATCGTTAGTGATTCAATTAATCGCAGAAACTCATTGGGCGAAGTTGTTAATTGGAATAACAATAATTATAAACTTCAAGGATATTATTCATCCATTTATTTCTAATTAACTTCGTTTTTATTGGTAATGTAAAAATAGCTTAAAAAAAAAGAAATTAATGAAGAAAGATTATTCTTCACCATTATATTCATTTAAAGATTTGACATTGATTTCACTATTTTGAACAGCTTCAATAGCATTCAATGCTGCTCTTGCACCAGATAATGTGGTGACATATGGAATACCAAGTTCAATAGCTAAACGTCTGATGATGTATCCATCTTTAGCAGATTGTTTTCCTTCAGAAGTGTTAATAATCAAATCAATCTCTTTGTTTAAAATTGCATCCCTGATATTAGGGGATCCTTCAGATACCTTTTTGACTTTTTCAACATTATCAAGTCCGGTTGCATCACCGGTTCCTGAAGTAGCGACAATTTTAAATCCTAATGTATCGGCTTTCTCAGCAATAGCTCTGATTTTTTTCTTGTCATCTTCTTTTACGCTGATGAATATTTTACCTTCTTTTGGTAAATCCATTCCTGCTGAGAGCTGTGATTTATAGAATGCCATTCCAAAGCTTTCATCGATACCGATACTTTCACCAGTAGATTTCATTTCAGGACCTAACACAGTGTCGGATTCAGGCAATTTCAAGAATGGGAATACTGATTCTTTAACAGCAACATGGTCAATCTTAATTTCTTTTGTTAAATCAAAGTCTTTGAGTTTAGCACCATTCATAATCCATGTAGCTACTTTTGCCAATGGTACACCAATAGCTTTACTTACAAATGGAACAGTTCTACTTGCACGAGGGTTTGCTTCAATAATGTAAACCATTTCTTCGTCAAGTTTAACTGCATATTGAATATTCATTAAACCTTTAACATCTAATTCCAAAGCCAATTTTCTTGAATTTTCACGAATAGTATTTAAAATATGTTCTGGAACAGTTTGCGGCGGAATTACACATGCAGAATCTCCTGAGTGAACACCTGCTTCCTCAATATGTTCCATAATTCCTGCAATAAATACATCCTCACCATCACATAAAATATCCACATCCAATTCGATTGCATCTTCTAAGAATTTATCGACAAGAATTGGGTGTTCTGGTGAAACTTTTACGGCTTCTTTCATATATTCTTCAAGCTCATGGTTATCATAAACAATTTCCATAGCTCTTCCACCAATAACATATGATGGACGTACGAGTACCGGGAATGTAATTTTTTCTGCAATTTCACGAGCTTCTTCAAATGAGTTTGCGGTTCCATATGGTGCTTGATGGATATGTAACTTTTCCAATAACTCTGCAAACAATTCTCTGTCTTCTACCCTATCGATACTTTCATATGGAGTACCCAATATTTTTACTCCTGCATTTGCAAGAGGTACTGCCAAGTTAATAGAAGTTTGTCCACCAAATTGTACAATTACACCATCAGGTTTTTCCTGGTCAATTACCCCCATCACATCCTCAAATGTAATTGGTTCAAAGAACAATTTATCGGAAATATCATAATCTGTACTTACGGTTTCAGGGTTGTTGTTGATTAAAATTGTTTCAATACCATCTTCTTTTAATGCTAATGATGAGTGAACACAGCAGTAATCAAATTCTATACCCTGACCAATTCTGATTGGACCTGCACCTAAAATAACAACTTTTTTCTTGGTAGTTGAAGTAAGTTCATTTCCAATATCATAGCTGCTGTAATAATATGGAGTTTTAGCTTCAAATTCAGCAGCACATGTGTCTACCATTTTATATGATTGATTAATATTATATCTTTTAAGTAAATTTCTAATATATTCTTCAGTTTGGCCAGTTAAATTAGCTAATCTTGCATTAGAACAGCCAATTTGTTTTGCTGTTCTTAAATAATTTTCATCATCTAATTTATCGGCAGTTACTTCATTTTCAAAGTTCACTATATTTCTGATTTTATATAAGAAGAATTTATCAATATTAGTCAATTCATGGATTTTATCCAAGTCCATTCCATCTTTAATAGCGGAATAAATTTGGAAATAGATTAAATCAGTTGGATTTGCCAAATCTTGTTCGGTGTATTCAACATATTCAAATCCGTCAAAGCCCATGTCAAGTGATCTGAGTGCTTTTTGGAATGCTTCCTCAAAAGTTCTTCCAATAGCCATTACTTCACCAGTTGCTTTCATTTGAACTCCGACTTCACGGCTAATTCCTTTGAATTTATCAAATGGCCATCTTGGGATTTTTACTACAACATAATCAATAGCCGGTTCAAATGATGCAGGGGTTTCTTTGGTAATGTCATTTCTAATTTCATCCAAAGTCATTCCAAGTGCAACTTTTGATGATATTTTTGCAATCGGATAACCCGTAGCTTTAGATGCGAGTGCACTACTTCTTGATACACGAGGGTTAACCTCAATGACCTTATATTCATCAGTATATGGATTTAATGCAAATTGAATATTACATCCTCCACGAATACCTAATGCTCTGATGATTTTGATTGATGCATCACGCATTTTTTGGATGGTTTCATCACATAAGTTTTGAATTGGAGCAACTACAACACTGTCTCCAGTGTGGATTCCCATAGGGTCAATATTTTCCATGGTACATACAATGATACAGGTATCTTCCTTATCCCTCATTACTTCAAATTCGATTTCTTTCCATCCGAGAACGGATTCATCAATAAGAACCTGATTAATGAAACTCATATCTAACCCATGGTTTGCAATTTCAATTAATTCTTCTTCATTATGGGCAATTCCACCACCAGTTCCACCTAATGTGAATGCCGGCCTTACAATTACAGGATAACCGATTTCTTCAACAGCTTTAAGCGCATCTTCAACACTTTCAACAGCCTGACATTTAGGAATCTCTTCTCCAATTTCATCCATTAAATTAGCAAATAAGTCACGGTCCTCTACATCCTTAATAGTTTGAACATCAGATCCTAAAACTTTAATACCATCCAATAATCCTAAATCTCCAAGACCTGTTGCTATATTTAATCCAGTTTGTCCACCCATGGTTGGTAAAATAGCATCAACTTCTTCTTCTTTTATAATTTTAGCAACAACTTCAGGAGTTAATGGTTCGGTATAAACAGTATCTGCCATGTCAATATCAGTTTGAATAGTAGCGGGATTACTGTTAACAAGTACTGTTTCAATTCCCTCTTCCCTTAGTGATTTACAAGCTTGTGATCCTGAATAATCGAACTCAGCAGCTTGTCCGATTTGAATAGGTCCAGAACCAATAATTAAAACTTTTTTAATATCTTTATCTACTGGCATATGTAATCCTCATTAATTTTTTTAATAATTTTCCATCATTTGGTTAAATTCATCAAAAATACTTCTTGTATCATTTGGACCAGGTCCTGCTTCAGGATGGTACTGTATACAATGTAAAGGCAATTCTTTATGAGAAATACCTTCC
This sequence comes from Methanobrevibacter millerae, assembly GCF_001477655.1. Taxonomy (NCBI): domain Archaea; kingdom Methanobacteriati; phylum Methanobacteriota; class Methanobacteria; order Methanobacteriales; family Methanobacteriaceae; genus Methanobrevibacter; species Methanobrevibacter millerae. The sequence continues at coordinate 649,876 of NZ_CP011266.1, read as the reverse complement.
GGAGTTCCATCATTTAAGTTAATTTGAGTTAAAACCAAATCAGTTTCATCCAATGACTCTTTATCAATTGTAAATCCATGATTTTGAGATGTTATAAAGACTTTACCAGATTTTAAATCTTTAACTGGTTGATTTTCTCCCCTATGTCCAAATTTCATTTTATAAGATTTAGCTCCAAAAGATTTAGCAATTAACTGTTGACCCATACAAATACCAAATATTGGCAATCTATTGGATAATTTTTTCATGGTTGAAATAGTTTCATATACCCTATCAGGGTTTCCAGGACCAGATGTAATCATTAACCCACTCGGAGAATAATCCAAAATAGTTTTATAATCAGTATCATAAGGGAATAAAACAACTCCAATATCCCTTTCTAAAAAGGAGTTAATGATATTCTTTTTAACACCACAATCAATTAAAGCAACTTTTTTATCACAATCTTCATTGAATACTTTAATTTCTTTAGTGGATACCAAAGGAACTATATCTTTATCCTCAATGCTTGGTTGTGATTTTGCCATTTCAATTAATTTATCATCAGCTATATCTTCAGTAGTGATAGCTGCTTTAAGAGAACCTCTTTCACGAATTTTTAAAGTTAAATCCCTCGTATCAACACCAGTAATTCCAGGTGTTTTAAATTCTTTTAAAAATTCATCCAAAGTTTTTTGAGGTCCGAAATTTGATAATTCACGACAAACCTCCCGACACACAAATCCTTCAACCTGAATATTATCAGATTGATACCACTCTTCACTTACCCCATGATTTCCTTCCAAAGGATAAGTTGACATTAAAATTTCTCCTTTAAAAGAAGGATCAGTTAAAGATTCAGTATAACCACCCATACCTGTTGAAAAAACAAGTTCTCCTAATTTAGTAGTTTCATAACCAAATCCTTCCCCTTTAATAACAGTTCCATCTTCTAAAGCCAATTTAGCTATTTTTACCATTAAATCACCATTTATAAGAAAAATATAAATTATTATCTATCTCTATTATATATCTTTTACAATATTATTAAAAGTTTGTTTTTTTAAAAGAATAATGGTAATTAATGAAAAATCATTCAAGATATTCAAGAACATTAATTCCATTTTCGGTAAGTTCATACAACCTACCTTTTCTAACATTAGGAGTAGAACAAACGACAAGATTATGTTTCCTTAAATCTGCCAACAGGTTAGAAATATGATTAGTTCTAACATTCAATGCTACACCAATTTCTTTTGGAGTTTTCAATCCATAATTAAGATATTCAATAATATTTTTTCTATGATTTGATGCCTTAACATAGGCAACCAATTCTAAAAAATCACCATCAGCAGTCATATAAACATATTTATCAAAAGATAATGGTATGAATATACACTATATAGCACACAATTGACATAATATTAACAAAATCTTAACACACATGCCCAAAAAATATTAAATTTTTTAAAAAATGAAACTCAATTATTTAATTTTAAGGCTGAAGTCAAGACTTCTTGAGGAATGAGTCAGTGCACCAATTGAAATAATATCTACACCCAAATCAACATAATCCAATATATTATCCTGATTAATTCCACCAGATATTTCAATTAATGAATTATTACGTATATTTCTATTTTTCAGTTCTTTAATGACTTCGCTTACAGCCAAAGCATCCATATTATCCAGCATGACAATATCTGCTTTATTTTCAACACACAATATTGCATCTTCCAAACTTTCCACTTCTATTTCTATCTTTTTAGAAAAGCTTACATTTTCCTGTGCTTTTTTAAGTGCTTTTATAGGAGATCCAACTACTGCAATATGATTATCCTTAATTAGAACCATATCATCAAGACTAAATCTGTGAGTATCAGCACCACCAATTTCTAAAGCCATTTTATCAAATTTACCAATAGCCGGCTGGGTTTTACGAGTACCTGCAATTATAACTTTTCCATCAACAAGATTAACATATTGATTGGCTGCACTAGCCACACCACTCATGCGCATTAATAGATTAAGTGCAGTTCTCTCAACCAATAAAATGTCCCTTGCATTACCTCTAAGAGACATTAATAAATCGCCTTTTTTAATCCCACAACCATCATTTAAATGAAATATAACTCTAACATCTTTTGATTCAAATAATTGTTTTGCCACGTCGATACCTGCTAAAATACCATCATCTTTTGAAACGATATATGCATTAACTTCTTCATTTTTATCAATGACACTGTTGGAAGTCACATCACCAAAACCTTCATCTTCTTCAAGCATATATTCAAGTATTTTATCCAAAAAATCACCTTAAAAAAATTTAATATATCATATGAAATATATATTTAAAATACAATATAAAATAAGTGATTATATTATGGAAATTACATTTTTAGGAACCTCTTCAGCAGTACATTCATATAAAAGAAGTCACCCTTCAATAGCTTTAAAGGCTTTTGGGGAAACAATGTTATTTGATTGTGGTGAAGGAACACAAAGACAACTGATTTATGCAAAAATAAGTCCTATGAAGATTTCAAAGATTTTCATTACACATTTTCATGGAGACCACATATTAGGCATTCCTGGGCTATTGCAGTCAATGAATTTTAGAGGGCGCGAAACTAAATTAACAATATATGGGCCAAAAGGTTTAGATAACCTGCAACAAGCAATAGCTAACTTGGGTTTTCCCAATTTTGATTTTCCCCTAGAATGGATTGAAATTGATAGTGGAACAATTGTAGAAACTGAGGAGTATGTTGTTAAAGCCCAAAGAGTAAAGCATAATACCCTAACTTTAGCATATTCTGTTGAAGAGATAAAAAAACCAAGATTTTTACGTGAAAAAGCAATTGAATTAGGTGTTCCTGTGGGTCCTGCTTTCGGAAAACTTCATAATGGAGTTCCTGTTGAAATCAATGGAAATATTATAAAACCTGAACAGGTTTTAGGACCTCCACGAAAAGGCAATAAACTAACATATTCCGGCGATACAATGCCTTGTGAAGAATTGATTGATTTTGCACGCGATTCAACACTATTAATACATGAATCAACATACAAAGATGAAGACAAGGACAAAGCAGAATTACATTCCCATTCAACTTCAGTCGATGCGGCAAATATTGCGCTTTATTCCAATTCAAAAGAATTAATATTAACTCACATAAGTACACGATATAAGGATATTAAAGATTTGCTTGGCGAAGCAAAAGAAGTTTTTGAAAATACAAAAATAGCTGAAGATTTAATGAAAGTGGAGTTATAATATGGATATTCCAACAGATCCCATATGGGCAATATGTAAAATAATAATAATTATAATCATAACAACCATCATATCTCGAGTTATTACCAATATATTAAATAATATCGAACGTTTTAAAGATGACATGACTGGAATATATCTTATAAGAGACATTATCGTATATATCATTTATTTTATAGCATTGATGGACATATTACAACTTTTTGGAATTAATTTATATGGAACATTATTAAGTTTAGGTATTGTAGGTATTGCAGTGAGCCTTGCTGCAAAAGATTTGATATCCAACCTCTTTTCTGGAATAATTCTGATTATCGGTAAAAGTATCAAGGTAGGCGACACGATAGAATTAAATAAAACAAAAGGAGTTATTGAAAAGATTCATTTAAGAACCACATCCATAAAGGATGATGATGGAATTGTCAGTACTATACCTAACTCCATTTTAACGAATAATCTATTTAAACTGTATAAGGCTCCTGAAAAATATCGTGTGGATATTATAGCAGGATTGCCTTTGAATATTGATTTGGATGAATTTACCCCATACATTATTGAAAAAATTGAAAAATTAGATGGTGTTTTGGATAAACCCAAACCAAGAATATTTGCAAAAGAAATAACTTTTGAGCAAACAATCATTAAAGTATCCTTTTGGATAAAAGAATTTAATAATAAAGATGATTATAAATTAATTATTATAAACGAAATAAGAAAATTTATTGAATAGGTGTAACTATGAGCAGCCCATTACATGAAGAAATAAAGCAGTTGAAAGAAGAAAAGAATGCAATAATTCTTGCACATAACTATCAACCGAAAGAAATTCAAGAAATCGCTGATTTTTTAGGTGATTCATTGGAATTATGTATTAAAGCATCTGAAATTGATGATAAGGATTTAGTAGTATTCTGTGGCGTAGACTTTATGGCAGAAACTGCATACATTTTAAATCCTGATAAAAAAATTGTCATTCCTGATTTAGAAGCAGAATGTCCTATGGCACACATGTTGCCTGAAGAAGAGTTAATAAAAGCTAAAAAAGAACATCCTGATGCAGGAGTCATTCTTTATGTAAACAGTATTGCTGAGTCAAAACAACATGCGGATACACTATGTACCTCCGCAAATGCAGTAAAAGTAACCGAGAGCCTACCTCATGAAAAAATCCTATTTGGACCCGACAATAACTTGGGAAAACATGTTCAAAAAAGAGTGGATAAGGAAATAATTCCTGTTCCAAAAGGCGGTCACTGTTATGTTCATAAATTATTCCATGTTGAAGATGTTGAGCTTAAAAGAAAAGAGCATCCTAATGCAATCATAATCTGCCATCCTGAATGTAATGATGATGTTCAGGAGGCATGTGATGAAACGCTGTCCACAGGAGGAATGCTGAAATTCATTGCTGAAAGTGATGCTGAGGAATTTGTGATTGGAACAGAAGTAGATATGATTACAAGACTTAACAGTGAAATTCCGGGCAAAAAATTATACCCATTACTTGAAGGTGCAATCTGTGAAACAATGAAACTTCATACATTGGAAAAAGTAAGAGATGCACTTAAAAATGAAGCACCGGAAGTTGTTGTACCTGAAGATGTTGCAAGCAAATCACTTAAGGCAGTTCAGCATATGCTTGATGCATCAAAATAGCTAGTTTTACTAGCTTAAATTTTCTTTTTTTAAACTGAATCAACGAAATTTTTAATATCCTTTTCTATTTTATATAAGTATTCCAATTCATTTGGATTGTATTCAGTATCCAAAAATAAATACTCGGATCCTTCAACTAACTCATGTAAAGGAATTGAATCATATTCCGGAATATAATAGTTATTATTTCCAACACCAATAACAAGCAATTTGCATTTTATCCTATCCAGCAAATTTTCTAAATTAAAAGACAACAAAAAGTCATTGCATACTTTAATATCATGAATATCAAAGAATAAAATCTCATCAGCAAAATTTTCAATTGAAAAATTTATTTCTTCAATGGATAAACTATTAATATAATCATTTGAAAAACTCAAAATATAGTGCAGTTGTGAAACTAAAATCAATACATTAGAAATTGATTCATTATATATATCAGAAAAATATTGTCCGGAGTCTTCAATAATCTGATTAGCTAATTTTGCAAAAATATATTTATTTCCCTGAGATTTATAAGAACTGTTAAAATGAATCACAAAATCCATGTCGTCAGGATAAAAAATAGACCATCCCAATGCTATAAATCCTCCAAAAGAATAACCTACAATTCCCAGCAACTTCTTAACCTTTGGAAATTTTTCTTTCAATAATTGTTTTTGGAAATTTACCAGATCTTCAATTTCATAATTTGGAAAATCATGATTTAATCCGGAAGTTGATGGCGAACAGGATTCTGGAAAACCCAAAGAAGTAACTGAAATAAAAAAATAATCCTCATTATTAAAACTCTTATCTTCAGATACCAATTCTCCAAAATCAGAAATAGTTGAGTAATTACCCATAAAATTATGACAAAACAAGACCGCATTTACAATATTGCCCTCATCATCATATTTCGGAGTGCCTACAAAGCCATAATCCACTTTTGCATTTTTAATGACAAAACCATTTTTAAATTTAAACTCTTCGAAAAAATGCTGTTCATTTTTTAAAAAATATTTTTCCTTATTCATAAAGTCAACTCCAAAAGTGGATATGTAATAATATTTTGTAGTTTTATAATATATATAATAATAGTAAAAAAATAATGAATGATGACATGTTAATAAAAAGACTTTATTATTTTAATTTTAATTTAATAAAAATCACTAAAAAATGTTCACATATCATCTAAAAAACTAGATAGGAACACGTTCATTTCAATTTCTTCACGAGCGATAAAATCATCTAAACGGATTTTAGCAACTTCACTTTGAAAAGGAAAAACCTCTTTAAAGTAAAGTCTAATTTTTAAAATGCCTTCACCAATAGAAGTTTCCTCATCCAAATTTTCATTTAGAAAATCCATCTGATTTTGTGATAATCCAGAAATTTCATAATCAATGAATGGAATTTCAGCTGTTTCATCAAAATTTGTTATTTTAACTATCATCTAATCACAAATTTCCCCATAAATTTGCTTAATTCATCAGAAATATTTTCAAGTTCATTAAAACATAAATGTCCCAATTCGGAATCCATGACAATCAATTCAGAATTTTTAATCATTTTAGACATTGGAATTCCATCAAGTTCCGGTGGAAAATGAGGATCCTGAGCACATGAAATAATTAAAACACTAGATTCAATTTTATCCAAGTCATTTTCAACATCATAATTCATGCAGGCCTCATTGCAATATTTAACATCATAAATATCCAAAAATTCACTTTCCTCACCGAATTCATCAAAGTTTTGTGACAATTCATCTTTTGGAGTTGCCCTTAAGGCTTCTTTTGAAAGACCAAAATTAAATTCGGCCAAACTGGCGAGCTTTAATGTTCTTTTAAGTGAATCGTTGACAATTCCCTTTTCATAGTTTTCATCAGAAGTGATGATTTCATTGACAAATTTGGATAATATATAATCATGCCCTGCAACCTTATAGCTGCTTACACCAGGCATTATAAATTCCGCAAAATCAGGGTAAAGAATAGCTGAAGTTAAAGCTACAAATCCTCCCATGGAATTTCCAATAATACCTAAAACATGTTTTATATTGAATTTTTCTTCCAAAAATTGTTTTTGGAAATTTACTACATCCTCAATAGAATAAGAGGGAAAATTATTTTTCAAATCTGTTGAAGACGGACTGCATGATCCCGGAGATCCCAGAGCAGACATTGAAATGAAAAAATACTTTTTCTCATCAAATGGTGCTCCATCATGAATTAATGGAAAAATCTTTTTAACTCCAGTGAAATTGCCTAAAGAACCATGGCAATAAATAATTGCATTAGTAATGATGTCATCATCATATTTTGGAGTTCCAAATGTCATATACTCAACATTAACATTTTCAAGAACCTTTCCATTTGAAAATTCAAAAGATTCCATCACATATTCCTGTCTTTTTTCATCGAAATACTCATCTTCACAAATTTTTAATCCCACCATATATAGTTTTCTTGAAATTACTTTTTGAAAACAAAATATTTAAATTAATCTAACCAATGTAAAAAGTAATGAAATATAAAATTTTAGAAAAACCCGATTGTGAAAAAGCTTATGAATTAGTTGAAGAGGCAATGCGTAAAAGAGCAACAATCACTCTTTTTGCCTGCTGTAAAGTGGAATACGAAGGACGTGCTTTAAGTCAATTGAACTGGGGAGAACGGATAATATTAATTAAACCTGACGGTTCATTTTTAATTCATCAAGACAAAAAAGTAGAACCGGTCAATTGGCAGCCTCCAAAATCCAAAACTAGAAGTTATCTGAGCGGAGAGAGACTGATTCTTGAAAGTCATAGACGTACACCTAAAGAATTGTTGACCGTTGAAGTCAGACAAATACAATTCATCAGTTATGCCAATATGGAGGACTTTGAAGAACTCGAACAGGCAGGATATGAAAAGGACATGAGCGACATGATAATGGAAAGGCCGCACCTTATCGAAGAGGGTTTTACTCCAAAAACCAGAGAGTACAGTGTTGAACATGGTTTCATTGATATTTTAGGTAAAGATAATGATGGAAATCTGATGGTTTTAGAACTAAAAGCACGTAAAGCGGGAGTCAGTGCCGTCAAACAGATAAGAAGGTATTTGCAAGACTTGGAAAATACCGAAAATGATTATCTGAAAGAATGCAAAGCTCAAAAAAAGAAAATTAGGGGAATACTTGTTGCACCGTCAATCATGGAAGATGCCCGTGAAATGATTGAAGAGGAAGGCATTGAATTCGTTAGTGTCGAACCTCCCCGCGAATTGAAAAGAGATAAAAAAGTAACATTGGATGCGTTTTAATTTAAAACCGCATCATCAATTCTTTTCATTTCTGCTTCATAATATTTTTTAGTATGCTCATTAGCAGGAATGGATGTTGTCACATGACACTCTTTTTCTAACTTATATATAAGATAAGTATCATCATCAAGATCTATTGTTGAACCATCAGCCAGTAATTCCAGATTATCCAACTCATCAATTATATTATCATATTCCTTCTGTTCCAATTCAATTACATCATCCAAATCCATCTCCTGAACTTTAGGATTTAGCTGTAATGCAATAGCTACAAAACCGTTAACAGTTTTTGTTGAAATATCAAATTGGGATTTTCTTATTTCATCCATGGAAAACTTAATATGAGTAATAGTTGGTTCAGTAACTGGAATTTCTTTTGACAATCCAATTTGATTGATTTCATAATCATTTTTCCAATTTCCTAATTTATAAACAGCATAATTAATATCATTAACATCAATTTTTTTATCATCAGACATTTCTACCACTTCTTAATATATATATTATAATCATTTAGTTTAAATATTATAAGTAATATAATTAAAATTTAATGGAGGTAAATCTGTGAAAAAATGTCCTGAATGTGGAAATCCTAGTTATGATGGTGCTCCGGTTTGTGGAAATTGTGGATATAAATTCCCCAAACCTAAAACAAAAGCTCCTGTACAAGAGGATATCTTCGAAGATAGACCAATAATTAAAAAAAGTGGAAATGAACCAAGTACACTTGATATAATTAAAGAAAATAAAATCGTTATTGGAGCAATATTACTTATAACCATAATTGTAATTGGAATAATTATAGCTACAGGACCAGCCACCAATACAACATCCAATGTAAATGGATCAAACAAATTTTCAGATGCGAACTTCACATTCTCATACCCCTCCAGTTGGAATGAGGTAAATGGAAGTGATTCATTACACACAGGAGCCATATTTTTTGAAGGTAGCAATGGTACTGTAATTGAATATTACAATGTCACTAGTGGATTTTCATCAATATATGATATAAATAGTCAAAGAATAAGTTCTGCTCAAGAAAGTGGTGCTCATATTAATACAATTCAACCAATGCAACTAGATGGAAAAAATGCATCAGATGTTATTGTTGAAAATGCAAACGGTAATTTCACAAGATACATATCCTTACTCAATAACGGTAACCTATATGTATTTAAAATAGATGGAAAAACAATGAATGACATTACATCTAGTGAAATTGATTCAGTATTAAAAACAGCACATATTGAATAGTATGATAAACTCATACTTTTCAATTTATTTTTGAATTAAAATGAGTAAAATTAAAATAGCTTTATGTCAAATGAATGTGGTTGACAATAAGCAGAAAAATATATTAAAAGCAACTTCAATGATAGATGAAGCTGCTAGTTATAATGCTAATTTTGTTGTTCTTCCAGAAATGTTTAACTGTCCTTATTCAAACGATAAGTTTACAGAGTATGCTGAAGAAGAAAAAACCAGCCCCACCATCAAAAGTATTTCCAAATTAGCCAAAAAACATGAAATGTATATTTTAGCAGGATCCATTCCCGAAAAAGAAGAAAGCAAGATATACAATACAAGTTACATGTTTGATAAAAATGGCCGTATTATTGGCAAACATAGAAAGATGCATCTCTTCGATGTTGACGTTAAAGGTGGAATTTATTTTAAAGAATCAGACACATTAACACCAGGTAATAAGTTCAATGTCTGCGAGTGTGATTTTGGAACTGTAGGTCTTGGAATATGTTATGATGTCAGATTCCCCCAATTGGCACAAATAAATGTTGAAAAAGGTGCTCAAATATTAGTTTATCCAGGAGCATTCAATATGACAACAGGCCCTGCCCACTGGGAGCTGTTATTTAGATCAAGAGCCCTTGATAACCAAGTTTTCTGTATCGGTGTTGCACCTGCATTGAATGAGAATGCAAGCTATCACAGTTATGGGCATTCAATTCTAGTTAACCCCTGGGGAGAGGTAATTTGTCAATTAAAACAAAAAGAAGAACTTAAAATAGTTGAAATTGATTTAAACGAAATAAAAAAAGTAAGACAGGAAATCCCTATTTTAAAAAATAAAAGAAATGATTTATATGAAATAATTGAAAAATAATTATTTCATTTTTGCTAACCTTTTAACAAACCAATCTTCTTTTCCAGGTTTTTTTACGGACAGCACTTCAATAGCTTTTTCAAGCACGGCAATTTCATTTTCATCCTGGCGCAATTTTCTGTATAGAATAGCCAATCTTTTATATGGTGCATCCTTATCACTTTCAGATTGAACATATTTTTTATATTCTTTAATGGCTTTTTGAGGATTAGTCTTTTCCATTTCCTTAATTGTTTTCATAGGAATTGTATTGGAGACAACCTTTCCTTCAGCTTTAGCTTTTTGATTTTTCTCAGCTTTTTTGATGGCCTTGTTACAGGATTTCTTAAAGTCCTTATCTGATTCATCCCTTCTTGCTTTTTTGATTAATGCAATTGAATCGTCAGAGGCCAAATCAGCACAAGCATAAATTGCAGCCAATCTAACACCCCAGTCTTCATCATCCAATCCTTTAGCTATAGTATCCAATTCATCATGAGCCTGAAGTTCACCCAAAGCACGAATTGAAACTTTTCTAACACCAAAATCTTCATCACTGACTGCCTGTGCAAATAGAGGAATAGCTTTTTCGTTGTTAGTTTCTTTTAAAGCGAATGCTAAAAATCTTTTATTTTTACCAGTTTCAGATTCAAATTTAGAAACCAATCTATCAAATGCAACATTTCCCATATTTCCTAAAATTTCAGCAGCTTTAAATCTAATCTGTGCATTTTCATCTGTTGTAGCTTCAATTAACGGGTCGATAGCTGCCTCATCAGTTACACCAATTAATGATTCAATAGCTTCTTTTCTAATACTTACATCATCATTTTGAAGATTTTCAATCGCTTCAGTCATTGTTAAATTAGACATTTTTATAACCTCTAATATCAGTATATTAATATTAGATTTCGTAAATATATAATCTTTAAGACAAAAAATTGATTACTATGATTCATGAGCAAACAAAAAATTATTCTAAAAAGGCAATTTATAAAACACTTCATCCATGGGTAAGGAAATGGTTTGATTCAAAATTTGATGATTTTACTCCTGCTCAAAAAAGATCAATTGTTGAAATCCATAAAAATAAAAACATTTTAGTTTCTTCACCAACAGGTTCCGGAAAAACATTAACATCATTTCTATCAATCATAAGCGAATTAACAGCACTGTCCGAAAATGGAAAGCTTGAAGATAAGGTATACTGCATATATATTTCTCCCCTAAAAGCATTGGATAACGATATTGAAAAAAACCTTGATGAACCATTGCGAGAAATAGAAGAAATTGCAGGTAAACCCTTAGGCATTAGGAAAGCCGTGCGGACAGGAGATACAACACAGTATCAAAGGCAAAAAATGCTTAAGGTTCCGCCACACATCCTGATTACAACACCCGAAACCCTGTCCATTCTTCTTGTTGCGCCTAAGTTTAGGGAAAAATTGAGTCATGTGAAATATGTAATCATTGATGAGATACATTCATTAGCTGAAAATAAGCGTGGAGTTCACTTAAGCTTGTCACTTGAGAGACTTCAACATCTTGTTGGAAATTTTACAAGGATTGGTCTTTCTGCTACAGTCAGTCCGCTTAAAGAAGTAGCGCGTTTTTTGGTTGGATATGAATATGGCGTTGAACGTGACTGTGAAATTGTAAACATCAATTATTTAAAAGACCTTGATATGGAAGTGATGTGTCCGGTTAGCGACATCACCATTGCAGATGAAGAGGATACCCGTTTAGGATTATACAGTTTACTTGACGATTTAATCCAGGAAAATAAAACAACACTTATCTTTACCAATACCCGTAGCGGAACTGAAAGATTTGTCTATAATCTTAAAAAAATGTTTCCAATGAACTACAACAGCAAAAATATCATGGCACACCATTCCTCCCTTTCAAAGGAAGTTCGCCTTGAAACAGAAAATAATTTAAAGGAGGGAAATCTCAAAGCTGTTGTATCTTCAACATCCCTTGAGCTGGGAATTGACATCGGATATATAGACTTGGTCGTTTTAATTAACTCGCCAAAATCCGTTTCAAGAGCACTGCAAAGAATTGGTCGAAGCGGCCATAGACTGCATGAAAAGTCCAGAGGAAAAATTATTGTAACCGATAGAGATGATTTGGTTGAATGCTCTGTTCTTTTAAAAAATGCCAAAGAAGGAAAAATAGATAAAATACAGATTCCTAAAAATTGCCTTGATGTTTTAGCCCAGCATATTTATGGAATGAGCATTGAAAACGTTTGGGATATTGACTATGCATATGACGTGATAAGAAAAAGCTACTGTTATAAAGACTTAACAAAAGATGATTACGAAGATGTTTTAAGTTATATGGCGGGAGAATATCCTCAGCTTGAAGAAAGATATGTCTATGCTAAAATATGGATAGATTATGAGAAAAGAACATTTGGAAAAAGAGGAAAACTAGCCAGAATGTTATATTCAACAAATATCGGTACAATTCCAGACAGTTCTGGCGTTTTGGTTAAGTGTGACGGTGAAACTGTAGGTAAAATTGAATCGGAATTTATGGAAAGACTCAAAAAAGGAGATACATTCGTTTTAGGAGGAAGCACATACAGATTTAATTATGGAAAAGGAATGACAATTAATGTTTCACCATCAAGCGGCCCGCCAACAATCCCATCATGGTTTTCACAACAGCTACCATTGTCCTTTGATTTGGCCATGGACATTCAACGCTTTAGAGCACTCATGGATTCAAAGTTCCAATACCGAAGAAGCAAAGAAGATATTATGGAGTTTATTTATGATTACCTCTATGTTGATGACTTTGCGGCCAATTCAATATATGAATATTTTGTTGAACAGTTCAAATATGCTCAGATTCCAAGCAACAGAAAAATGTTGGTTGAATATTACCGCGGTTTTGGTGACAGACGCTTTGTAATATTTCATAGTTTGTTCGGAAGAAAGGTGAATGATGCACTGTCACGTGCAGTAGCTTACTTGGTAGCAAGAAGATACAATATGAATGTTACAATATCCATATCAGACAACGGATTTTACTTAAGTTCAGACAGCAAAATTGGAGGACTTGAATCATTTAATGAATTGACTCCTGAAAATTTCCGTCCGATACTTACGCAGTCACTGGACAAGACAGAAACACTTGCCAGCAGATTCAGACATTGTGCCGGAAGATCATTGATGACGCTGAGAAGATACAAAGGGGAATCAAAATCCGTTGGCCGCCAGCAGGTGCGGGGAAAAATACTGCTGAAGTTTGTCCAGGAAATGGATGAAAATTTCTCAATATTAAAGGAAGCTAAAAGAGAAGCCTTAGAAGATTATATGGATGTTGAAAATGCACAGAAAGTAATAGAATGGATTGCATCAGAAGAAATGGAAATAAAAACCATTAATACAGTAATTCCAACACCATTTGCATTTAATCTTGTTTCACAGGGATATCTTGATGTATTGAACCAGAATGATAGGGCAGAGTTTACAAAAAGAATGCATTTGGCAGTGCTTGAAAAGATTAAAGACAAACTGTCTGACATATATTAAATCATAAATTATTTAATATGAAAATACAAATTATTATTCAGTAATTTATTTAAGGTGAAATAATGACTAAATGGAGTGCGGTAATCGTTGGTTTTATATTAACATTAGGTGTTAGAGCATTCTTTTCACACTATGAATTTATAGGATTATTGATTGTTGGATTTATAGTTGGTTATATTGCCCATTCAGGCATAACTGGTGGACTATGGAATGCCGCTGTTGCCGGAGCATTTGGTACGATAGTAGCCGCGATACTTTTTATTATACTTGCCACAGTTGGCGGAAGCTTTATGGGAGTTTTAGGTGGACTTAGCGGATTTACAATTTCCGGAGTGGCCAGCTTAATTGAAGTAGTTAAAGATTTAATTTACTATGCAATAGTAATGGGAATTACTGGAGCAGTCGGAGGAGCAATTTCTTCAAAAAAAGATGGGAGATAATATATGAGTTCAAAAATGGATATTGATTGGAAATCATTGATAATTGGTGCTGCAGTTACTGCAGGATTGATTATTCTTGCAGCACATACATATGATTGGTTATTCCTATTTTCAGCCATAGGATTAATATATGTTGGATATACAGCTAAAAACATCAAATATGGTATTATATTAGGTGCTCTTGCAGCAACGCCAATTGTAGTTTTGGCATTTCAGGGAACATTTGGAGAATTTAGCGGATTCTTTTCAACACCAACAGGAACAGTTTCATTAGTGTTGATTATCCTTCTTGTAGGTGCATTTATTGGTTTTGTTGGTGCATGGGCTAAAAGAAGCCGTGAAAAAGCATTGAAAGAACAGGAAAAAAAGCAAAAAATCGGTAAAAATAAAAATAAAAATAAAAATAATAACTGAATTTATGTTATTATTTTTTCTAATTCTTCTTTTTCTATAGCATTTTTAATTTCTAAAGCAATTCTTCTTCCCATACTCATCGGTTTTCCGTAAGTTAAGTATGAATAAGGAGATCCGTCCATAAAGGTGTTTGTTCCACCATCAGTTCTTGCACTGATTTCAAAACAAATTACTTCCAAGTTATCGTTGACTAAAGTCTGCATACAGAACGGTCCGTTTAAACCTGGCTGTACTAATTTTTTAGCGCTTTCAACTAACTTATCAGCCATATCAAATACCTGTGGAAGTAATGATTCTCTGATTACAGCAGGGTGATTACCGGTTACAACATAGGAAGGACTTAAATCAATATCCAATTGATCTTTAGCAGGCATTCTTACAAAACCATCAATACTTGATTCATATCTTGTATCCATACCCATCAATTCAACTTTATCTTCCAATGCGGAGTAGAAATAGTGAATACAGTAATTACATCCTGAAACATATTCTTCAATGTGTGCTGCTTCAACATCAGAGTCTTCCAACCAGCCACGAGATTTCATTGCTTCGATTTTGGAATCAAATTCTTCTGGAGATGATGCTACAAAATAACCTCTTCCTCCTCTTGCTCCAGGGAATTTAACCATTACTGGTCTGTCGATTTGTGATGGATTATCATATTTATAAGGAATACGTACATTTCCTTCTACAAGCAATGCTCTTTCCTTATCTCTTTCTGCTTCCCATCTTAAAACATCCCTATTACCAAACATAGGAACATTGAATTTGTCTTCGACATTATCCAAACCTGCGTAAGCTACAAAGGAACCATGCGGAATTACAATAGCATTCATATCCCTTAATTGCTGCTGAACATCTTCATTTACAATGTCCTTAAATTCATCAACAATAATATATTCGTCAGCTACATCAAATCTTTGATAAGGAACTTCCCTTCCTTTTTCACAGACGATAGCGGTTCTGAAACCTTCTTCTTTTGCACCTTGCAAAATATGTAAAGAAGTGTGGCTTCCTAATGTAGCGAGGGTTATTTCGTCTTTATCATATTTACTTAAAATCTCCAAAATATCTTCTTTTTTTACTTCTCCCATAAAAATCAATCCTCGAAGATGATAATAATATTTATATATTTATAAATTAATAACTGTTTTTATTTTAAATTTAATAGTGATGATAAACAAAATATATTTGAGGAAAATATTATGCTAATAGGATTAATTTCAGATACACACATTCCCGACAGGGCCAGACAGATACCTGAAAAAGTTTTGCAATCATTTGAAAATGTTGATTTGATAATACATGCAGGGGATTTGACAACAATGGATGTTATTAATAAACTTGAAGAAACAGCACCAGTAGTTGCTATCCAGGGAAATATGGATAGGGTTGCTGGTCTGGATTTGCCTAAAGCCCGAGTGATTGAATGTGAAGGTGTGAAAATTGGAGTGGCACACGGCGAAGTTTATCCAAGAGCAGACACACAGCAATTATTATACCTGGCAAAGCAGTTGGATGTCAATATTTTAGTTACAGGACATTCTCACCAGCCTAAAATAGAACAGGTAGAAGATGTTCTTCTTTTAAATCCTGGAAGTCCGATTGTCCCCAGACTTGCAGACAGAACTGTAATGCTGCTTGAAATTAATGATAAAAATGTTGATGTGGAAATTGTTAAGATAGGTGCACCAGTATGCAGTGCACTGGATTTCAGCCAATACCCGGAGGAATAACATGGGAAGCAAATGGCAGATGGAGAGAAAAAAAGACCCATATTACAAACGTGCAAAAGCGGAAGATTATCGCTCAAGAGCATCATATAAACTAAAACAATTAGACAAAAAATACAAAATAATAAAACAATCAAATACCGTAGTTGACCTTGGAGCTGCACCAGGAGGATGGTCACAGGTAGCCTTAGAGAAAGTGGGTGAAGAAGGCATTGTTGTTGGTGTTGATTTGAACCATATAAGAACACTTCCCGAAGAAAATTACTTCAGAATAAAAGGGGACTTCACCACACAGGAAGTTCAGGGAAAAATCATGCGTGTAATTGGAGGAAAGGCAAAAGTGGTTATGAGCGATGCATCTCCGGAATTATGCGGCATTAAAAACCTTGACCAGCTCAGATCAATTGACCTGACAAATGCAGTTATTGGAATAGCGGACAATATCCTAGAACAAAAAGGAAATCTTGTTATGAAAGTATTTCAGGGCCCAGAATATAAGAAAATGTTAGATGGTCTTAAAAAGAAATTCAGACAGGTTAAAACAACAAAACCACCGTCATCACGTAAAAAAAGTTCTGAAATGTATGTTGTTGGCTTGGGCTATAAACACAGGATAAAAAATAAATAAAAAAAGATTAAAGATTTTCGTATGCTTGACGAGCATCAGATAATTTTTGATTAGCAAAAGCGATTCTACTATCAACCTCATTTGATGGCTTATTGGCATCCAATGCAGACTGAACATTGTCAATGGCCGAACTTGCCCGTGAAAGTTCTAATCTGGCATTATTATATTTTTCAACATCATCACTTCCACCAGAATAATATGTTGATTTAACGGAATCAAATTTTGATTGTATATCGCCATATTGCGATTTTAAATTAGCCAGGTCATCATATTGATTTCCTGAAGAAATCTGGTCAGTGATTGACTCGTTTGCAATACTAAATCCGACATATGCCACTACAATTATTGTAGCAA
The DNA here is from genome assembly GCF_001477655.1 of Methanobrevibacter millerae. Classification (NCBI taxonomy): domain Archaea; kingdom Methanobacteriati; phylum Methanobacteriota; class Methanobacteria; order Methanobacteriales; family Methanobacteriaceae; genus Methanobrevibacter; species Methanobrevibacter millerae. The sequence continues at coordinate 632,453 of NZ_CP011266.1, read as the reverse complement.
TAACCATGATAATTCCAACGACTGCAATTAACATAGAAGTGGATTTAAATAAGTTTAATCTTGATTTTCTCATAATAACCTCATTTTAAATGATATTAATAATATTTTTTATTTATTTTAATATATAATTTTTACTTATCAAATGCTCTATCCAATTATTTTTTAAGTATGAAAAGATAATGTAATATTAATGAAATCTACTAATAAATCACAAACATCAATTGCGAAATTCGAAGAATTTTTTGCAACATCATATAAGGATGATGTATTTGAAATTCTCGAAACGTATCCAGACAATAGATCGCTGACTGTAGATTATAATACTTTAGAAATATTTGATCCAGACCTGGCGGATTTATTGATTGAAAAACCTGAAGAAGTTATTGAAGCCGCAAAAATTGCTGTCAAAAACATCGACCCATTAGCTAAAGACGCTGATTTGAACATTCGATTTAAAAATGTGACAAACGTCATTCCTTTAAAAATATTGTTAAGTAAGTATATTGGGTCATTTGTTGCAGCGGAAGGTATCGTCAGAAAAACAGATGAAATAAGGCCACGTATTGAAACTGCGGTTTTTGAATGCCGAGGGTGCATGCGTTTACATGAAGTTGAGCAGACTTCAGATAGAACAATTCTGGAGCCTTCATTATGTGGGGAATGTGGTGGAAGATCCTTCAGACTGCTTCAGGAGGAATCACATTATATAGATACACAGACTGCAAGAATGCAGGAACCTTTAGAGAATTTATCCGGGGGAACTGAACCTAAACAGATGTTGATGATTTTAGAAGATGATTTAGTAGATGAATTAAATCCCGGAGACAAAGTAAGAATTACTGGAACTTTAAAGACATTTAGAGAAGAGCGCAGCGGCAAATTTAAGAATTACATTTATGTAAATCATATCGAACCTTTAGAACAGGAATTTGAAGAGTTGCATTTATCCGAAGAGGATGAAGAGGAAATTTTAGAGTTGTCAAGAGACCCAAACATCTATGAAAAAATTATCAAATCAACAGCTCCTTCAATTAGAGGTTATCGTGACGTGAAAGAATCTATCGCATTGCAGTTATTTGGAGGATCTGCCAAACAATTGGAAGATGAAACCCGTTTGAGAGGAGATATCCACATCCTTATTGTAGGAGATCCAGGTATCGGTAAGTCCCAGATTTTGAAATACGTTTCCAAATTGGCTCCAAGAAGTATTTATACAAGTGGTAAAGGTACTACCGGTGCGGGTTTAACTGCAGCTGCTGTTCGCGACGAATTAGGCGGATGGTCTTTGGAAGCAGGTGCATTGGTTTTAGGAGACCAGGGTAACGTTTGTGTTGACGAATTGGATAAAATGCGTTCAGAAGACCGATCAGCACTTCACGAAGCTTTAGAACAGCAAACTGTAAGTATTGCGAAAGCAGGAATTATGGCAACTTTAAATTCAAGATGTTCAGTTCTTGCAGCAGCAAACCCAAAATTTGGAAGATTTGACAGATTTAAAGTTTTAGCAGATCAAATTGAACTGCCGCCACCAATTTTATCCCGTTTTGATTTAATATGGATTGTTGAAGACAAGCCAAGTAGAAAAGGAGATTCAGAACTTGCACAGCACATCCTTAATATCCACCAGTCAAATACCGTAGATTATGAAATTGAACCCGATTTACTTAGAAAATACATCGCATATGCTCGTAAAAACGTTAATCCTGTTTTAAGTGATGAAGCAAATGAAGTATTGAAGAATTTCTATGTAGATACAAGAAACAGCAGCAGCAATACTGAAGAAAATTCAGCAGTTCCAATTACCGCAAGACAGCTCGAGGCAATCATTCGTCTGGCAGAAGCATGTGCTAAAATAAAATTAAAAGAAGTTGTTGAAAGAGAAGATGCTAAAAAAGCCGTAAGATTGCAAATGGCATCCCTTAAAGATGCAGGAGTTGATCCGGAAACCGGTGAAATTGAAGCCGACATTGTCAGTGGAGGAAGACCAAAATCAGAAAGGGATAAGATGAGTACTCTTGTAGATGAAATCAAGTTGATTGAAGAAGAGTACAATGGACAAGCTCCATTAACTGTTTTAAAATCCAATATGGAAGAGAAACATGGTGTAAGTGAAGATAAAGTTGAAAATCTCATAAGGAACATGACACAAAGAGGAATCTTATACGAACCAAGTCCGGGAAATGTTAAAAGAGTATAATTATTATAATGATTTTTAACAATAACTTAATAAATGATTAAAATCATATTTAATATATTATACTTATACTAATTTTTATGGAGCGATAATATGGATAAATATGAAGATTTATTGGAAAGAGCAATAGACCAATTACCTCCTGAAGTATTTGAACATAAAAGATTTAAAATTCCTAAAGCTTATTCAGATATCCAAGGTAATAGAACATTTATTAAAAACTTTAAAGATGTTTGTGAAGGTTTAAACAGAGACCCTCAACATTTATTGAAATTTTTAATGAGAGAATTAGGTACTGCAGGTAATGTGGATGGTGCAAGAGCAATATTGCAAGGTAAATTTACCCATTACTTAATTAATGAAAGAATTGAAGATTATGTGGACAAATATGTTATTTGCCACGAATGTAACAGACCAGATACTAAAATTATAAGGGAAGGCAGAATTTTCTTATTAAAATGTTCTGCTTGTGGTGCGACTGCTCCGCTTAAACAATTATAATTTTTTATCTTTTTACTTATTTTTAGTTGATTTTTATGTTTTGTATAGAATGTGGAAGCAAAGATAAACAGATGGTTGGAGAAATCTGCATCGATTGTTTTTTAAAGGATTTTCAAATGATTGAAATTCCCAAAAATATTAATGTCGAAATTTGCAGTCACTGCAATAGCCGTCTAGAAGAAGGAAAATGGAGTGAATCATATCTTCCCGAAGATGAAATTATCTACAGAGCATTGGAACGAAATATAAAAATCAGTGATTTGGTTGAAAATGAAGAAATTAACCTTGAAATTGACCAGATTAAAGGAACAATTGCGAACTGTTTTGTTGAAGTTGTAGGTGATGTCTACGGAGTTAGTCTTGATGAAACTCATGATTGTGAAGTTAGAATCAAAAAAACTGTTTGTCCACCATGCAGCAAGATGCAATCAGGCTATTATGAAACAGTGATACAATTCAGAGCAGATAACCGTGAAATTAAATCTGAAGAATATGCTAAAGCTGATAAAATAGTTGCAAGAACTTTGGATAAACAGGCAAAAGTAGATAAATTAGCTTATTGTCCGCAGGTTGCAAAGCTAAAAGAAGGTTATGATTATTATATCGGGTCTTTTAAAACAGGCCGGAAAGTTGCCGAGAACTTGAAAGATGAATTTGGAGGAGTGATTAAAGAATCTCCAAGACTCATCAGCGAAGACAAATCAACAGGAAAAGGCCTTTATAGAATCTGGATTTCTGTTAGAATTCCGGAATTTGAAAACAATGACATTATTGAATTTGAAGACAGAATTATCCAAGTGAGTGATATTGACAAAAACAGAGTTGTCGGAATTGACATCAAAACCAATAAAAAACACAATATTCCACTGAAGAATATGGACAATATAAAACTTATTAAAAAATCAACGGATATTGAAACGACTACAATAATATCAATGTCTCCAAAGATAATTCAAATATTGGATCCTGCAGACTATTCAGCAGTTGATTTGGAAATGAAAGATGATTTTAAAGATTATAATATTGGCGATGAAGTCAAAATCATTAAAATTGATAATTACATTTACTTGATTAAATAAGTGATAAAATGAATATTGAAGAAAAAATTCAGTTAATTGAAGAAGGAACCTTAGAAGTTATAGATAAAGAAGAATTAAAAGAAGTACTTAAAAAAGATCATCCTATAGCTTATACAGGTTATGAACCTTCAGGTAAAATCCATTTAGGACATGCCGTGACTGTACAAAAACTTAAAACATTACAAAAATTAGGTTTTAAGATTAAAATATTGCTTGCAGATTACCATGCATTTTTAAATGGAAAAGGAAGCGTTGAAGAAATCGCAGAAACTGCAGAATACAATAAGAAATGTTTCCAGGCATTAGGTCTTGATGAAACAACAGAATATGTATATGGTTCATCTTTTCAATTAGATTCCGATTATACTGATAAAGTTTACCAATTAGCTACAATGACCACATTAAAAAGAGCCAGAAGAAGTATGGACCAAGTAAGTCGTGCTGATGACAATCCTAAAGTAGCTAGCGTAATTTATCCAATAATGCAAACTGTGGATATGGCGGCACTTGAAGTGGACATTGCATTGGGAGGTATGGAACAGAGAAAAATCCAAATGTTGGCACGTGAAAACCTGGAAAAAATTGGAGAAAATGTTCCTGTTTGTATCCACACCCCATTATTACATGGACTTGACGGAGATGCGAAAATGTCATCAAGTAAAGGTAATTACATTGCAGTAGATGACTCCGTTGAAGAAATCAGTAAAAAAATCAACAAGAGTTACTGTCCACAGGGAGAAATTGAAGACAACCCAATGATTGAAATTGCAGAAACTTTTGTTTATCCAAATCAAGATACCTTACTTATCAAAAGACCTGAAAAATTCGGCGGAGACATTGAATTAACTCACGACGAATTAATTAAGGAATTCAGTGAAGGCAACTTACATCCAATGGATTTGAAAAATGGAATTAAAGATTTCTTAATTGAATTCTTTGCTCCTGTAAGAAAATACATGGAGGAAAATTAAATGGAAGAAGAACAAGAATTTGAAATGGGATTGCCAAATGGTGTTGGGGAAGCTATGCTTGCACATACTATTGAAAAATTCGATGTGAAACTAGAACACACAGAATTTGGCCCGAAATTAGTAGGTTCTTATGAAGAACTTGAAAAAGCAAAACAATACATAGCAGACGCCATAGCTAAAAGACTAAAAGAATTACAAGGATAATTATTATCCATTTTTTATTTTATTAATGAAAAAATTTAATTTTATTTAATAAATCGATACAAAATAATCTAAATTTTAATGTATCTAAAAAAATATAAAAAAAGAAGTGTTAACTTCTTAATTAGTGACTATTACGTCATTTGAAATATTAGCATCATCATAACTAGATGTTATAATATATTTCCCAGGTTGTAAGTTAATATTTAATTTGCAGTACCGTTAATATCTGTTGCACGAATATAAAATACACCATTTATATTAAAAGTCACATTAGTATTTATTAAAGAATTTCCATGACCATCCAATAATTTAGCTTTAAATTGATTTAGAGTTCCATATTTTTTAGTTAAATCTATAGCAGATAAAACTGGTTTTACTTTGATTTTATTGGATACTTTACATCCTTTATATTCAGCAGTAATTACATAATCTCCTGGCTGTAAATTAATGTTAAGTTTTACGTAACCTGATGCATTTGTTGTACGATTGTAGAATACCCCATTTATATTAAAGTTACTGTTTCATTTGCTTTTGCAGGATTTCCATAATCATCTAAAATTTTTATCCAATATTGAGACCCATTTCTATAGAACTTTTCCAAATCATTATTTTCAACAATTCTTGGTAAAACAGTTATAGTATTATTTTTTATTTCGTGGGTTACTGGATTAATAGATTGGATAATATATTCTCCAGGATCAAGATTAATAGAAATTTTAGCAATTCCCTCACCATTAATAGATCTCATATATTCAATATCATTAATTTTAAAAATAACTTTATCATTTTCTGAAAAGGGTATTACATATAAAAATTTCGCTTCAAAATGTGAAGCATTTTTTTCTATTTTTGTTAGATTTTCAGATATTATAGTATTGACTTTTGGTGGTTCAAAATCCAAAAAATGATTATTATTCATATTTAAAATAAGATTGTCAGTTACATTTATTCCCTTTTTAACAAATGTGGTATTACAAATAGTGGTAAAATTGGATGAAAAAACCATTATATTATATTCAATAGGATTAGTTGAATTTAAATAACAATCATGTATTACAATATTATTAGAATTTTCCAATAATATGGTATTCTTGAAAGAAGTGGATTTATTATTTAATATTTTTATATTATGGATAGTTGAATTATCACTCCCAGAAACAAATTTAATCATAGAGTTTGTTATTGTATCATTAGAAGTCATTTGAGTTAATATTAATTTTTTATCCAAACAAAATTCTTTATTTGAAATAATAATCATTTTTATAAAATGCAATCCCTGCACAATCCAACATGTGATGCCACAGCCTTTTTAATGTCTGATGAAACCTTATTGATTCCATTATTTGCATCAATTATTTCGTGATTAAAATCTTTTACCAAATCCAAATAATTGGATTTGACATTTGTTAAGAACTCCTCGTTTTCAAATGTATCTTCACCAGAAGTTCTAGAAACAGAAGTTTTAACATCCAAGTCAAGCAAAAGCAACAAATCAGGTTTTTTTGCATATTTATTTAAGACACTAATCCAATCTGCAGGCTCCTGATAAGCAAGAGATGAAATAAATGACCTGTCAGATATGATAACTTTCTTATCATCACTCAATTTATCCATAATAAGCATCCTATCTGCTGCAAAAAGCAAACCTAAAGTTTTTTGAACACTGTCTGTTGTTGCATCAGGTCTTTGCAGTATCTTCCTAATCAATTTTCCAACTTCAGAATCTGTTGGTTCGACCATTGTTTCTACTTCCAATCCATTATCTTCCAACCATTCTTTTAATAATTGGATTTGAGTGGATTTACCTGCTCCGTCAATTCCTTCAAAAACTATATACATAAAAATAAGTTTATTTCAGATAATATTTAAATTTAATTTCAAAATACTGGAAATAATAATTTTTCTCAAAATAGATAAATAATACGAAAAACATAGATTAAAATATTATAAAAATATCAAGGTGTAACAAATAATGGTTTTATCAGAATTATTGGCTCCAGCAGGTTCTTATGATATTTTAGTTATTGCAGTCAATGCAGGTGCTAATGCAGTTTATCTTGCAGGACAGAATTATGGTGCTAGAGCCTTTGCAAAAAACTTTACAATTGAAGAAATCGAAAAAGCTGTTAATTATGCTCATTTGAATGATGTTAAGATTCATGTTACAGTAAATACTTTAATAAATAACTTCGAGATTATTGATGTAATAAGCTACCTATTCAAATTATACCAGATAGGTGTTGATGCAGTCATCGTTCAGGATTTTGGAATTATCCAACTCTTAAAGAAATTAATTCCTGATTTGGAAGTTCATGCATCCACCCAGATGGCTTTAAGCAATTACAGTGCTATCAAATGGGCTTATGACAACAACATCAAAAGGATTGTTCTTCCAAGGGAAAAATCCATTGAAGAAATCAAACAGATACATGACCAACTTGAAAAAGATAATTTGAAAATGGATTTAGAGGCATTTGGACATGGTGCATTATGCTATTGTGTATCAGGAAACTGTTACATGTCATCATACAATAGCGGAAGAAGCGGCAATCGTGGAGCATGTGCTCAGCCCTGCAGAAGAGAATACCGTCTGAAATACAGAGGATATAACGTGGGAAACGGATTTTTACTGTCCACACATGACCTTGCAACATACAATAATATCAAAGCAATATCCGATGCGGGCGTAACCTCCCTAAAACTGGAAGGAAGGATGAAATCCGGAGACTATATTGGAACTATCGTCAACAGCTACAGAAACATTATTGACGGAAATCCCGGCGACTGGGAAAAGGATTTGCACCTTGTTTTCAACAGAAGATTCACCAACGGATACATAATGAACGACAAACCAGGAGAAGTCATGGGAAGAGGAAGTTCCGGCCATGAAGGACTATACATTGGAGATATTGTCAATATTGAAGATACCAAAGTGACAATAGAAATAAAGAACAAGGAAATACCAGTCATTTTAGAAAAGGGCGACGGCATAGCATTCAAATACAACGGCAAAATCAAGGGAATATATCTTGAAAACATAATAAAACAGGACGAAAACGAAATCGTTATTGATACGACCAGACGTGTTAAAGTGGGAACTGAGGTGTTCATCAGCTATTCAGCAAAAACCCATGAAAGCCTAAAGCAGTTTAAAAATGAAACAATCAAAAGCAAAATTCCTATTAATGTGACATTCAATTTCCAAAAGGATTTGACCGCATCAGTCAAAGTGGAGTATTACTTGGATGATGAACTGATTAACTTCAGACATAAGGCAATAGCCAGATTTGAAAAGGCCAAAAACAGACCAATAACCAAAGAGTCAATTGAAAAACAATTAGAAAAAACAGGAGGAACACCGTTTTATATGGAAAAAATCAAGTTTAATGATATGCCTGATAACTTATTTATACCAATCAGCGGTTTGAATAAAATTAGAAGAGAAATCCTTGATAAAGCTCAAGAATTACTCCTAAATCATTATACTCCAACAAAAAAATCTGTAAAAGCTGCAAGAAAAAGAATTGAAGAGTTCAAAAAGAATTATGAAACTTATGAAAACAAGACAAACAAAAAAACCAGACTCTCCCTTTTTGCAAATGACCTAAGCCAGGTCAGGGCTGCAAACGGTTTTGATTTGAAAAGGATTTATCTGGATGTTAACTGTTCATACAACAGCAAAGATGATTATTATAATAACATAAAAGATATTTTAAAAGAAGCAATACAGATTGCTCCCGAAATTGAAATCGTATGGGTTTTATCATCATTCATCAATGAATTTGAACTGATTAAAGCAAATGAAATTATTAAAGAACTTGAAAGTGAAGGATATCTTATTTCCGTCATGGTAGACTCACCGGGAGCAGAAAAAATCTTCAGCTGCCCAATATATGGAAACCATAACCTTAACGTGTGGAATTCATACGCTGTCGAAAATCTGTCAAAATATAAAGGACTGATATTATCATCAGAGCTTTCCGGAAGAGAAATAAAAGAAATAACCCGCAAAAACTATATCAAAAATATCGATTTGGAAATGATTGTTCACGGTAATCTGGAGGTTATCGTTAGCCGTGATGACTTTACAAACCTTAATGATGGACGGGACTTTATCATTTCAAATGATGCGGAATACGCAACCCTCGAAGATAAGAAAAGAAAGAAATTCAAATATAAAATATTTTTCGACTACAATAGGCAAAGCCACATATTGAATAAGGATTGCCTGTGTTTGATTGAGGAGATGAATGACATTAAAAATCTTAATTTGGACAATTTAATTGTTGACTGCAGATATTCGAATGAAAAATACACCAAACAGATTTTATCCATTTATAATGAAAGCTTAAGTGAAATCAGCGATGAAAAATTAGAGGAATATAAATTCAAGATAATGGATTTCTCACAGTCATACATAAATAAAGGAAATTATATTGAAGGAAGATTACATGAAGATACCTGAATTGCTTGCACCTGCCGGATCCATGGAACATCTAAAAATTGCAATTAATGCAGGAGCCAGTTCCGTTTATTTATCCGGAAAGAATTACGGGGCCAGGAAATTTGCCCAGAACTTTACGTTAGATGAAATTCACGAAGCGGTAAAGCTTGCACACCTGCATAATGTGAGAGTCTATGTTACAGTCAATACATTAATTAAGGAAAGTGAGCTTGAAAGCGTTTTGAATTATTTGAATGAGTTATATGCAATAGGCGTTGATGCGGTCCTGGTTCAGGATTTGGGTCTGATTGAACTGATCAACAGACACCTGCCAAAGCTTAAGATTCATGCCTCAACGCAATTGACATGTGAAAACCAAAGAAAACTAGATTATCTTGAAAGCAAAAACGTTAAAAGAGTTGTTTTGACACGTGAGATGAGAAAAGAAGAAATAGAAAACCTGAAAACAAATATGGAACTTGAAATCTTTGCTCATGGTGCGTTATGCTATTCATACTCAGGACAGTGCTTGATGAGCAGCTTTAAAGGTGGAAGAAGCGGGAACAGAGGAACATGTGCTCAGCCATGCAGGCAAAAATACCGATTAAACAATAAAGAGGATTACTATTTATCACCAAGAGACTTATGTCTATATGATGAATTGAAAGAAATCAGCGAAATGAACATAAGATGCATCAAAATTGAAGGAAGGATGCGTTCAAAGCAATATCTGGCCATTGTCATAAGCGAATATAGAAAGGCACTGAACAAACTGAAAAGCAATAAAACTTCAAAAACTGAAAATTTGAAACTTGTTTTCAATCGCGGATTTACCAAAGGACAGTTCAAAAGCACGTATGAACGAAGTATCCGTCCGGGACATTTGGGCTTGAAAATTGGAAAAGTAATTGAAACCAAAAAATCCCAAATCGCCATTAAACTAAACGATGATTTGAAAACTATTCCTGACAAAGGCGATGGACTCTTATTCATTAAAAAAGACAATGACTACGGAATGGAAATTTCACAAAATCCAATAGTCACAACACTTAATCATTTCAACAAGAATAAAATCAAGCAAGTAAAGGATTTGACAAGAAAAAATAAAGTTTTGATTATAAAAAAAGTTAGGCAAAACAAGAAAAATAACTTTAAACTTGAAAACAGTGATGTTTATTTAACCAAAAGAAATTCACTGACCAGAAAAGCAAAAGAAATAGAAAACAGCGGATCAAGCTTTGTAAAATCAAAACTGATATTGACATTTTCTCTTAAAAACAAATATCCGAAAGTCAAAGGAAGATTAACCTTAGCAAACCATAGGGAAGTAACTTATGAAGTAGTCGGAACCGCAAAATTTGAAACTCCTCTCAAAAGGAATGTTACGGGCGAAACGATTGAAAAACAATTGTCCAAGCTGGACAACTATCCATTTGAAATTACACAAATCAATATGAATTATGATGGAAGCCTGTTTATTCCAATCAAGGAAATCAATAAGATAAGAAGAGAACTGTTTGAAGGTTTGGAATCTGAAATCCATAAGTTATATGAAAATAAAAAGGAAAAGATTAATTTAAGACAAATAGAAATGAAAAGAAGTGATGAAATTTCTCTTTCATACTATACTAATAATTTAGACGATTTAAAAGAAATTGCTGATGTCAAAAGAGTTTATTTGGAAATTCCTCCAAACGACAGCATTAACTTTATGGTTAATTTCCTGAAACAATCCATAGAGACTGCATTCAATAAGGACTATGAGCTGATTTGGAAATGGCCGGACATTGCCCATGACAATTTAGTAAAATCCCTGACGAAAGTTAAGGGCATTTTAAATAAACTGAATTATCCGATAAAAATCATGTCCAATGATTTCAAAGGAGAATATGGACCTTATTCCATGAACATTGCAAATACAGAGTCAATAAACTCTCTTAAAGGTTATAAAATAATTACAATATCTCCAGAGCTTAGAAAGAGAGATTATGAAGACATAATAAAAAACTGTGAAGACAACTCAAAAATAGAGATTCTAGTTCAGGGTTCACTAGAACTTATGAAAACCAGATACGGATTTAAGGAAAATATAAAAAATGCAAGTTTAAATGGAGAATATCCAATAAGACCCAGCTTATCCGGTGAAGAACTGATTATTTTTAATAACGAGGATTTATCATTAATTGATGAAATTGGATATTTGAAGTCCATCGGTTATGTTAACTTTTCGATTGACGGAAGATATAAAAATAAAGACTACATTAAAATGATTGATTTATATAACGATGCATTGAATGGCAATGCAAAAAATAAAGGAATTATAAAGAATTTTACAAAAGGCAATTATTAGTTGTCAAATGCTCTAGGCAAATATCTAATTAATATATAATATTAAATATCATTAAGGGTTTGGTTAAAATGGAAGGAGACTTACATACATTGCAAGAAATAAAAGGTATCGGAGATAAGATCTCTGAAAAAATAATAAAAAGCGTTGGAGGGGAAGAAGAACTCCAAAAAATAATTGATGATGTTGATGTGGAAAGAATCATTAATATTGACGGCATCAGCCAAAGAAAAGCTATTCAAATTATGAATCAATTATTGAATAATGACAATTATGAATTCATGAAAAGCGACAGGGCACTGGAAATATATGAAGACATAATTAACAAGATATTAGCCTATTCCAATACTTCATACTCCAAAAACAGAATATTATTGTTGTCACCTTCAAAAGACCTGAATAAGATTAAAAAGCAGGTTAAGTTTGTAATGGATGCCAAAAAAGAAGTATCCCAAATGCCCATCATCAAATTGAGAGGCCTGATGAAAAACTTAAAAGAGCTTGAAGACGCAAAAGCAGAATATGATGCGAGCAAAGTAATTTTAGTTGAAAGCGAAGAGGACAATTCATATTTATGTGATTTAGGCCTGAACCAATACTACCCAATCCTTACTGCAAGCGATTCTCCACTGCTCCAGGAAGAATTGATGAATTATGATTTAATATTTTATGTTTATTCACAGGGAATTCTTGATTTTGAAGGAATGCCAAATCTTGTAATGATTAACATTGATGAAAATGACTATGAAATCGTTCCTGAAAAAATAATTAACTTTTTTATCCAAAACCAGGATACCTTCCAAAGAGTTCATGAAATCCAAAAAATAAGAAATAAGGAAAGCGTTTTAGGCGACATAATTCCAATTATAGACGAATTGAACATAGTCGACAAAAAAGAAGTTGATATTGACGAACTTGTCAACTCACTGAAATATGAGATGGATGAGGAACTTGAAAAGTCAATGAAAAATGTTGACCTTGAAGGAGATGAAATTCTCAACCTATTAAACAATAATTTTCCTCCAAAGATAAGTAAAATATTTGACGAAATTATAAATAAACGGAAGGCAATAATCAAGGAAAAAACTGGGATGGACTTTGATCCGTACCTCCGAAAGTATCCTATTGAAATAGACGAACAGGAAATTGAAAGGGTGAAACTGGAACGCTCATCCAAAAAGGAAAATGACATTTTCGACATTAAGAAAAGTGCTGCAATACAGCTCAATTCAATAAAGCAAAAGGCAATTGAAGAAGTCCAGGATGCAATAAAATTCGACTATGAATTCAGCCTGGGAAGTTTTGCCTACGAATATGAATTAACAGAACCAGAATTTGGTGATGGAATAAAATTAAAAGGAGCACTCCATTTAGACTTATCCCTTAAAAAGGATGATGAAAACATCCAAAAGATTGACTATGAACTGACAAAAAATGAAAATATCGCATTACTGACCGGAGCAAACAGCGGAGGTAAAACAACACTTCTTGAAACATTGACGCAGATTTCAATAATGGCACAGATGGGACTTCCAGTAAGTGCAAAATATTGTGAAATCAAGCTGTTTGATGAGATTTATCACTTTTCCAAAAAACGGTCACTTGATGCTGGAGCATTCGAATCATTCCTGAACGTGTTCATTCCAATTGTAACAACCAACAGCGAAAAACTGGTATTGCTTGACGAGCTTGAAGGCATAACCGAGCTTGAAGCTGCAGTTAAAATCATATCAACATTCATAGACATGATTAAGGAATCACACTCATATGGAATAATAGTAACCCATATGGCAAGGGAACTGATGAATTATACTGATGTTAGAGTTGATGGAATAGAAGCAAAAGGTTTGGATGAAAACTATAATCTAATCGTTGACAGAACACCAAAAATGAATTTCCTTGCAAAAAGTACACCTGAATTGATTTTAAAAAGAATTTATGAAAAATCTGATGATGAGCTAAAAGTGGTGTATGCAAGAATTTTAGAAAAATTCTAAATACTAGTTCATGCAAAAATTATCATGATGAAAATTATTAATAAATCGACCAATTCTGATATTCAGCGAATAAATCAAATTTATAAAGTTTTAAAAAAGAACGATTTCGGATACTTGATTGAAGAAAATACTTTTTTTAAAACATTTCCTTTTCTAAGAAACCGTAAAATAAATGAAGAAATGCCATTCGTTGATAATACTGTTCCTGTAAGAATAAGGAGGGTGTTTGAGGATTTAGGTCCGGCATACATCAAATTAGGTCAGATGCTATCTACAAGACCTGATTTAGTGGGTATTGAAATATCTGAAGAACTTCAGAAATTAAGAGACAATACACCAGTAACCGATTTTGAAGAAATCAGGAAAGTCATTGAATCTGAATTGGGACAGGATTTAGAAAATATTTATACTGATTTTGATGAAGTACCAATAGGTTCTGCATCCATTGCACAGGTATATACGGCTACTTTAAAAAATAACGAAAAAAAAGTTGCAGTTAAAGTTCAAAAGCCAAATAGTGATGAGATTATTAAAACAGACCTTAGGATAATGAAATTTTTGGCTTTAAGAATTGACAAATATATCAATAAAACAAAAATTTACAATTTGCCTGCAATCGTTAGCGAATTTGAAAAGTCTATATTGAAAGAAATAAATTATCTTGAAGAAGTTAGAAATATAGAAATTATGCAATCAAATTTTAAAAGCATCCCTTACGTTTATATTCCAGAAGTTTATAACGATTACTGTTCCGGAAAGGTCATCAACATGGAATTGATTGAAGGAGATGATTTAAGTAAAGTAATCGAAGATGAAAGTGGAAAATACGATAAAAAATTAATTGCCAAAAGAGGAACAAATTCATTTTTCAAACAGATCATGATTGATGGATTCTTCCATGCAGACCCCCATCCTGCAAATATAATTATCAAGGACAATAATACAATCTGTTATATAGATATGGGAATGATGGGAATATTGAGCGAAGGATTTAAAGAAAACCTTGCAGAATTGATTATGCTTTTAGTAAACGGTAATGCGGATAACATCATCAATCAATTAATATACATGGATATAATTGCACCCACTCAGAATACTCCTGAGCTTAAAGAGGATATTGATGATTTAATGAAAAAATATTATGGAAATAAGTTGAAAAATATTAATGGAAGCATAGAAGACTTGCTTAATACAATGATAAAACATAATATATCAATGCCAAGAGAATTTGTAATGATTGGAAGGGGGCTGGCATTAGTAGAAGAAAGCGGTAAAAAATTAAATCCAGAATTTGATACCGCAAAAGAACTGAAAAGATTATCTAAAAAAATAGTTACCCATAAATTATCACCAAGCAGATTGGTAAAAGTAGGATATAACCATCTTTTAGAACTTGGACATTTGACAAAAGGACTGCCTACAACAGTAAATAGCACATTGTCAAAATTAGAAGGTGGCGAAATCACCTTAAAATTAAAATTAGAAGGAATAAATGAAATATCAAAACAACTGACAACAGCAATCATCATTGCGGCATTGATTGTTGGATCTTCACTGGCATTGTTTGCAGACAAGGGTCCTGCCTTTATAGATATACCACTATTAGGATTATTCGGATATGTAATAAGTTTTGCATTGGGAATGTATCTTGTAGTACAATTTATCATGTATAACCCGGATTAAAAAGAAATATCTGACAAACCCATAATATTTCATTAATACAGATATTCGTGCAATCAAACCTTAATTTTTATTTAAATTCAAAAAAAACTAATTTAAGATATCACTCAAGTAGGAAGATGCATCAGCATTAATAATGTTGGATAAAATTGAGATATACACATTTTTGAAATCTTCAACCATTTTAATTAAAATCCAAAAAATACTAATGAATCATAATGGTGGGAAGATGCTCGGAAAAAAAATGATAAGAGACATATTCAAACACAAAACCCAATTCCTATCCATCTTTTTAATGGCATTTTTAGGAGTTTTTGTTTTTACAGGCATAAGCGGCGAATACATCGGTCTTGAAGATAACATAAACGACTATTATGAAGAAACCAATTTGGCTGATGGCTGGATTTATTCACCATACCTGAATGATTGTTTTTGGAACAAGTTAATCATTTAGGTGCAACTACACAAATGGAAAGGCAATTGGTTGTTGATTCGATAGCGAACTTTGAAAATGACCCCGAAATTACACTGCATTTAATTGAAAACAACACAATATCAAAATTTTATTTATTGGAAGGCAAAGAATTAGACATTAATGACCGTGATGGAGTATGGCTTGATAAAAACTTTGCCGATGTCAAAGGATTAAAAGTTGGAGACCGCATCAGCTTTGAAAGTGAAGGATATACAATTGATAAGGAAATTAAAGGATTAGGATATTCACCAGAATATGTTTATCATTCATCATCTTATTCAGTAATGCCTGATTATAACAAAATCGGCTTTGCGTACATGTCCAATAAAGCATTCCCTGATGATAACATCCCATAAAATGTTTTAAACGTTAAATTTGAGGGTTCACCAGACACATATTATAAATTGTTAGATTATCGTTTAAATGGATACTATAGCACATTTGTTAAACAATCCGACCATCCAAGCGTTTATCAGTTTTCAGACAAAATTGCAAAACACAAAATGATGGCAGATATTTTTCCAATTGTATTCATCATAGTTGCACTGTTAATACTTTTGACAACAATGACAAGGATAATTACACATCAAAGAACACAAATAGGCATATTAAAAGCCAATGGATTTAAAAACAGCACGATAACATTCCATTACATATCATATGGATTCTGCTTAGTTTTATCGGGATCCATTTTAGGTTTGATTTTAGGGCCAATGATAATACCAAAACTATTTTATCCATCAATGATTGCGGTATATCAACTACCAGTGTGGAGTCCTTCATGGAATATGAGTTTTATATTTTTAATAGCTTTAATAACCATATTTTCACTAGCTGTTTCAAATTATGCCGTTTCAAGCATTTCTAATGAAAAACCTTCAGAGGCAATTAAACCAAAAGTACCTAAAGTATCAACTTCAGGATTTGTTGAAAGATTAAGGATTTGGAAAAGATTATCCTTTAATGTCCGATGGAATTACAGGGATGCTAAATGAAATAAATTGAGAAGTATCATGACTATTATCGGAGTTATGGGTTGTAGTGCACTTTTAATTGGTGCATTTGGATTATATGATGGGTTAAATGATGTAAAAGAATGGGAATATAGTCAAATAAATCATTATGAATCAAAATTAATAATCGATGACAACGCATCAATATCACAAATTGATAAAGTGGCCAGCGATGTTAATGGAGATAAAATAATGGATGAAAGAATTGAACTCGAATCTGGCAATGCAAAAAAATCGGGATCGATTCTAGTTTTAAATGACACGGATTTAATAACGCCAACTGATAAGGATAAAAATCATATAGAAATCGGAAATGATGAAGTTTCAATTTCACAAAAAATGTCTGATACATTAAATGTAGGCATTGGCGATACCGTTAATTGGCATATCATGGAATCAGACAAATGGGTCAATACAAAAATTGATAGAATCCATGCAGATCCAATATCACAGGGTTTAATCATGTCCCCCTATAAATTGGAAGAGTTGGGTTTGAATTACACACCAACTAGCATCATAACCTCAGATCATGTAAATAAAACATATGATATCATTAAAACAACCAATACACATGAGGATATTGAAAAAGATTGGGACGGAATAAGCCAGAACATGTGGTTATTCATATACATATTATCATTCTTCGCTTGTGTTTTAGCAATTATTGTTTTGTATAATTTAGGATTGATGTCATTTACAGAAATTGAAAGAGAAATTGCGACACTTAAAGTTCTGGGATTTAAAAGCAGCGCATTAAGAAGATTATTGTTAACACAAAACCTGATATTTACAGCCATAGGATTCCTATTAGGTGTACCTTTAGGCATGTATATCCCAAACCTCATGTGGACGTCTTCAGGAACTTCATTTTATATAATACCTTCATTAACTAATACAAATATCATAATATCTGCTGCAATAACATTTTCATTGTCAATACTTGTAAATTTAATGTTTTCAGGTAAAATCAAGAAATTGGATATGGTTGAATCACTAAAAGCCAACGAATAATATGTTTTTTAAAATGCAAAAACCAAAAAAAGTAAAATTGATTAAAGGGAGTTGATTATCCATCCCTATCAATCTTTTTAAATGCTAAAGGATATATTGCAAGCATTATAAATGTAAATAGAGAATACTCGATACATTTAACCAAGTCAGTGTTTCCTGCAAGTTTCGGGATTAAGACAAAAAGCAATGCAAACAATATAATTGCTCCTGCAAACCTGACTATCGCATCCCTCCTGCTTTTAGGGTTTTCGAAGTTAACGTATTTTTCCTCAACAAGAAAACCCAATGAAATTCCACAAGCCAAAGCCACATATTTAATATAACTTATTGCTGGACAGAATACGATTCCCACCAAAGACAGTACGACAATACCCAAATAGATATATTTCCTATTTTCAATCTTGTCGAAAACACAGGATAATATTAAAATTATCACCAAAGCAATGATGAAACCCGCAATAGTATCAGTCGGAAAATGAACACCTAATCCAACCCTTGAAAGTGCAACAATCAAAACACCAACCAATCCAATAGCGATATATTGAATATTCCTGACGTATATTGGAATGGCCAAAAACAAATTGGTTGCCATCATAGAATGCCCGCTTGGAAAGGAATATCCCTGGATTTTAAAGTTTAAAGGATCCTGGCCTGGTTCATTGGGATAGATACACTTTATTTTATCGACTGCAGCATATGGTCTTAAACGTGCAACAGTCACCTTGACAAATTCACAGCACACACCGGCCACACCCAATGAAAGCAATGTGAATTTTCCCCATTCCTTGTTATATGCCAAATAGATTGAAATGAATAAAAAGGCAAGAACATTTTTAGAAACGACATTTGCTACAAGTTTAAAGAATCCGAATACCCAATCTGGAAAGGAACTTTGCATGAATAGTATCAGCCAAACTTCCCATTGAAAATAGAAAACTGTTTCAAACATAATATTAATTATAGTTTATATTTAATAAAAAGATTACTAACAAAAGGACTATCCATATGTTAACTCTATTTTTTCAATCCACCCATTTTTGAATCTGATAAATTTCTATCAAAACACCTTTTTTGCATAGAATCACACCAAAACCACTACAATCCATAAAGTTTTAATATTACGACATGAAAATTTAGTTAAAATTTCAATTTAATTATAATAACTAGTTCATCTAATAATCCGATTTTTTGATTGGATTTTAATTAAAAAAATCTATATAAAATAAAATTATAAATTAATATATTCAGTAATGGATGAGAAAATTTATTATACTTACCCTGCAGGAAATATTGAAATGAAAATCTTAATCAAATATATGCTTAGAGAATATTGGAAAATACTGACATTGATTGTAATCTTTATGTTCATTTATACCTACTGTCAAATTGAAATTATCAGCGACTTGCCTATATTGATGTTGGTTATTAAGGAATATACGATAGAACTCCAAAGTCTACTTGAAATGAGATTGTTGACCACATTTATTACATTAATACTGCTGGTTATATCTTCAGGAATAGTTTCATATCTTTCAGTGAGATTCACATCCGATTTCGGCTATGACATCCGTGAAAAGCTCTTTGACATATATGCAAGTATGGATTCCATGGATGAATTTGACAAAATCGCTTTTTCCGGTTTGATGACAAGGACAGTAAGGGGAATTGCATCATTCCAAGCTGCACTGATGACATTCATTAAGAAAGTATTGTTCGTTTTGCTTTTGACAATCAGCATAATTATTGGTTTGTATGATATAGATCCAATGGTGTCGTTAATTTTCGCATTATTCGCACTGATTTTTTTAAACATTTTTATTTATAAACTACGGAGTTTAGCAATCAGTTATTACCCCGTCAAGAAAATTCTAGGTAAAATCAACAGGAGATTCCGTGATAAAATCATGGTTATAAATTTATTTAAGCAATACAATAAAGAAAAATTGGGTGAAAACGGATTTAAAAGCGTTACAGATGAGTCATACCATAAAGGCTACCGTTTTCAGTACAAACTGAACATTTTCCTTGTGTTTATAACCGTGATGAACACTATATTAATTCTTATTATATCCTATTTCATCACCAACTTCAGCCTGGACTCCCTGAAAATCATAGATATAATTTTAATTCTATTGATTATAAGCTACTTTATAAGAAGCTTGAATGGATTGATTTCATTTACAAACACTTTTCATATGACATGCACTGGTGCAACCCGTATTGAAGATGTTTTAATTTTAGAAAAAAGTGAAAACAATGAAATTGAAAAAATAAATGATTTTAAAGAAATCAGATTAAATGATATAACACTTGTTTACGGTGAAAGACATATTCTTTCAAACATGTCTCTTGAAATTAAAAAGGGTTCGCATACATTGATTACTGGTGATGCTGGCAGTGGTAAAAGCAGTCTGATGAATTTCCTTATGGGATTTTACCGGGAATTTGAAGGAGAAGTCCTAGTAGACAATAAAGTCGTATCTCCCAAAAGCTTAAGAAGATTGATTTCCTATGCTCCGGACAACTCCAACTTCTTAAAGGACAGCGTGTTGGAAAATATTCGGCTGGGTGATGATCGCATAAATCTAGATGATGCGGCTGAAGCCTGCAGGATTTCACTTTTTGACAGGGATTTGGATTTTGAGGTTTATGAAAACGGAGAAAATTTGAATAGTGACCTAAAGCAGAAACTGTCCATTGCAAGAAGCATAGCCCATAAAAGAAAAATCTATGTTTTTGACAATTCATTTTCCTCCATCAATTCTGATGATAAGAAAATCATAATCAAAAATATCCTAAACCTACTTGATAACAAAACGGTAATATTCATCGATAATGACACTAAAAGCTATCCTCAAATTGATAATGTCATAGAATTAAATGGCGGTGAGATTAATGGTTTATAAGTATTCCACAAGGCAGCTGACCTCCAAACTGATTAATCTTCTTAAGGATTATAAATATCAAATACTGGCAGCCATCATTATGATGGTAATATCTGTTGTTTTATCAGTTTATGCTCCAAAACTTGTCGGAAAATTGATAAATTCACTAATGAGGTATGCGTTAGATTTAAGCGATGCTCCATCAAAAACTTTATACAATGACATTATACTTATAGTGATACTGTTTGCCGCAAGCTATCTGATTAGAATACCTACCAATAGAATAATGGCTAAAACAAGTGAAAGTGTAGTTCAGAAATTGAGAAATCAGCTATATGCAAAATTAAGCTATATTAACATTGATAAGTCAGAATTCGACGGCTACATAATGTCTAGACTCAACAATGATGTTCCCAACCTCAAGGCATTTATAAGTAACACGATAATTCTTTTCCTCAGTGATATTACAATAATAATATTTGTCCTTTGGATGAGCAGTGATATTGATTTCAAATTATCGGGAATACTTTTTGCGCTGGTTATAGTTTATCCTCTTGTGATATATCCATTCCACAAAAAAACAAGAAACTACTATAAAATCCATCAAAATGATTTGGGCAATATAATGGGTTTCATTGGAGATTTCCTGAAAAATCGTAAGATGATTGAATCATTCAACAGTGAAGAATATTCCCGAAAAAGGTTCAGAGAATATAATGTCAAACAAAAGGACAGTTATAAAAAGTCCCGGTTTTATACTGAGATAATGTATCCGGTCAACTCATTTATAACAATTACTCTGCAGGTGATTCTATATGTTTATGGAGGATATTTGGTATATACCGGAAGCATAGATATGGGAACATTCACAACCTTTGTCTTATACTATCAACTAATGAAAAAACCAATAATATCAATTGGAAATACATTGAATAGTATAAGAACTTCATATGCATGTTTGGATAGAATATATGAAATTTTGGATATGCCTGAAAAGAGAAAAAAAGAGTTTCCGGAAGTTGACGGCATTAATGAAATCAAATTTGAAAACATTTCATATTGTGAGATAAAAGATTTCAATCTAAAAATCATGCCCGGCGAACATGTCTCTCTTACAGGAGACAACAGGAACAATTTAATTAAGATATTTTTAGGCCTTCTTGAAGCTGAAAACGGAAGCGTCAGAGTGAATGATTTTGATTTAAGTCAATATGATATAAATTCAAACAAAAATCTTATTGGAGTTTCAACAGAGGAAAATTACGTGTTTGATGGAACTGTTAAGGAAAATATTATTTGCGGAGATGAATTTGACCCTGAAGAAGTAATAGGAGTCTGCGAATTGATTGGATTGCATAGCCTAATTGAAAAATTCCCTGACAAGTATGAGACCAAAATATCTTATGACTCAAATAATATAAGCACCCATGAAAGAAAACTGATATGTATCGCAAGAGCACTGATACATGATCCTGAACTGCTGATTATTGACTACAATAATAATTTAGGAGTTGATTTGCTTATAAAAATTATTGAGAGTAGGACCGCCATTGTATTGGCTCCGGATGATGATGTGGGAGATATGTTAAATATGAAGACATTATCATTAAATTAGATTTTTTATTTAAGAGTCCACTAAATTTATTTTTATTAATTTTTAAAATTAGTAAATTTCTGTCAAATATAATTCATTTAAATGATTATTGATGCTTCATAATTATATAAATATTTTCCAACAGCGAGCTGATGAAAAAACACAGTTGTGATTTAGAAAAAAAAACTATTGTGAAATCCATTACAAAAATCAGATTTGTTAATACAAACCGATTGTTTGGTGATGAAAACAAAACCTAACCAATTCCTTGAAATACCATAGCAATCAAAAGAAATTTAAATTCGATTATTTTTCTTTTTGATAGTCAATAATCGCAAATATCCTTTTGATACTGGAGAATGCGGTTTCAATAGAATCCATCGAAGTACTTAATTTTTTAATAGGATTTGTTAATAATTGCCCATACATAATAATCGCCAATAGGGTTCCCAGGTGTATTTCATTAGCTATTAAAAAGTAAATACCTGCAATATAAACAGTTATATTACTCAGATTTATTAAAAATGTTGTAATAGGCCCCATAACCTTAGTAATGTTTCTGGATTTGACATAATAGCTAGTTACAGTTTGATTGATTTTTTCAAACCCTATTTCATGGAATGAATCACGATTTGCGAGCCCCCTTTCAAAATAGCCCATCATTCGCCCCAAATGCTTTTGATGACCATTAAAATTGGTTTTAGATTTAACATGACATATGTATAAGCAAATTGCATGAATCGGCAATATCACCAGATATATCAAACCGAATCTCCAGTCCGTCATTAAAATCAACACAAATACAAAAGCTATTAACAGAATTTGCGCATAGATTTCGGAAAGGCGAGAAGAGACGAACCCCTTGATGACCATTAAATCATTGTTTAGTCTAGATAGAATATGGCCTTTTGAATTTTCTTGAATGAATTCGGAACCTATAACATCAATCTTATCAAACAGTTCCATTCTTAAATTATAGGATACTTTTTCACCAATAATCCCCATTGTTTTCTTCGGAGGTAATTGAAACAGAAAGCCTACAGAATATAAAACAATTAGCAAGGCAATATTAGTGTAGATTGCAATATCGTTGGATGCATTCGAATTAGAAATCAATAAATCAACCGTCTTTCCTGCAACTTTAGGAGCATAAACCATGCACAATGTAGATGCCATAAGTAATACCATTGATATTATTACTTTGGTTTTATCCTCTTTTAATATTCTAGTGAATTTATGGAAGATGTTTTTTCTTTCCACCCATATGTCTTTATCCTCTTGGACAATGTCTTCCTCAACAATTTCTATTCTTTTCAGATTATCATTTGTGTTTTTAGATTTTATGATTTTATCTTCAAGATCAAAGATGTCCTCTAAAATCACTGAATTGGAATATGCACTTGGCCATATACCAATCAATGCCGGAATAACCGTCAGGGTAGAAATGAAGTATGCAACATAAATCAGAATTATCAATGAATCAATTATACGGTCAGTTTCAAAGCCAATGGAATATCCGGAATTAACCAGTGCCAATGTAATCAAAACAAGAATATATAAACCCCATAATAACAGTGGTCCGATGTAATACTGACTTAAGATATACTTGATGCTTATATCGTAGGAATTCTCACATGCCTTTTCAAATTCGGCTTCCGCCTTCTGTTTTTTAAATGGAATATTGTTGGCTATATTAGTTATTTTGGATAGGAATAATAGGTTTAGTTTTCCATATGTCTTTTTAATTTTAAAGAATATTTCTACAAGTTGTTTCATTTTCCAAAATACGATTCCGGTAAGAATGCTAAGAAATGCTAAGAAGAAAAGTGCAAAAGTACCATCAATCAATGCTATTTCATATAGAATTGCTATGAAAGTAAATGGAATCAGCATTAACTGTTCGAGTATCATCACTATAAATCCCTGTTCTATGTACATCGATCTTGTTGACCAGGTAATTAGCGATGTATTTTTAAATTTGCCAAGTTCTTCATCAGGCAAGTTCATTAAAATATGAAAGATTTTTTCACGGATATTAAATGTTGCATTTGAAGATACCCTTACCGAGAGACTATAAACTGCATACATAGAAATCATTGAAAGGACTGTGAATATTATCATATATAATCCTGATTTGAAAAGCAAATCACTATTCTGATTTTTAACTCCAGTCAAAGCATGGCTGAACAGATCAATTATTTCCACTTGAAATATTGTTTGAATAATTGATAACACTGCAATAAATAATATTGTTTTCCATTGGGATTTTAATGCAACATTCAAAAACTTTTTCATAATACTAATTTAGTTTTTAATAATAATAAATGTTATTCCATCACTGCATGAAAATGAAAATTATTTTGCTGTTCAATTCATATGTCAATGGGTATTTGAAAAAGCTTCAATACTGTTTCGTTACAGGACTTCATTATAACTCCTCCCAACAGTCATTTTGTATAATAATAAGAACACAGATACCTGCAGATGATACAAATTGTAGTTTAGAACAAACAAGGAACACACTGTTGAAAGATATGTCAAATAAGTTCTCATCTAGAAACGACCAAAACGGCCTTTAAAAATTTTATTTAAAAAACTCTTTTTATAATAATTAAAGATTATCAATTAAACCATACAATAACTGACATTACGTTAAAATAATTAAAAATAATTATAGAACATTAATAAAGAATATAAACTCTAAAAATCATTTAAAAATCTTGTTGTCCATATACTATACAAAATATTCAGTACTTTTGGCTCTGAAATCCTTTATATTTCTGTAGAAATATGAAAAAATTTATAATGAAAATTGATATGAAAAATAATTCTCTTATTTTTCAAGCATCAATTTCCTTGTTCTTTCTTCAAATTTATTATAATCAGATTTATAATTTTTATCCTGTACCGGTTTAAATTTTTCAAATTCAGTCTTTACAAACTCATCCGCAGCTTTTCTTAAAACCTTTTCACGACCATTTAAAATTTGATATTCGTTGAATTCTAAGAATTTATCTAATCTTTCAGCCCAGTCTTTCATAGACATTGCCTTATGTCTTGAAGCTTGGTTTTCCGCATAATCAAGATACATATTTACAATTCGATTAAGTTCAGAAATTTCATCCTCAGATAAATAATTTTTTGCAACTTTTGTATCGCTTAACATGATTTTACCATTAGGAGCATCTTTCCATGTAGTTAAACCCATATGCTCTTTTTCACTATTTGCACGACTTTTTATAATTTCTGGAGGAGTTAAACCCGAAACTACATAATGTAGTTTGGATTGAACATTCTTAAAAAACTCAATTGTAATTTCTGCATTAGGATTATAATCAAAAGATGTTGCAAAAATATCTGTAACTTTTTCATAAACTCTTCGTTCGGACGATTTGATTTCACGAATCCTTTCCAAGAGTTCATCAAAGTAATCTTTACCAAAACGAGTTCCATTTTTTAATAATTCATCATCTAAAACAAAACCTTTAACCATAAACTCTTTTAAGACTCTAGTTGCCCAAATTCTAAAATATGTTGCATTTTTAGAGTTGACTCTGTAACCTACTGAGATAATGGCGTCCAAATTATAAAATGTTGTTTGTCTTTTTACTTCACGATTTCCTTCAATTTGAACTGTTCGGATTTTCCGAACAGTTGAATTTTTATTTAATTCACCTTCTTCAAAAATATGTTTAAGATGTTCACTAATAGTTGATTTAGAAACATTAAACAATTCAGCCATAGTTTTTTGAGTGGCTCACATTGTTTCATTATCCTTATCTATAACCACATTTATAGAAACTGCACCCTCATCACTTTCATACAATAATGTATTAACAAACTGAAAAGTTTCATCCATAATAAATCTTCTTTTTAATTAATTAAAAATAATATAGTACATTATATAAAATTAGAAAGTAAATATAATTTTTGTTTAAAACAAAAGCAATATTACACAGTCAGAACAATTTTACATGGTGAAAACAATTTTACAAAACTAAGTAACTAACATTAATACATGATAAAAATATTTATCAGATTACATTTCACGATTTTTGGGGATGTGTCAAAATTTGTTTAACAAATTTATCCTTATTCAATTTTTAAAATTATTAAATTGTATTTTTTCCTATTTTCTCGCTTTTAGACTATAATTTTTACGATTTTTTAATATTAGTTCTTTATGATATGTGGTTTTATCAAATATGTGCATGTTTGTTTTTTTCAGTTTTTCCAGCCATACGGTCTTCTATAAATATTGTATTTAATGCTTTTAGCTTTCCATCATGTTTTAGTTCTTCATAATTGCTTCCAGCACTAATTAAAAGTACTATAATGTTTTAATTCCTTGCTTAAGATACAGTTCATTATTTTTTGAAAAGAAAATAGTGTAGATATAAACTAAATCATACATAATCTTTTTATCCAATAATATTATAACCATAATTATGAACCCCATACATTTCTTCACATTAGGATATTATCCAGAATATTTGTTTATTGGAATTATATGGGGTATTATTATTGGATTTTACACACATTTTAGAGTTAAATATGCTTTAAATAATAGCAAATTATCGAAAAATAAAAAATTAATCATAAATTTCATTATTCCGATTTTAGCATTTATATGCTGTTTAAATATATGGTCAAATGCAGCCATATTAACTTTATACTTATTTTTATCATCCATACTTGCAGACGTAATAAGAATAATATGGAAATATTTAATTAAGGACAAATATTTAAATTTCATTCCACAGTACCATGAAAAAGGCATTTTAGCATTAGTTATATTTGCAATTATAATAATTAGTGGCGTTTACGGAATGAATCATATTGAATTAACAGAATATAATTTAACTACAGATAAGATAAATAACGGATCTTATTCCATTGTTTGGGTTAGTGATATTCATTACGGAACTGTTCAAAATCCACAACTAGTTAAAGAAAGTATTTCCAAAATAAATGACTTAAAACCAGACATAGTTGTTTTAGGTGGAGATATAGTCGATGAAAGAACAACCAAAGAAGACATGAATGAAATATTTAAAGAATTGGGAAAAATCAATTCAACATATGGCACATATTATATCTTTGGAAATCACGATACACAACCAGACTCAATCGACTATGAAAATGGAAACAGAACATTCAGTGATAGAGAATTAAATAAATCAATAATTAATAATGGAATAAAAATTTTAAATGATGAAAAAACATCAATCAATGATGACATTGTTCTGGTAGGTAGAAGCGATGCACAGTGGGAGGGCGAAAATAATAGAATTGACATAGGCAAAATACTTAATGAAAGTGATTTATCCCAATATGTTGTTGTTTTAGATCACCAGCCTATTAAGTATGAAGAAAATTCGCAACAAGGTGCTGATTTACAACTTTCAGGCCATACTCATGGCGGACAGCTATTCCCATATTCAATTTTTGAAAGATTAACTGGTCATTTAGTTTATGGTGAATTTCATTTTGGAAAAATGGAAATGATAGTATCATCAGGTTTGACAGGTTGGGGATGGCCAATGAGGAATGAAGCTAAATGTGAATATGTTTTAATCAATATTAATTAAAATTAAATCTAAACGCACTATCCTAATAATATAATAAGATTATGATTATTATAAATACCAGAAATCATTGTAAAATTTTGTTGCCCGTATACTATACAAAATATAATGTACTTTTAACTCTACGCATTAATATTAGACTCCAAATTATATAAATTTTTAACTAAAATTTTACTTATAAAAAGTAATGAATAGAAAAATCGCATACTTGCTATTTTGTCTGACTTGATTAATAAAAAATTTCACATTTGAAGTAAATAACTTATTAAAATTTCATTACAAATAGCAATTACAAGAATAATTGTATACTTACCACATTCTTAACAAATAACGACAAAATTTTTTACAAAACATTAATCATCAACCTTAATCATCAACCAACTTGCTTTTTTTATTTTTAATTAAACTCGTTTAAATCCTGAAAATAAGTAATTAAAAGAACTTTAAAAAATTAATCATCAACCAAAAAACATGTTAATCAACAACTAGCCAATAATAATTTAAATTATGTGTGATATTATAATGTTTTATTGGACTGTTCGGAAATATCGAACTGTTAAAAAATGTTTTTTGTTTGAAATGAATCTTTCCTAATGAAGTATTCAAAAATATATTCCATAATTATATATCAAATAAAAATCAAAACATAATCATACTGAAAGTTGGGAAAACTATACTATTATTTTATGGGTTTAAAAAATGAATTTCATAGCAGATAAAAAAGTTAATACTGGAAGACAAAAGGAATTGGATATTGCAAAAGCATTGGCAATTATTTTCATGATTTTTTGTCATGCAATAGTTTTTGCATCTTTTTCTAACATTTCAATTAGCCCAGGATTTGAATTGATTTTAAATCAGACTGTGGCAATCATTGCTGCACCGGTTTTCATGTTTTGTATGGGAATAGGCATCATTTTCTCAAGACATAATCAATATGATCTTCTTATTAAAAGAGGCGTGGAATTATTGTTGATTGGATATTTTGTAAATATTGGAGAACAAATAATCCCAAATGTTTTAGGCCATATGTTAAATATGTCTAATACTCCGATTACATTATTGCCATTGTTTAAGGTCGATATTTTAATATTTGCTGGAGTTGCATTCACACTTATTGGAATTCTTAAAAGATTTAATATTTCTAATGAAAAAATGTTGATTCTGGCAATTGTATTTTCTATAATCGGAAGTTTTGTATGCTTTGTTGATTTTAATAATATCTTCTTAAACTATTTCTTCGGATATTTTATAGGAACCATCCTTCACCAATGTACGGCATTTCCATTATTCAATTGGTTTATCTTTCCAGTAGCAGGTATATTTTATGGAAGTTATTTCATTAGAGTCAAAGACAAATCCCAGTTCTTTAAATTATGGCCTGTATTTTTAATTATTCCATTAATATTTATTCTTTGTAATTTATCCCCCACACCTGCAGGATCCATCTCTGATAATGCACGTGCATATTTTATCACAACCCTTGATGCAATAGTATGTATAATTCTAATTCATGGATTATTAGGTTTTTGTTGGAATATATCTAAATTTCTACCCGACATACCCATTAATGGATTTACCATGTTAAGTAAACACGTAACTGGAATTTATGTTGCTCAATGGTATTTTATCCCATTATTCATGACTTTTATCGAGTACTTTTATAAAGGCTTTGTATTCACTGATTCATCCATTACATTAATTAGCATATTTATATTAGTGATATCAACTCTTGCTGCACTATTATATAGTAAATATAAACCAACAAAATAGAAAATACCACGGGATAAAATTTACGGGAAATTTTGAATTATCCCTTTTGATAGTTTCCGTTAGCTTTATTTGGTCTACAGCTTTTTATGGATTACTTTAGGTACAATTTTTATTGATGCGACACATGATTTCTTCTCAGGATTCATGTCTTTAAGAAACGACGGATTTACAATGCCTGCAATTATCTTAAAGTACCTTGAAACAACAGCTAGACAATTTGTTGCATTTGTTACTATTATAACAGGAGTTCTTGGAGCTGCTGTTTTTTCAACATAATCTATAGCATTAATCGGTAATTTAACAAGCATCCCAATTAATATTGATGACAAGGAGCCTACTTTTAAATTCCACATACCAGATTCTAGAATTTACAACACAAGGACTATACTCGACTGACAATGCAATATTTCCATTTTTATTTGTTACTATTGTATATGGCGCTATTTCCGGTGTTCATGCATCACAATCCCCTATCGTTGCCAGATGCATTAAGAATGAAAATGATGCGAGACACATATTTTTCGGAGCTATGGTTTTAGAGAGATTGACTACTCTTTTCTGGGCTGCGATTGCATTGGCATTTTTCCACGAACAATCACAACTTGCAGTAATCTATGCGACAACCCCATCAGTTGTAGCAAATGATATGGTAACAGCATTGCTTGAACCAATTGGCGTATTTTTAGCAATCATATGAATTGTAGTTTGTCCAATTACCAGTGGACACTGCACTTAGAAGTTCAAGAATTACAATAAAAAAATATCATTTTTATTTAGCTTTTTTTAATAATTTAAGATTTCTTCTGTGGAAAGTACTGTTTCAAATGTGAAATCTTTATTTTTCTCAATCATGGACCCCCTAAGTTCTTCAGTTTTCAATGTATCCCCCCAAATCACTGCAGGAATTAGATTTTTTTATATCATCAGCATTGATGTAAACTCCAACAGTTTTAGCCATACGATATAATCAATACTTGGTGTTTCCATTAAATAATTTTTCCATGTGATTTCACCATTCATTATAATGGATTAAAACTAAAATAAAATAATAATATTCATTTATAAATTTAAAAAACTTCTTAAAATGGATTTTGCTCATATACTATACAAAATATTTACTACTTTTAGCTCTGACATATATTTAGAACATGAAAATATAAAAAACATATGTTTAATTATATTAATTGACAAATTCATATAATATTACTCATTCAATGGTTCCAATCACACTTTTTACGAACTCTTTTTTCTTTTCATTATGGATTCCATGCCCACAGTTAAAATATTCCACCCTAATGTTTTTGATTAGGGCGGTTACCTGTTGAAGATTCTCATCAGTCAGGGCGCCCATAATAATGCCATCATCTGCAATTTTGGTATTCGCCTTCATGAATAATGTTTTGCAGTTTATTTCTGAAAGTAGTTTGCTGTAATCGATGTTGCAATTGAATGTGTCGTTGTAGAAGTTCTCTCCGAAGTAAGAATCATATTGCTCCATCCCGTTGAATGCTTCTAGGAATTTTTTAGGCCAAAACCTGATTTTCAGAGGTTTGTCAGGATGTTCTTTCCTATATTTTCGTGCAGATTTTCCTGATTTTTCTCTGATTTTTTCCCTTGGATTTTCAGGAAAGAAGTTCCACATGTACTGATTCATGACGTAATAGTACACAAAATCCTCTTCTTCTTCTTGATTGATGAAATTGTGACAAATCGTTGAGAGGTCATTGTAGTTGTAATAATTGAACCTTTTTTCACCTACGCTTGAAAAAAGTGGAGAGTCTTCC
The DNA here is from genome assembly GCF_001477655.1 of Methanobrevibacter millerae. Taxonomy (NCBI): domain Archaea; kingdom Methanobacteriati; phylum Methanobacteriota; class Methanobacteria; order Methanobacteriales; family Methanobacteriaceae; genus Methanobrevibacter; species Methanobrevibacter millerae. The sequence goes on along the minus strand of NZ_CP011266.1, from coordinate 600,913 downwards.
AGTATCATATTATTGCAAAGATCTGATTTTGAAGCGATATAGCAGGCAATGAGACCACCAGAAGAGTGACCCAATATAGATATTTTTTCAGCAGTTTTATATTGTATAAATTCTATTAAATCATCACCCTGGCTGATTATATTGTATTTTTCCTTGTTATGAGAGCTTTTTCCATGCCCATAGCAATCAATTATAATTAAATGGAATTTTTTGGACAATTTTTTGATTACACTAGAATAACTACTTGAGTTTGCACTTTGGGCATGTATTATCAAGAGTATGTGATTGTTACTGTCAGTCCCATAATAGTTGATTATGTTATTGTCATGTGTTTTGTATTGGCAATTTTCAAGTTTCATTTTCATCTACCTGCCAGGTTTAATATTTTTTGCTTTTTTGAGTCTGAAGTTCATCATACAAAATACTATACAAAATATAATGTACTTTTCGCCCCACACATTAATATTAGACCCATTTACTATAAAAATGAAATGTTTTTGTTCCATAGAATTTTAAATAATGGTTTTCAGGGCATTTAAATGCATCTAGTCCATAATCATATTAAAAATGGTCTTTGTGGTATGGATTTTTGTTTAATTTTCCTATTTTTTCTTAGTCTAAAATTTTTTTCGCCAAACTTCAAAATTTAATTTTGGAGGACACCCTTTCAAAAAAAAGTAGTTATAAAAAATTGGGTGATGAAATTTTTTTGAATGAACATTTCGTAAAATACTATAAATTATAGTCTAATAAATTCATTATATAATCTATTTTCATATTGGTTAAAAATTATTTTTTAGTTTAAAAAAATAAAGAATTTAAGATTTTCTTTTGTAGCATGAAACAAAAATTGAAAAGAAAACCAGAATCAGCACCACAATAGGATTTCCAGTCGGATTGCTGATGAGTTTGGATGAAGCCAATGCTTTTTCATAACTGATGTTGGAAGATGAGTTAAAATCATTCTGTTTGTCTTTAGAAGATTCGTTTCGTGAAGAAGGATCAACCGGTTTGTCTTTGGAACTTTCATTTTCAAGAAGCTCATATAAGACCCCATCAGTAATTTGGCCACTGCAGAAATGGAGATATTTAACATTATAATACTCAAGAATTGTTTTTAAAATTATGATTCCTGGAATTAAGGTATAAAGCCTGTTAGGTGCAACATCAATTATCTTTTGACGATTTTCTTCAGTGTCATCCTTGATATTATCCAAAAGTTCATCTAATTTTGAAACAGGGACAAAACTTTCGTTCTTATCTATAAAACCTAAGGATATCAACATCAACTTTATGGTGTAAACCGTGCCCCCATTACCGAACAAATCATCATATGAAGAGTATTTAATTGCTAATTTTTTTAGTTCGTCCAATGTCCTGTTTTTAATTTCGAGTCTTTCCGTTTCATTGGGGAAAGTTCCACTGACATATTGCTTATATGCGGAGTTGGACCCAAAAGGTATAGCATCATCGGTTATAGAAGTCTTGTTTATAAAATAAGTAATTTCACAACTTCCCCCACCCAAATCAATAAGCAAACCATTATCAGTAGTCAAATCCATTTCCCGAACCGCCCTAAATCCGAATTCCGCTTCCTTTTCCTCACTAATAACATTGATATAAATGCCCAATCTATCTTTTACAGCAACTACAACTTCATAACGATTGTCCAAATTCCTTAAACTGGATGTTGCGAAAATATATTCATTTGTTACTCCATTTAACCGCATTATCTCAGAGTAATTTTCTAATTGAAATATTAATTTTTCAATTCCTTGAGGAGTTAACCTGTTGTCTTGAGTGTAGTTAGAAATTACAGATGTTTCAGACATAACCAAAATCTTTGTTATTTCATTATTATTTACATCATATATGTTCAATGTAAGTACATTGGTGCCGAAATCCACAATTCCATATACACCTTCCGCTTTATCATTTTGCAGTGAATAAGAGCTTGAAAAAGCTTCACTCGCATTTGTTGCATCCGAAGAAAAAATGGACTGATTAACATGTGAACTGTCCAATATCTCAGTTTGATTTGAATCCCTGCTTAACATCACTGAATCAGTAGTGTTTAAATCCTTAGCATCTACACTAGAAATCGTTAAAATGAAAAGCAAAAAAATTAACAAAATGATAAATTTTCTTAATTGCATAATAATATTATATAAATAAGACACATATAAACATTTCAATATTAAAATAACCATTTAATCTGTTGACTTTTCGGATGAAACAATATCCCCACATCATCTTCCATTAATTTAATTCCACAGAAGTAGCAGTATTCATTACTTTTATTGTTAAGTGTACAACAGGACAGGAATTTAACTCTAACACAGCAGGTGCATGATGTGAACCCAATTGGTCATGAATATGGGGGAGTCAGTGCGATTTTTTTCAAAACTTATAAAAAGTAAATATTTAATAAAAAAAACTCTTTTTAGGAAGATAAGAATGAATAATGATTAACAGATAACCAATACCAAGTCATTATATGCTGAAAGAAATATTAAAGTATAATAAATATTATAAAGACCATAAATCATTTAAAAATCTTGTTGCCTGTATACTATGCAAAATATTTACTACTTTTCGCTCTTACACAATTAATATGATATAATAATATTTAAACACACTACACCATATACAAAAAATGGAAAATAAATAATATTTCCCAAATTTTAATAGTTTTTACATTAATGAGAAAGTTTTTATTGGCACGAATATTACATTATCAACTTTTTCAATTGTTTTTGTTGTATCAGATATAACAATTCCATGTGGAGCTTTATAACGTCTTATTGCATCCTTAATTTGATCAGTACCTTTATTACCGTGTCCAACTTCTATTGGGATTACTTCATCAAAATCTTTTTTTATTATAAAATCAACCTTTTGCTTTTTCACTTTATATGTATCGTAGAATATACTGAATTCAAAGAACTGTTCACTATTTTTCAAATTAACAAGGTTTGATCCGACTAATGTTTCAAGCAATATTCCTTCATATTCACTCAATTTTATAGATGAAAATCCGAATTTGAGATTTATTGCATGCATTATGCTTGGTGTTGCAAAATAATACTGCCATGATTTTTTTGCTCTTGCATTTGCACCTGCATAAGGTTCTGTGTGAAATATCAAATGAGTCTTTTCAAGTAAGTCCATTATTGTATTAACACTTCCTGCAGAAGTTTTGATTTTATTTGCAAGCGCATTTTGTGAAATGTCACCAGGATATTTTTCCGCCAAAAATTTCATTAATCTTAATGCATTTGTTTGTGTATTTGCAGTCAGGTTATTCATTGTCCCTAAATCTTTTGTCACCACAGTTTCAACTGAGTAGTATAATTTTTTAAATGCATTTCTGTGATTCGTATCATGCATCACTGACGGAAATCCTCCAAATTTAAAATAATTATCCCAATCCATTGAATGATAATTTTTTAGATTTAATAAATCACAATTTACCTGCTTTTCTTTTATGATTGCATTATCAACATTGCCATTAAATAATAAATCTATCAAATCATTGGAAATATCTGTGTGATAATTATATTTTAATTTTAAATGTTGTGAATAATTTAGGGGAGTTATTGGATATCGTATCATCCTTCTTGCGGCTTCAGCATTATATTCAAGATTTATTGCTGATGAACCTGTAAAAATCGCAAATATATTTTTAGATTTATCAGTGATTATTTTACCTGAAAGTGACCAATCTTTATCAAAATGTGATTCGTCAATTAATAAGAATAATTTTTCATCAAGTGTCTGCAGTGAGGAGTTATGGAATGTTTTTAGATAATATTTGATGGTATCATAGATGTCACAATCTTCTATTTTATTTAGTTCCTCACAGGAAAAATATAATATCTGTTCATGACGGATATTTTTTTGATTCAACAAGTAGTCATATACCTGAAATAAGATTGTTGTTTTTCCAACACCCCTAAGACCCGGCAATACAATATAACGATTAACATTATTTCCATCGATGAATTCATCTATAAATGTTCTTATTTCTTCAAAATCATCCCTATGATTAAATTTAACACCCCTATTTGATAACTCATTGTTTAGAGATAAAGGAGTATCTGTTATTTGGCTTTGTAAAAAATCATGAATTGAATCTTCATTATCAGGATTCATACTAAATCACCTCTTTGATAATATATTGAACACTATTATATAAATATATATTCAATATATTGAATGATAATATATAAAAGAATATTCAATAAAATTTATAATATTGAAAAACATGACAAAATTATTTACACTTTAAAAAGTAAATAAAGTCCTTAAAATAGATTTTAGCCACAATTATACAAAATAGCATTCATAACGACTGTAAAAACAATAATTTATGGAAGTTTTTTCTTATTCTTTGACATACTCTCTTTTCCCATCAGGATATTCTATGTAAGGACAATCAAGTTCATCATCATAACCAGCAATAGGAAGTCCTTTAATTTTACAAATATCTTGATCTATTTTAATAGATGCTTTAAATCTTTCTGTAAGCTCTTCATCAGAAATTCCACATGTTGAATCTAATTCATTACTTTCTTGCAAATAAATCTCCTCCTATTCCTAATTGTATTATAAGATATAAACTTCATTAATAATAAACATTTTCAAACTGCGACTTTACGAAAAAACATATGATTAGATGTATTCACACCCAATTATTTAAAACTCCTATTATTATCAATTTAAAAAGACAAGAAATATTTTTCACGAATTTTTTTACTTCCATGATTCTGATCTTTAGAATTTAATGCGTTAATTAAATAATCCCAAACATCATTTTTAGGAATGATTATTGATTTAAAACCCATAAAATTCCAATTTTTATTAAATGATTTGAAGATTACTTCCTCCCCATATTTTGATTTTGCTTCTTTTAGATTTGAAATATTTTCAGAATCTAAAGGAACATGTGAAGAAAAGCTATAATTGGGTAAGCAAATAGGATTCATATTTAAATGCAATATTCGAATATCACATTCCAATGCCTCATCCAATTTTAAAATTGAATGAAGAATTCTTGTTTTGGATTCATAAGTCCTCATGATATAATCAAAATCCAATGACTCCTCAGCTAATTTAATATGTTCATCCAAGTATTTTAGAGAAATCTCCTCAATACTGCCATTATGATTATCCAAAAAATCAAAAAAGTCTAAAAAATCAAAATAATAAAGATTATCGATGTAAAATTGAATCCATTCATATTCTTTCAAGTAATCATAAGATTCTTGTGTTAAAAATGTTTTTTCAGACACGAATTCTTCTAATGGCAAATTACTTTCAGCAATTATTTGAACAAGATGTTTTTTATTGCCCGTGGCATCAATACCATGTTTTTCTAAAAATTCTTTCAATTGCCAACGCCTCAAGTCTTTTGAAAAATCCTGCCAATTAGCTTTACAGGCATTATGAGTCAAAAATCCTCCTTCAAAGGACAAATCTCTAAGTTGTTGTCTAAAACACCATGGGACAAAAGACAAATCATATAATGCAAAATCTGCATCATTACATTCATCAACAAGAGTATAAAGTTTAAATCTATTCAAATCAACAGGCATGACATATGAATCATCAACCCTTGGGATTAGACGATACTTATTGTCAGCCATTTTACAAAATTCAATTTCATCCATACAAGTTGTTTGAGCATTCTCTTGGGAGTAATTTTCTTCAGATGTATCCTCTTTAAAATCAGCATACATTTCATCCAAATCCACAAAATTATTTAAATGAAGGCTATCATATTCCCTTTTTAAGGAATCATCCAAAAATATTTGGAGCAGCAAATCATTATATAAATGGTCCCCATAATAATCATTTTCTAAAAGCATGTCTTTTGTATCCTTAAGGTCTTCATGTGAATCAACAAAATCTGCGAAAATATCCATCATTTCAAACTCTTTTAAACTTAAATGAACTAAATCAAGATCAAAACCACAATTTTTACAAGAACCCTCTTTATAATCCATTTTTTCAAGACATATCGGACAGGTTTCATCCTTTGACATAACATTCCCAAAGAACCATATATAATCATACGGAAAATCAGAAAACATTTCATGAGCCCTAAGAATTAGCTCTTCTTCTTTAATACTGCCATTCTCAAATCCATTTTTTAATCTATCTTTAATTGACATTGCCTCACTTTCTGAAATCTTACCTTCTTTGATTAGATTTTTCATATATTCCGTTAAATGTCTGCCATCTCCAATTATAGTTTCATAACCTGGTTTTTCAAATAATTTCATATTATCAACCACCTATAAAAACACCATCAATAGATCTTATTATAGTAATGTTTTAGAATTAGATATTTTATTTTAAAACTATTTATACTTTCTTATTTTTAAAAATAAACATTGTTTTTGGAATATAAAATTGTTTTTAGAATGAAATATTGTTTTAATTTGATAATAAGTAATGGATAGAACTTTTATATACTTGATGCCCATAGGATTATATAACCTCATAGGATGTTTTGGCCGGTACAGTACCAACCAAGTTATATGTTGAATAGGGATGTATCAAAATTTGTTTAACAAATTTATCCTTATTCAATTTTTAAAATTATATTTTTAATATTCTTCATTAATTGTTAACATCAGTATGGAGGAATTCATTATGGAAACATAGAATATGAAATAGTTAATGAATGGTTTTCCTAATAATTTTTCAAAGAATTTTAAAGTCAATATACTAAAAAAACCATACAATATATAAATACCTACTAAAAAAGACCAATTAATTCCTTAAAAAAAAGACTAGTTTTTTAAAAATACCAATATATTGCAACCAATAAAATCATCAAATAAATTATATTAGGTTAATAAAGAATAAACTTAATATTACAAATTAATAAGTAAAATAAACAAAAAATAAGATATATCTTTTGTTGCCCGTATACTATACAAAATATTTATTACTTTTTTAATATTTGAATTGAAGATAACTTTAATGATAAAGAATTTTTTCTAAATATTCTTTAATTTCTGGAACATCATCATGCATAACTTCCCAAATTATATCATCAATTATATTTTCATAATTATGGGCAGTGACATTTCTCAATCCAATTAATTGACCCCATTCAATTCCATCATATTCTTCAAGAAATTCATCTGAAAATCTATTGGCAAATTCTCCCATTTGGATTATAACTAATGCACAAGCATCTTTATATAAACTGTCAGACATGTAAATTTCTTTATCATCATCAAATCGATTTAAATAATCAGCAATACGGTCACAATAGTCAATTATGGTTTCTGCACTTCTTTTATCTTTCTCGTTCATATAAAAGAACCTCCTCCTTGCTTATTGCTTCGAGAAATTTTTTATTTGAACTGCCTTTACTAACTACATCAACATGGCAATTAAATTCATCTTCCAAATCTTGGACTAAAGAAACATATTGCAGACCTTTCAAATCACCTTTATCCATTACAAAATCCAAATCACTATTTTCATTGGCCTCTTCCCGAGCGTAAGATCCGAAAAGACTAAAAGTACTTATACCATATTTAATTACAATTGGAATAACTCTTTTTCTAATATCATCAATAGTAAAAACCATGAAAAATCACCATAATGTAATGGTCGTTATTTAATCTTATAATTTTTATTAATAATAAACATTTTCAAAGTGCGACTTTATGAAAAAACACATATTAATGAAATTCTAACTAAAACTCAAAATCAGTTGTAAGCTCCAAGATATCCACACTTTGCATCAGAATATTAACCAATCTTTCATCCAAATCTGCATGGTTATCATGATAGTCAATTTCACCAAGTTCACTTCGGATTGTGTAAGCCAAGCGTTCCTCATTCAAACTGAAAAATGCATTAATATTTTTCTTATTTCCTCGAGCATCAAGTCTGATCCACTTATCTAAATCCTTTATATACACAGTGTTTAAAGCATGAATCATATAACCTTCACTTGCATCATCCGCTCTTGTAAGCAACTGATAACTGATGCCTGATGGAATCTGATTTGCTCTTAGAAGTGCTGCAAGAAGACAAGATTTTGTCCAGCAGATTCCAGTTTTATTTTCAAGCACCTCACTGGCAGTTCTTGAAACCACATCTGTTTTAATGTCCCATGAATGAGAAATTTCATCCCTAACAAAGATGTAACATCGTTTTATATAATCCAGATTATCTTCAGATTGATTCATCAATTCCCGAACCTTATCCTGAAAAAGAGGATTCATGTAATCAATGCTTGGTGTTTCCATCAAATATTCTTCCATGCACTTCTCACCCATATTATAATAGATTAAAAGTAAAATTAAATAAAAATATTGTTTTATTAATTTAAAAAACTTTGTAAAATGGATTTTGCCCGTATACTATAAAAAATATTTACTGCTTTTCTCTCAGGTACTATAATATTTCTGCACAATGATATATAAATATTAATCCACAACCTTAAAATATTCATTTTGAAAAAAATTAAAAATTCTAAAAAAATATTAACAAATTAAAAATTATAATTACGTAGAATACCATTTATCTACATCAACTCTTTGAGGTTGCTTTTCACTAGCTATTTTTTCATATCCTCCAGTGAATGCCACCACACAGTCATCATAAATGGTCTGATTTGGATATGCAGTTATCTTCTCCAAGAATTCTATGGCCCATTTTTTGGTGAACCCACTTCCATCCTCCCCAACAAGGCATATTCCATTCAGTTGAATATCAACGAAAACTCTCATTACTCCATTAATTTTATTTTATTTTGAGTTACCTGCATAATTAATAAGTTATATTCTTGTTAACTCACCAATAATTAAGAATTCAAAGTTTTTACCTATACTTTCATCTACATTACTATATTGCACATCGACCTTATTATGTGCTACATTATTGATGATTTCATTGATTAAATTCATTGACTCAAGCTGAAATTCATACGAATCCAAAATATAGATATTAATTTTTGAATCTTTAGCTAATAAAACTCCTGCAGTATAATCTGAATTATTACATTCCAATTTATCATCATTTAGTACTTCAGTAGCTACTAAGTCCCAGTACAGATAATAGTGCCTAAATTTTATCAACCCCTGAACTGAAATTCTAAATATTCTTTTGATTAACAAGTAGTAGCTATAATCATATTAACAGTAATTGATATTAACTTGTTACTATAAATATTAAATAATAATCAATATATGGGACATTAATATAATGGAATCCGCATATGTGACCCATTATAAAAGAAAAATCATAGCATCCAAAATTATTTAGATAAGATGGAATTATTTAATTCGGTGATTAAATGGAAAAATATTGTCCTAAATGTCGTCAAAAAAGAAATTCAAGGTCAAAATTTTGTGATATGTGTGGGACTCCGCTTGAAGAAAGAGAAGGTAGAATAAAACTTCCTAAAGGAATGTATGATAAAGTTTATCGAAGAGATGGATATCGTTGTCAAATGTGTGGTGCTAGTAAAAATAATGGTGCAGAATTAACTATTGACCATATTATCCCACTTGCTGCAGGCGGGTCAAATAGTATTAATAACCTTCAAACATTATGTCGCTCATGCAATGAAAATAAAGCAGACCTTATTTTTAAAAGTGGGTTGGACGTAGATATTGAAATCAAAAAAAATGAATTAAAATCTTTGTTAAAAGTAATCTCGGAAAAACGAGAGAAATTTAAATCACTAACTAATTTACTTTCAGAAGAAAAAGAAATATTATCTAATTGTAATGAGGATGAAAAAATAGATATAATATTTAATATTAAACAACTAGAAGAAGAATTTATCCCAACTATTGAATCTGATTTAAAAAAATTAAATAAAGAATTACAACTTATTGAAGAGGATTTAAGATTAAAAATATTAGAAAAACAAGAAAAAAACAGATTATTTAAAATATTATATATTAATATTGATGATTCTACATTAAGTTTTTTAAAGAAACATTTTTCTATTGATAAAGATTCTAAATCAGATATTTTAAAATCTTTAATTGAGGAACATGAAGAAAAAGAAATTTATGATATTATATTTAATGAATTCTATAATGATTTAAATAAAAAATATAGGTATTTAGTTATTTTTAGATTTGAGAATTCTAAAAAAAATTTTGTAAATTATTTAATAAACAATAATTTTTCAAAGGATGCTTTAATAAATGAACTTACATCAACAAGAAACCATCTTAGAAACAATCTTTTATATGATTTAGACTTAAATTATAAACAAAAAATCTTATTAAAAAAATATTTTTCATTGGAAAATTGTAGTGATAATGTTTTAGCAGATCGTATAATTGATTCCCAATATTCTAAAAAAGAATTATTAAATATTTTAGATTCTTATAGGCTCCAATTATTGAAAGAACTTTCTTCAAAAATATCTAAAAATGATCTACAGTTGATTAAAGAATATTATTCAATTTATAGTTATTCAAAAAAACAAACAGTTGAATATTTATTCGATGAGAAAAATATAATCTCTTCTAGCGACATATCTAATCTACTGGACCACATCTCAGAATATAATAAATTTAGCAAAAGCTAATTTAGAAAAAGAACATCACCAAGCTATTAAAATAATATTTATGTAGAATACCATTTATCTACATCAACTCTCTGAGTTTGTTTTTCACTAGCTATTTTTTCATATCCTCCAGTAAATGCCACTACACAGTCATCATGAATAGCTTCATTTGGATAAGCTGTAATTTTTTCTAGAAATTCCATGGCCCATTTTTTGGTGAACCCTGTTCTATCCTTTCCAACAAGGTAAATTCCATTCAGTTGGATATCAGCGGAAACTCTTCTTGCACGATCTACTTTATTTTCTCTTGAGTTACCAACACCGGTAGTGAATCCTCTTCTCGTTAGCTCATCAATTATAAGTAATCCAAAGTTTTTACCTGTACTCCCATCTAATTCAATATACTGAACATCCGAATTGTCACGTGCTGCCGTATTTAGTATTTCATTAATCAGGTTTCTTGACTCGAGCTGAAATTCGTATGAATCTAAAATATAGATATTTCCAGATAGATCTTTAGCCAGCAATACTCCAGCAGTATAATCTGGATCATCGCCTTTCAGTTTATCATCATTTAGTACTTCAGTAGCTGCTAAGTCCCAATACCTGATAATTCTGACTATTGGAATTTTTAGATATTCATCATAAGAGATTATGTGGAAGTCTGATTCGTCAAATAGCTGACCTTTAACTGAAGCATACCAGTTACCGTTCATTAACTGTTCACGTGTAACTCTGTCAAGACCCATTAAGTATTCTTCATAGTCTTTTCTATCCAAATAGATATTGTCCAAATAGCTGGAGCTGATAAATCTTATTTGTGATTTGTCCTGTATGTCTTCATCTATTTTTTCTATGAATCTTTCACGTACCCATTTGTTTCCACGCTTACCAGGGTTACTGGAGCACATTAGTTGTGTTGGGAGTTTATTGTCTTTTGTTTTTCTTACACGTGAGCGCATATAGATGTATTTGAATCTTTCCAGTTGTGTTAGTTCATCTATGCCTATGAACTGATATTCTGAACCTTGGTATGTGTCCAGGTCATTGATATTTCTTAAATATCCAAATGTTAATGAATTGCCGTTTGGAAATGTCCATGAGTGTTCAGTTCCATCCCACTTTGGTTTAATAGCTTGATTATTTTGAATTTCCTTTCGATTTAGCCATTGACTAGCTTTATGAATTAAAGCTCCTTTACGCTTCAAGTCAGATAAAGTACGTCTCAAGATTAACGCATGATATTCATTAACATCATCCTGAACATAAAATAATGCCCTCATTAATAAACTGGTTGATTTACTTCCTCCTGCAGCACCTCCGATTAATACTTCCTTTTCTGTTGCCAATACCATTTCTGCTTGCTTTGGAAATGGATTAAATGGTATATATGGATTTTCATATACACATTTCTGAAGAATAGCTTTGTCTCTTGCATCTAAATAAAATTTGTCGTTTTCATCATACATTATTATCATCTATTTGTTTTGCAAGAACTTCTATTTCATTCATTATATCCTTTTGAGACATCTCTATTTTTTTATCTTCCAGTTCAAGAACACGATTTTTAAATAATCTGTCCATTTCATCTTTGAATAATTTGTTTTTAGCGTCAAATGCACGTACAGACAATTCCAAGTATCTTATTTTTAATTCAGCCAAATCAAGTAAGTATCTTGCTAGACTTTTTTCTCCTGCATGGTATCTTACTTCTTGATCCAGTTTTTCAAAGTCAATTTCAATTCCCACTGCATTTTTTGTTATCTTATCCAGATTTTCCAGACCAGTCTTAATGTCTGTGACCTGTTGCTGGAGGATTGTATCAATAGCTATGTCAATATTATCATGATGAAGATTATTATCTGTTATTTGTCTTTGGTTAATGGCTCTGTTTGTTAATGCTTCTTTATCTCTTGCTCTTGGGTCTTTGTCTTTGTCTGTTAAATGATATTTCTTTTTGAATCTTGAAAATGATGCTCTGCTTACTTCGAATTCATGTTCTTCTGCCAGCCATCTTCTGACGCTTTCATCTGTTGCTCCAGATGTTTTCATAGCTATTATTTCATCCAATAATGTTTCAAGAAAATCATTTTTAGTCAGATTTAAATTAGCTTTGAATTTTCTATAGGTAATGTCTGCAACATCTCTATTATATTTTGTTTTTAGTAATTTTCTGACTTCGTTATTGCTCATTCCTTTCTTGCAGCAGTTTATTATTTCCTGTTCATGCTGTTCTAAAAAATATATAACATCAGAGTTTCCTCGACCCATAGGGTTTAGTCCCTCCTATAAATCTCTTAATTCTCTTTCAAGTTCCTTTTTTCTTGCTTCGATTAATCTGTATTCCCTTTGTTTTATAATTTTTTCATAATTAGGATTTTTATGTATTTGTGTTATTGTCTTTTCTGCATCTCCAATAGCTATTAGCATAGCTCCAAGTTCATATGCATCCTTGTGGGTAAAAGTAGAATCTTCAACTATTTTTTTGAGTGTTATTTCAACTCTTGCACTGATGTTTGTTTTTTCAAGTAACATAATATATTAATTTATTATGTATTATATATAAAATTTTATTATAAAAAAATATAAAAGTAATAATAAATATTACTTTTGCTTATGAAAAATAGTTTTCTTTTAAGAGTTATATACGAGAGATATATTTTTTGAAGTTATTCGTCATCTTCCATTTCGTCAAGTTCCTTTTGAAGATCGTGGATTTGCATTTCTTTGTAGAATCTTTCGAACTTGCCAACTTCAATGAGATAAGCTGAAACTTCAAGAGCATCCCTATAAGTATAATTAGACTCTTTAATTATTTGCTTTTTGTCTTCATCCATATAGGATGAGGTATTATTTATATTGGCCATATTTATTACAACCCGTATATAATAATTAATATAATATTTTATTATTACTTTTATATAAAAGTATCATTATTTGAATTTAAAAATTATATATTAAAATTCAACAATTCATTTTATCCAACGAATAGGAGTTTAAAATTATAATTAAAAAAATAAGTTCACACGATGAAAAAAATTAAATTACGGGACTTTAATAAAGAATTATTTTGGATTTAAATTCATAATTACTCCATTATAATATTTAAATGAAAATTGTTTCTCTGAATACTCAGCAAGTCTTTTCATACCTTCAGAAAGATTACTTGAAGCATTGAACCCATACGAATCAAAAATATTTTTCAGAACATCAAAATATATCTCATTAACCAATAATTCCATTGAAGAAGAATTTATTATATTATTCAAATCGGAAAATGGTTCTAAAATATCAATAAACCATATATTTGAATGATAAATATGATAAAACCAAATTTCTTCAATATTTTCATGTTTAAATAATATCTTATGATAAGAACTATTAATTACATCAGGGTTAATTTTCAGGTTTAAATCATTGTCTATTTTAATTTCTTTATTATGTTTATTGTAATTTAATTGAACATTCATCTCAATAGATTCATGATTTTCTTTAATGGAATTAAATAATTTACTATTATATGCATAATCATTAAATCTATCTCCAGATTGGAAAATCCATCTTTTAAATACTGGTGCGAATGTAATATTCCCACAATTATTTTTAAATAACCAATTTTCAGAATACCATTTATTTGAAAAAATAACATTTCCAATTAAAATATCTTCCTTTTTACCCATAATAAAATTCTCCTAGAATATAAATCATATTTTATTTTTGAATTTTTAAATGTAAACAATTCAACATTTCAACCCATATTCCTTGTTATAATATTTAATGTTAGTGTTAATTAAAATTAAACATTTTATTTTTTGATTTTGAGAATATCACGTAGCATTAACATAGAGTTTTTAAAATTCTAATAATATTTTAAACTACGATTATGAAGCGTTTTTAGAAAATAATTTGAATAATTATACTATCCATGAATGTTACGAACAGATAATTTTTCTATTTGATTTAATAATGATTATTTGGATATAAAATGAATAAATTTATGGAATAAGTTTTTTGTATTCTTTTCTAATTTTTTTGAATTGTTTTCTATAGAATAAATGCATATCCATTTCTTCTGTGTCACCAACTTCTGATGCATAACGAGCATTACGATTAGCTGATTGGATATGATCATCAATAATATCTTTCATATTGTCTATAAACTGATTTTGGGAATTTAACAATAATACAATTTCTTCCAAATCATCATATTCTTTATTAGTTATTTTATCTAAAATTTTATTATCATTCGTTAATTCAAATCGTGTGTAATCAATTTTTCTAAATGCTACACTATCTGTGATTTTATCAACTACGTGATTAGGAAAATCTTTCATTATTTCATACCTTAATGGATTCAATTTGAAATATGCATTTTTCTTTTTCTTATCAATTAAAATACCATAATGATTTATTAGAAATCTATCATTTTCGCATTCATCATCAATATAATAATCGTCTTCAGTTAAACCTAGCCAATTAAAGATTTTTTCAATCATTCTTTCACAACCTCCCAATTATCCTTTTTTATTTTAATATAACCTTCAATAGGGTTATATAAATACCCTGCAAGTTTTAATTTATCAATTATTTTTTCAAAATCATTTATCCCAAATTTATTTTTAAAGAGATATTTTAATAAATGAATTGGTAAGCTTCCATGAGTCTCCTGATCTTTTAATTCTACATATATACTATTTATCTTAGCACTTTCTTCTTTTGTAAGTATTTCTGATCTTATTTTTTCTAAATTAGGACCATATAAATCATATTTATTAAATTTTGCTCCACATTTTTTACAAATTTTTAGGGTATTAAAATCATCAACTATGCATCCTCCTAAAATATAGTCTTCACCAAGACCATCTTCACCAATATTAATATAACCATAGAGAACTATTGTAAGTTTATTTCCACATTTTGGACAATATTTTATAGTTTCTTTAGGTGTTTCATCCACATAATTACTATAAAAACATTCACAATACTTATCATAGTCCATTTCATTAATTTTAATCCAAGATTCATTTAATCGTTCATAAAAATTAATCTCTAATTGATTAGGTTCATTTTTAAAAAGCATTTCATGAAGCTCATAAGATTCTTTATAACATTCTAATTTATACATTCCTTCTGCTAGATAATGAACATCCCATTTATCGAAAATTACACCATTCTTATTTGTTTTAAAGAAATCTAATGCTTTAAAGTATTTTTTATTCCATAGCAAATCCTTAAATTCCTGTTTTTTAATTTCTTCACTTGTTTTAAGATTAGACATTTTAACACAGCTCTTTAATAACAAAACCATAACTTCATGATTATTAGTTTATATTGAATATTGTTAATATCTATGAAGATGATTCTTAATATATTAAACAGTTGAAAAGTAACTTTTGAAATCAAGCCCGGATGTTAATGTTAAAAAATGAAAAGATGTTAACATTTATGTTAACTACTGTACAAATCTGTGAAAATCCATGAAGGATCATATGCTATTAGATATCCATCTTCACACCACATTTCTCTGACATTTCCTGAAGTTGTATCTGCTACTGCAGCGGGATCACGAATAATCCAATTACCTTCAGTATGTTTTGAATGTTTCAATCTTAACCTTATATGGCCAGTTCCAGAAACTCTACATTTAACATGGACAAACTGGACATCATAACCTAAATATTTAGCTACTCTATAAAAAACTTGTCCCCAGTCCACACAATTGGAACCTTTACCATTACTTGCATCATTAATTGTTTTCTTGTCTGTTTTTTGAGAATCAAAGTATTTGCTGTATAATTTCTTCTTTGCTATAATAGCTAAAGCTTCATCAATTGTGTTTCCTTTATAATTAAATGTTTTGATGAATAGCTGCATTGTTGAGTCATTGTAATCTGGAAGTTTTGAAATTCTATATACAATAGCAGGGTATCTTCCATTTGCTTTAATGAATGCTTCAACTCTTATTGCCATATCCACGTACTCTGCTTTGTCTAATTGTTCTCCGTTTTTTAAAGTTACAAAGTTTGGAAGGAAGTCTAGGGATGTATTATCTTTGATTAATGCCATCGTATACATTACAACTAAATTATCTTCACCTAATTTTTTCGCTTTCTTTTCAATTTCACTACAGCTACCATTTAAATTAAGTACCTGATAGTAATCACGTTTTTTGTAGTTCTTTTTGTTCTGGATTAACCAGAATGCAATTGAGTTCATGGCTTGGCAAAAACTTGTCCAACTAATATTATTATTTTTATTATCTAACATATTATATTATTTATATATCATAGCTATTATATTTGTTGAAAAAAATAAATGTATTATTAAATATAAAGAATCGTGAAGTTGAAAATAGAAACAAAAAAGGAACCTACAGATAAACTCAATATGTTTTAAAAAAATATTAATATATTATGGGAACAATCCAAGTCAAAAATTATAAAGAATTTTAATCTTCAAATATCATCATTTAACCAAGGATAATTGCTTTTAACTCCACATTCTTTTAAATCATAAGCCCATACAAATTCTATTTTCGGAGAATCTTCTTCCAATTCATAATAAATTTTCGGATGTTTTACCATTAGGTATCCTACCCCACCACGTTTTAATTCAAATTTACCTGAAAATATTAATTCACCCTCCTTATTAAAAAGATTACCTCTTTCAGGAGTGTCTTTACAATATCCTGAGGTTACTTTCCAGATTCCTTCAAATCTTAATTTACCATTCGAATAATATTCTTTTCCTTGAATTATTCCTTTATAATCAAATATGCCTTCCCAATATTTATTACCATTGGAATAATATAATATTCCAAATCCAAAAGGTTTATTGTTAATTGTGTATCCTTCATAGAGTAAATTATCATCCTTTGTAAATATTTTTTTGTGCATTATTTTTCCTTTAGGATAATAATTGACATTTTCATAAAAAGTTTTTTCATTAATTAGATTTGAACTTAAATTATGCTTATCAATGTAAAAATATGTTTTACGAATAACATTTATTACTAATAACCGGTTATCTATTGTATGAGAATTTTCAAATTTTAAAGCATGGTTAAAACCATTAAATTTGATAAATTCTATCAATTTCTTTTCTGCACTGTTTGAAGTTGGTTTAATGACATAATCTCCGATTTGCATATTTATCAAAAATTATTATATATGTCTCTTAATTTAACTTTTTTGACTATTCTTTTTTATAATTTCTTAGAAAAGATTCGTTTCAAACAAATACTTATTATCAATATTTCTGTTATGAATCCATTCACGATGTTTTCCAATAGCTACCCTAATGATAACTTCAATTAGATTAACTTCATCTTCTCTTTTGAAGTAATAATAAGCTGGTCCTTGAAGGATTTGTCTTAAATCATAGAATGGTCTTGGTTTAATTGCATCAGGATTCATCAGTCCGTAATTCTTTAATATTTTTACATTATCAGTTTCATATTTCTCCAGTTTGGATTTCTGCACTTTAGTGGCTACTGTTTTTTCTTTCTTGTCGAATAGCTTAGCTATTTGTGATGAATCAATTAAGATACTGGATTCTATTAACAGCAATGTTATTTCTTTTCCTTTAACTGTTATTGTTGTTGGATGTGAATTTTCACTATCTATAATTAATTTCATTTTTATAGCCTCATTTATATAATATGGCCATTTCTTAAATAAATAGTTGAAGCTGGGAGAGGGTCAGTCCCAGCTTGTCAAGGAATTTGGAGTTATTAAACTCTTAGCAGAAGATGTTAGTGAAGAAAAAGCAATTGTAAAACTTCACTACCAATCCTTTTAGAGATTTAATATTCTTTAATCCCTACACGCTCTCTTTACGAAAGGACCAATATTTAGGAGATTAAATTATGGTTCTATGCTCTAAATTCACCTTTGATAATTCTGTTTGGTGCGTTCATTAACACCCCTACACTTGAAAGTATGAATAGCTTTGTATACATTGGCAATTCATCACGAATGTCTTTTCTCATGAATTCTATTAATGGATAGAAATCATACATCTCACCGTCAGGTCCTAAAGGAGCAACGGTTGTTCCTGTAGTTCTGGAGTATAGCAATTTCATTCCAGAGTTAATGTAGTCCATACCGATGTAGGTTTTGTCACCCATTTCAGAACCGCCATCACAGACAGCAGTACCTAAGATATCAATGTTATCCACACCATAATAGCTTTTGATTAATTCTACCGGTTCGACTTGTCTGTTGCTTGAGAATATGTCTGATTTCAATGTTGTTAATGATTTATAACTAACAGCCATTGAGTTTAAGTTGGTGAAACTTCCTGCTGATTCTTTGAATTTTTCTTGAGCTTTAAGAATGGTCATACCAGTATCATCACCAGATTCAAAGTCATAGGTAGCTACTTTGGATGAATTCATTATCATGTCAATAGCTGCCCTTTCAATGCTTCTTCCGATGAGAATTCCAACGTCCTGTAACATGTCATTAACGGAGATTAAATTGGAATCTAACATCTGTGCGGAAACATTCAAGACACCCCCAATGGTATCAATTGATATTGTTTCGCTGATTGGTTTTCTGACGTTTAATTCCTGAAGGGTTGCGCCAGGAGCAATATCTTTGGCCTCACCAAGCACGCCGGATTGAATAGCTTCCTCGATATTAACTCTTTGTGACATATAGGTATAGTATTGTGAGTTTTCTTCTATTTCTTGCTTTGGAAGTAATCTGGTGAATTTCATCCATTTTGCTGAAGTGTCTGCAACTATCTGTGCCATTACTTCATTTTGTACTTTAGAATCATTTCCTTTGGTTAACATTAACAATCACTCCTTTATGGTCTGCAAGTACCTTTCAAGGCAAGTCCAGGTTTATTTAATAATATTCCGACTTTACTTTGGATGAACAATTTTGTATATTGAGGTAACTCATCGTAAATGTCTTTTCTCATGATTTCAATGATTGGATAAAAGTCTGCAATGTTTTCATCACTTGTAATTGGTGCAGTAGTTGTTCCTGAAGATTTGGAATACAATACAGTTAATGGAGCGTTTCTTAAATCAAATCCGATATATTCTTTATCTCCAACTAATGATCCGCCATCAGCCTGAGTTGTTCCTAAAAGATCTATATTATCAATACCGTAATATTCTTTGATGTCTTCTACAGGTTGAACTAACTTGTTGGAACTGTAAGCTAATTGTTTAACGTATGATAATGTTTTGTAAGACTCGGCCATTATTGTTAAGTCTGCTCCTGAACCGGCATTGCCTTTGAAAGCTTCCTGTGCTTTGAGGATGAACTGGCCGTATGCTTCCATGGTATCTTCAGTTTGAGTGGTATTGTATACAGGAACGTTTGGTGAGCTTAATAATGTATCGTAAATGTTATATTCAATACGATTTGCAATAACAGTAGCTACATCACCTAATAAATCTTCAAATGAAACAATATCGCTGTCAAAAATGTCTTTATTAACATTTAAGACCCCACCAACAGTATCAATAGAAATTGTGTCTGTTACTGGTTTTCTGATGTTTAACTCTTGCAAGGATGCACCAGGAGCAATGTCTTTAGCCTCTCCAAGTAAACCTTTTTTAATAGCTTCATCAAGATTAATGTTCTGTCTGAAATAAGTATAATAATCGGAGTTCTCTTTAATTTCTTGTTTAGGAAACAATCTAGCCAACTTCAATCTTTTTGCAGTTTCATCAGTAATAGTTTGAGCTATTACTTCATTTTGTACTTTAGTATCATTTCCTTTTGTAATCATGTCATTTTCACCTAAGTTATGTCGTAAGGTCTGAATACTTCAATGTATTTGTAATCGTCAGAACTAGCTACAGGATGCATTGCAATATATTCGCCGTCATCAGATTTGATAGCTCCTGTGCTGCTTAAAGCTATTCTGTCGTTAACTTTAATGTTTGACAATCCTGATGCTAATTTTAATCTGAATAAATGTCCCAATACCAATATTGCGGTTTTTCTTTTCCCTCCAGTCATGGTTACTGGGTCGTTAACTGCAACACCCAAGATGATTTCATTTTCTTCATCAGTATATTTTTTAACTGTAGGTTTTCCAATATCTGAGTTTGCAGATAAAGTTACAGCATCATCAACTTTAACTTTGATTCCTGAGTATTCATAACCCGGTGTTTCTCCAGTTGGAGTTGTTACGGTGGTTGCAGTAATTGTACCTTCATCCAATAAGAAAGTTGTGACTTCTTTTCTTTCTTCAAGTAAAATAATAGAATCTGCCATTAATAATGTCCTCCACCTATTTTTATTATTTAATTTATTATTTTTAATATATAAATATTTATATATAATAGCTACTTTTTTAAGATTAACAAAAAATTTAAATTTTCAATGAATTTATAATACCTTATTGGAGCATTATTACTGGATTTTCCTTTAGTAAGTATTACCTTAAGGCCCTCTGCAGAGACTGGATACATATTTTGAAAATATGTGAAATAACATTTTTCAATATTGACTAACCAACCATCAGATGATTCAAAGACAATATTGAACTCAGTATAGTCCTTTTCTATCCTCACATCTGATTTGAAATCAACTTTAATATCATCCAAAACATATAATCTAACATCTGAAATATCATATATTTCATAATCACTGAAAATGAGCTTTGCATTATCTGCTTTGAAAAATATTTTTTCAGTGCCGAATTCATCTACAATGGTGTTGAATTCGAAGTTAGGACATTTATAATCGCTAATCATAAACTAATATTTATCATATGCAAAATAAAAATTTTTAGATATATTATCTATCCCAAACTATTTGTTTTAAAACATCAAAAAAAACTCTTTTAAAAAATTTAGAAGTGCCTATTATTTTTTATAAATTTAATAAACTGTTCTGAAGTTGAAATTTTATTTTTAATTAAATAAGGATAAATTTTCAACTCGATATCCTTTTTATAACATGTTAAACTTTTAAATTTAAAATATCTCTTATTACATGAAGGACATTTTAATTCATAAAATAAAAATCTATTTTTTATTTTAAGAGGAGTTAAACATACATCATCTTCAAACATATTGGAACAAAAAGGACCAATTAAATTATAAGTAAAATAAGGTGAATTTATTGCATGATTATTATCTTGAATAATAACTCTCCAAACTAAATTTGATGAACAAATTGATTTCCTTTCAACAACAGGGAAATCACTTTGATATTCCTGAATATAACATTTTTCAATCATTCTAAATCTTTGATAAATAATGCCTGCAATTACTAGAAATATTAATAATAAAACAAACCAATTATTAATTAAAATTTTTAAAAAGGAATTAATACTCACATCATTTCCATTACTTAGAAATCCAAAAAATACTAAAATAATACTATAAATAAATGAAGAGACAACACCACTAAATACACTCAAAACAATCTGTTTTAACTCACTCATAAAACATTATATAATTTATTAAAATATAAATTTATCACGAAGATTATCACATTTCTTAGATTTTCCTTGGATACTCTTAACTAAATCATCATAATTATTAATTTCAATTTCTTTAATGAATTCATTATTATAACACATAATAACAATTTTATCTCTGAATAATAAATAAATTATGCATTAATAAGAAATAAAATAAATAGAACAATGAATAAATGTTTAACTATGGATGACAATAACTGGCGGAATAAATTTTTTGATAATTATTTTAAAATTGAAGTTGATGATGAACAAAAATGGCTTGATTGTAAAAATCAGCACTTAACAAAAATTTTCCAATATACTCGCGTTAAACATGCAAAAACATTAATTTTAGATGATTTAATGTATCTACGAGAAATTAAAGATTTAAATGATCCGTTTGAAGGGGATTTATTATATGACTTGGATGAATTTTATAATAACCCTATAAAAAACCCTATGTTAGATAAAAATGATATCAAAAACAATTTTTATGAAGCTAATAAATATATGAAAGATTTAATTTATATTGCTTGTTTCAGTGAGAGAAACGATATTACTCCAATGTGGCATCATTATGGTGGAGAACATAAAGGAATTTGTGTTGAGTATGATTTTAAAAATGATAAAGAATATGATAAAAAATTAAAACAAATTCTTTTCCCAATTGCTTATGTTACAGAAAAAAGAAATAAAGAAATTTTGCCTAAAATATTTGATGGCGCAGACAAAGGAAAATTAGCCATTGAAACATTTACCAATAAATCTATTGAATGGGAATATGAACAAGAATGGAGAATAATTATGCTTAAAAATCCAGGGAAATTATTTGAAATTAAATGGTACAACAACAAACCCTATATCAAATTTTTAACACCGAAAAATGTTTATTTAGGTTATAAAATTGATGAGAGAGATGCATATTTTATCAAAAAATTATGTGAACTAAGGAACATTCCCGTTTATAGAATGATTAAAGATAATTCAAGTTTTAATTTGACTTATATTCCCTATGAATAAATAAGAAAAAACAAAACTTAAATATCTCCCACTGAACTTAAATAATATTCTTTAAAATCTTTTTTTTCTTTAACTAAAGATAAATAATCATTTTCTTGAATATTTCGTCTAGAATTAACAATTTGATTATGAGATTGAATAATCTCATGAACATCTAAAGAATTTTGCAAATTGTTGGGATTGGTTGTTCTTCTGAAATAATCACAGCCATCGCAATCACATAAATGATTTTCAACAAAACTTTGAAGGCCTTTATGAATCCCCCAAGAATCTTCAGTATATAATCTTAATTTTACTTCGCCTTTCTCATTAACATTATTAACATCTGTAACTCCAGGAATATATCTGCCTTGAGGAGTTACCCCAACAGTATCAATGCCCCAAATTGTAACTGCATGAGGATTATAAAATGTTTTTTTAGCTTGGTTTCTATAAGCTCCAAATCCATGAATCCAAAATTTTTCGAATTTGTCAGACATATTACGAAGAGTATGTAAATTGAATTGTGACCCATAAACTCTACACGAAATACCTAACAACCCAAAATCTTTTTTAGGATTTAAATGTTGTTCTGAAATATACTTTAATTTATTATCAAAACGATCTTTATTTGTCTTAATATCAATAATCGGCATAATTGGTTTTTCATTATCACAATCATCCAAAAATTTAACAGCATTCTTTAAATTATTAACAAAATCATCATAAGATGAATTGATATAAGGTTCAGGAATAACAATAATATCTGCACCTGATTTTAACTGTATCTCCATTAAAGCAGTCATAAATGGTGCATCGATATTGTCTTTTTGAGTAATTTTAGGATAAATTAATTTAAGAATATTCTTATATTCATCATCTTCCAACATATTTTTCGGAATATTCATAGTTGATCTAACAGTTCCTATCTTATTTCTCAATCCATTAATTTTAGAAATATTCTTCCTTACTTTCGAACCATAATCTAATGGTGCTTGATATATTTGCCATGGGAAATCTTCATTAACAACATCTAATGGTCCAGGAGGAGCATCAGCTCTAATTCTCATGCCTTTAATTTTATTAATTTCAGAGGTAACAATGCATCTATTAGGAGTTTCAATATTTTTTTCGGAAGTTTTTATAGTAATAGCTCGTGAACTATTATCAACATTATCAACTTTAATACTTTTAATTTTCATAATAATCATCACTTAATCTTTTAATTGATTTAGAATGTTCTAAAATCCAATTTTTATGAGATATGATTTTTTTTATAAACACTTTAAATTTAAAATATAATCTAGCAACTCTAAAAATACAACAAACAATTGATGAATATAAAATACATAATATATAAACAATGATTGGAACATTATTAAAAAATAATATGCATAATATTGCAATGATTCCTAAAATTACAATTGCCCCAGATAAATTATTAATATCCGGAATAATATTATTTAAATTAAAATAAGTTTCTTCAACATCATTAACCATATTCTCAATTTCAATATGTTTTTTAATATTAATGAAAAAAGGCTCATGTTGTGCAATAATTTTAGTATATTGGGCAGATTTTTCTTTATCTCCTGAAAAATCAATTTTAGGATCTAACCTATTATCTATAATATTTCCTAAAACATTTGAAGACTCAAAAAGATTATCTTTCAATATGCTTTTAATTTTATCTTCATATTTTTCATTAAATTCTTCAATAGTCTTTGGAACATTATCATCCCAAAGATTATTTTTTAATACAAATGGAAGCACGGAAGAAAATATAATGCCTAACAATTCAACAATAGATCCAAAATCAAACCCCATTATTATTCTCCCAAAACTTCATCTTTAATTTTAGAATTTATAGTGAATTCAGGATAACTAAAATAAACATAACGTAATAATCCTTTATATCCTAATTTATTAGATCCAACCTTAAGATTATTAACTTTTTTTTCAATACCCTCAGGAAATTCAATATCTTCTAAATACATTTGACCTTGTTTAGTAATTGAATATATATTACCTTCAGAATCTTCAAAATTAACTAAAAAATCTTTGCACAATTCCTTTAAGATATTAACTAAAACATGACTGTATGGTCCATAATCATAAGCTTTAAATTGTAATTCTTCTTTTAATTCAGGCCAAACTTCTTCAACTATTAAAAACATTTCTTTTTGAATAAATAAATTACCTTTAATAGGTTTTTGATTATCTGAATTCAATAGTAACAATACGAAATCTTTAGCAGACAACTTAAAACTCATAATTTACGAACATCCATTAATTAATTTAAAGATGTTACTATATTATTCTTCATATATATTAAATGTAACATTTTAAATGATTATATAAATTTATATACCTATTAATAATAGTGTTTTTTCCTAGAGAGCATTTGAAAACTAATCCCCAATAAAATTAGTATCCCTTATTAAACCCACTTTTAATATTTGTAAGAATATACTCTCATGATTCAAATAACATTAATTTATTAAATTTTTTGGATATAATTCCATACTATTTTTATAACAAAAATACTATAAAATAAGAATAACAGAAATATAACTTAATTATTTATCCAAGGTGGAAAAATGCACAAATACGTTGAATTTGTTTCAGATGAAGACTTTCTAGAATGTGTCAGAAAAGTTGTAGACTCATATCAAACCCTAGATGAAAATATAACTCCCACATCAATATTGACCGAAAGCAAAAACACCATTGATGAATTCAAAACTATTTTTGATGTTTGTGTAAACCAGATTAGCTTTGATGAATGGTCAAAAATAGAATTGACAAGACAGCAAGACAAAACTATCAACAATAAGATTGGAGAATTTCATCAGGAACTTTTAGGAAAAGTCAATGGATGGGTGGATTTAGGTGTTGGTGATGAAACAGAAATTGATCTTAAAAAAGAAGACAACACAGTATTCATTGAACTGAAAAACAAATACAATACCATGAACTCTTCATCTGAAAAGACATGTCGTGAAAAACTTGAAAAGGTTATAGAAAAATATCCTGATGCTACTGCATACTGGGCATATGTTATAAGCAAGAATTACAAATCAGAATGTAGAGTTTGGAAATATCAACAAAGAGAAGATGAAAGAATAAAAAGAATAAGTGGAGATAGACTATATGCAATGATAACTGGAGATTCTCAAGCACTTGAAAAAACATTTGATGCAATACCAAAAGCGATAGTTGAAATATTGAGCGAAGATTACAGACTAAGCAAAGATGATGAAAAACTTAAAATGGAATACAACAATATAATATTCAAAAATGAGGATGATTAAATGACAAATAAATATGTTGATTTTGTTTCAGATGATGTGTTTCTTGAAGAAGTTAAAAGAGTTATGGATTCTTATCCAAATGATGCTCAAGAAATACCATCAGCAATAGACTTACTAAAAAAATCTAAATATGGACTTGATGAATTTAAGATAATGTTTGATTTATGTGTGAATGATATTAGCTTTGAAGAATGGGTTAAAGCAGAACGAATAAGACAAAATGGTAAAAGCATTGAAAACAAAATGGGTGAATTCCATCAAAGATTGTTAGGTAGAGTAGAAGGTTGGCAAGATTTAGGAACCGGTGACAATAGCCACGTTGATTTAAAAAATGATGATGGAACCATATACATTGAAGTGAAAAATAAATATAATACAATAAATAGTGGATCAGGAAAAACTGTGAGAGAAAACCTTGAAAAAATTGTACAGGAAAATGAAAATGCAACTGCTTACTGGGCTTATATCATACACAAAAATTACAAATCAGACGATGCAATCTGGGAAAAGAAGAATTATGAAAATAATGAAAGAATAAGAAGAATTAGTTGTGATAAAGTATATGAATTAGTTACCGGTGACCCTCATGCTTTGAAAAAAACTTTCAGAGCAATCCCCATTGCAATTAATGACATATTAGGAACTAAGAAAGAATTTTCAAAGGAAGATAAAAAGATAATTAAAGAATATGAAGACCATATCTTTGATGATTAAAACAAAGTTGTCTGACCTTCTTTTCTTTTATTTTTTCCAGTTAATGCTTTAATCACTTCACGCCCAACAGCTTCAGCAACCCTTACAGGAACCGCATTGCCTATTTGTTTATACTTTGAAGTTATTCCACCTTCAAACTCCCATTCATCTGGAAATGACTGTATTCTTGCATATTCCCGTACTGTAAATGGCCTTACCTCATCAGGATGGCATCTTTCAGTTTGCTTTTGGCAGGGTGAAGTTGTCAGTGTCAGGCATGGCTCGTCCCATGATATTCTTCTTGCCATTCCCCGTTTTCCACCACCGGAATAAAAGCTTTTGCCCATGTATTCCTTTTGAACTTCTTCTGGAAGATCTATCCAGCATCCTCCTGGCGGAACGAGTTCAAGCACTTCCTTTTTCTTATCGGAGTATTCTGTTCCTTCAGATTCGGGAACATCTTTTAGGGCATCGCGCAGCACTGGATTTCCTTTGACTTTTTTTGGATAGTTGAATATCAGTCCTTTTTTGGTTCCGACAAGAAACATTCTTTTTCTTTTTTGTGCTACTCCATAGTCTACGGCATTTAGGACTTTGTATTGGACATCATATCCAAGTTCGTTTTCCAATACATTTACAATGGTGTCCATGGTTCGTCCTTTGTCATGCCTGACTAAACCTTCCACATTTTCGATTATGCACATTTTCGGATTGGTTTCTTTTATGCATCTTGCAAAATCAAAGAATAATGTTCCTCTTGTATCATCGAATCCTAACTTTTTACCTGCATATGAAAATGGCTGGCATGGAAGTCCTGCCACTACTATATCCGGATGATATTGAGTAAAGTCAACCTCTTTTATGTCTGCATGAAGCACATTCCAGTCCGGCCTGTTTTTGTGGAGTGTTGCCACACAATCCTTGTCTATTTCCACAAGCAGTTCGTGTTCCAGACCTGCTTTTTCAAATCCGAGTGCCAATCCGCCTGCACCTGCACATAATTCTACAACTTTTATCATGGTTATCACATCTATGCAAATTATATTTTGTATTAACTAGTATATAATATCTACCCAATGATATTTAAATGTTACTTTTTCAACTATTAAAACAAATCAAAAATGTTATTTAAGATAAAGAATATAATATTGACTATGAAAATCAATGAAGAGACAAAAGTGAGAAACCAAGGTGAAATTTCCTTGATTACAACAATACCGAAAACCTATGTAAAGGCTTTGAAAATAGAATCTGGAGATACTTTAGAGTGGATACTTGATACTGAAACAGAAAGACTAGAATTAAATATAATAAGAGGTTAAAATGGATAGAAAATTAATAATAGAAAAAGCATACGAAAATATTATATCTGGAATAATAAATTTATTGTTACCAATAGCAATACCTTCAATTTATTCTTATATAACAAACACGTCATTAAAAACAATATATGAACTTCCATTTTACATTTATCTACTACTATTTGTACCATTAATATTTTGGATAATACGCATTTTAATAAAGGCAAAAATGGAAGAAGGTATTGAATATTATTTACCTGATTATATGACTAAATACATTAATTGTGGCCATATAGTCTATAAAGACATATATTGGACGATTCAAATTCCAAGAGATTATCGTGGAAAATCCATTTCAATTATAAAAAATCATTTAAATGTTTCAGATGAACCAAAATGTAATAACTGCGGAACCAAATTAGAATTCACAAAACATGATATGTGGTATACTTGGAAGTGTGTTAATTGTGATTTTGTAAAAAGAACATTAATTTCACCAGATAGATTATATTCAAGAGTAGAAAAAAAATATGAAAGATGGTTAGAACTAAAAGAAGAAGAAAAAAAGAAAATGATAAATCTCATCCACATTATCAACACAAAATTTGAAACATCATATGGAAAATATGAGTTAAAGTTATTGCAAAAACTAAAAGATAATCTCCTGCAAAATAAAGAATTAGTGAATGAGATAGATAATAAAAATAAAGATGAAATAAAACCCTTATTCCAAAAATATTACAATAAAGAATTAAAAAACAAAACAAAATTCAATGCAAACTTTTACACTGATATTGAAAACAATATTGAAGTTAAAAATATTTTAGAAGAATTTTTAATTGATGACATCTATGAAGAACTTGAATTTGTAAATTTAATTAATCATGATTAAACATTACCTCCTACTTAAAACATTTTGAAAATATTTTTCTCAACTTTTCATAAAAAAATATCTCAATTAACAGATACCTAAGATAAACTTGATACTTAAAAGGTCGTGAAAAAATGTTGCCGATTGAAGAATTATTGAAACCTGGAGTTTTAGGATTTTACAATAGTTGTGAAGCCGTTCAAATATATTTAATTGATAAACGAGAAAATCCTCAAAAGTATATTAATGTATATACCATTTTTACTTTTGAAGAAAAAGAATATATTGAATTAGATAAAGAACATGGAGGTCGTAAACGAATAGATGATGACTTTACTTTATGCTTTGATAAACATTATTTTTCCTTAAAACAATCTCTTGATATTTTTAGTAAATTAGTCCATAGTGAATTTGAAGAAGATTATATAGTTCTAAAAGGTTCTTCATTGAAATTGCTTTCAAAACAATATATTTCTCCTGATGAGGGAAATAGATTAAATACTCTTTTAAAAAATAACTTTTTTTCAGGTTCTTATATTTATGAATTCTTTGAAGAGGACAAGGCTAATTTTGATTATTTTAAAAATGATTCTGAAAAACATGAAAAACTAGTTGATAGAATCCTAGAAGTTTTACCTTTGGATTTTTCATTAAATGATGATAGATTTGGTAATTATGTTTTTCAATTGCCAATTACTATTTTAAATTTAAATTATCATGCAAATGATACTTTTGATGGTTTTTACATTGATTTTTATTGGAATAATAAGTTAGATACTATTCCTGAATGCAGTATAACAAATACTATTAAAATAGAACATAATTTTTTAAGTAATACTATTGTTGACTATGATGGTAGTGAAACACAATTTATTGATACTGGCCCATTGGATAAATTAAGCAATTCATTAATTTGGAGAAGAAATCCTAATTTATTGGTTTATAGTTGCTGCCCAAGGTTTATACGAAAAATTAAGGTTATTATTGGTGAAAAAGATAAAACTGATTTAATTAAAGAAAAACCAAAAAATTATGTAGATATAATTAACAGCACTATAACTGAAAATCAATTGAATTCACAAGAAAATAAGAGCAGTTTATTGTCTACTAATAAACAGAAAAGTAGCATGGCATTCCTACAAGAATTAATTAAAAAATATGGTCAAAAAGAAGTTTTTATTATTGATCCTTACTTATCTTATAAAGAATTATTAAGCTTATTTAGTCCATTAAATCTTGCCAATGTTAAAATTAAAGCAATGACTTCTAAAAAAGTTTTAAGTAATTTTAGTTCAGGTATGGAAGAATTTATGGAAATTAATAGAAACAATATAATTTTACACAGAAATAATTTTAAATATAATATGGAATTTATAATTACAGATTATTCTGAAAAATTACATGATCGATTTTTAATTTTTCCAAATGCTGGACAATCAAATTCTAATCTTAAAGCATATTCGTTAGGGACATCTTTAAATAGTATTGATAAAAATATACACATAATTCAAGAAGCAACAAACGGGAATAAAATTTTGGAGTTATTTGAAGAAATATGGTCAGAATTTGATGAACCAGAATATAAAATATGGCCAGAGAATCAACAATAACTTCAACTTAAATGGTGAAAAAATGATAAATATAAAAAACATTGATTTAGATGAAATTAAACTTAATAAAGACTTGGATTATCTTTTCCATGAATTATTAAAATTTTCTACTAAAGAATGGAGTTATTTTGAATTTCCATTTAATAATCAATCATTAAGGATTGGATCTATTTTAGATAAAATTGATAAAATAATTTATGAAAACAACAAATCAGAATCCATTTACAATGAAGAATTTCAATTGAGTGTCTATAAAACAATTCTTCCATTTTTTAAATATAGTATGAACTATACTGACATTGGTTCTTTTTTAATATTTTTCCATGTTAATCTTCATTTTCTAAAATTAGATATTGCTGAATTAGTTAAAATCCATAACCTAAATGAACAGTTCAAAGATTTTTCAAAGAGCTTAGCCGATTTTTTCAAATCTTTAAATGTTCCAACTTTGGATATAAAAAATAATAGAAGTTTTGAATTCTATATTAAAATTATTAAAACTATAAATACTTACGAGACAGAATCTGATACATCTCTATTAAGATTAATTAACATGGATGAAACAACTTATTTCACCATAAATTCAAAATTAGTTTTTACAAATGAACTATTCAGTTTAATTTTATTTTTTAAAAATTTAGATTTTGATTTATTTGTAAAAACAATGATGGAATCAACTAATTTATTTTCAAGTATATTATTCATTAAATCATGCACTATTGAAGAACTTTTAATGATTTTACAAAATAACACTATCAATAA
The DNA here is from genome assembly GCF_001477655.1 of Methanobrevibacter millerae. Taxonomy (NCBI): domain Archaea; kingdom Methanobacteriati; phylum Methanobacteriota; class Methanobacteria; order Methanobacteriales; family Methanobacteriaceae; genus Methanobrevibacter; species Methanobrevibacter millerae. The sequence goes on along the minus strand of NZ_CP011266.1, from coordinate 569,363 downwards.
TGAGTTCATTGTATTTCCTTCTTTGAAAAAAATTTTAGATAAAGAATATGATAAAATGTCTAAAAATAGAAATCTAGTTAAAAATATATTATCTCATGCATATAAACAGGATAGTGAGTTATTTAAGAAATTAATACAAATTTTTGATAGAAATATGTTATTTAATGAAAGTATAGGTTTATTAATTAAAGAGGACGTTGAAATTGATATGGCATTTATTATTAATCAATTTGAGATTTCGTATTTTTCTCAAGAAAATGATTATAGACGAAAACTTTTGGAAAATTATAACCGTGATGAAGATAGATATTTTGAATTATTAAAAATATGTTTTGTAAATCGTAGAGAACATTTAGATAATCTTTTAAATAATGATAAAACATGTATCTTTTTAAATTATGCTTTAACAAATTTAAGCAATTTTATTTTATTATATTATTTAGATTGTATGGATAAAACTAAACTATTAACTGAAATTAATAAAACATTGAAATCCATTAAATATTTGAATTCAGAATGGTTTGAATCAATTACAAGTTACAGAAATAAATTTTATGTGCATTACTCCAATTTATTGATTTTAAGTTGTGCATATCATTATAATGATATACATGATAATAAAACTTCAGAACTTTTTAAAGAATTGATATTGGATAAAACCTTTGAAAAAATGTTATATGAATCTGATTATACATCATTAAGTACTATTAAAAAGGTATTTTTATGATTAACTTTATTTTAGTTCTGTAAATTTTTAAGAATAATTATATGTAGCATCATGTAAAATCTGTTATTAACAAGAATATGAATATTAATTAAAATATCTGTACAATTTTAATCAAAACATGATTATAAATAGTAGAACAACTAAAAATTATTAGATATTTTTAACTAATTCATCCCCCTTATCAGTTAATCTGTATAACCTGCCCTTTCTAACTTCTGGATTAATACATTCGACTAATTCATGTGCTTTCAGTTCAGATAATACTTTTGAAATATGGTTTGTTCTAATTCCTGAATTTTTAGCTATTTGGGAAGGCATCAATACTTTCCCATTCAGGGATTTCATCACTTTTTCCCTATATTTTGAGATTTGCACATAGCTAATTTCTGTTAACATTTCATCCGATAATTCCATACTATCACTTATGAACTTCTTACAAAATAAATTGTATCATTATCATAGCTACCTAATGCATCATATGCTGCTTGTGTCATGAATCGGAATTTACCGAATACACCATATTCAACGCCCATATATACTGGACCTGTATCTTTTGCCAAATACATTTGTATACTTCCTGAATGTTTCAATGGTATTACTGAATATGAATCAAGAGATTCAGTATCCCAGGAACTTCCATTATATTCCTTAATGGCCATGATAGAACTTGTAACAATAGCTACACGATAACCTGCACTAACACCTGTCGGTAATGTGTTATTTGTTCTTATTTCATCGACTGGCAATTTCCATCCAGCTTCCTCATCACTACCTTGACCAGTATCACCTTTAGATCCTGTTGCTCCTGTAGCCCCAGTATCTCCGGTATCACCTTTAACACCTTGCGGTCCAGCATTTCCAGTATCACCTTTAGGCCCAACATCGCCGGTATCTCCTTTAATGCTTCCTACATTTTCCCAAGCATCAACATTCCAAACATAAAGAGACCCATTAACTAAATAGCTGTCACCATCATTACCTATTGGATGTTCAGCTATTAATTCCTCATAAGAATTATACGAACCTTTAATAGTAAGACTAGCACCAGTAGCTCCAGTGTCCCCTTTTGGCCCAGCCTGCCCTGTAGCTCCAGTAGCTCCTGTATCTCCAGTATCGCCTTTGGGTCCCTGTTCTCCCTTTTGTCCAGTTTCTCCAGTATCACCTTTATCTCCTTTACTGCCTTTCTCACCAGTATCGCCTTTAGCACCTTTATCACCAGTGTCTCCTTTTTCTCCTTTAATTGAGCCTGCGTTAGCCCATCCGGTTTCATTCCAATAATAATAGCTACCATCGACTATGTAAGCATCTCCCAGCCTACCTGACGGGTGGACCTCCATAAATTGTTCATATGTATCATAGTGCCCTTTTATTACAGTTCCAATACCTATATCTCCGGTATCTCCTTTAGGTCCAGTATCCCCTTGGACTTTTCCTATTTCTATCCATTCTGTTGTATTTGGCATGTCCTTATTCTCCATAAACTATTTTGGCCATCTGGCTATTAATTCAAAAATTGTATCTGAATCTTCATAATGAATATTATTGAGAGTTAATTTTTCCCTTAATAATGACCTAGCCAGTGTTAATCTGTTATTCTCTTCTATAACATTACTTGCAATACTCATTAATTAATCACCTCAGGGTGTAACTGCTCTGATATATTTTATTTTTAATCTGACTTTTTCATTTGCTGAGACATTATTTGCATATGCCATAACGACAGGTGTTCCTATAGATTCACCATACCAATAGGGCATATAATCTGATGGATCTCCTCCTTCTCCGTACATATATGCATAACCTCCATTATAAGTTCCGTTAATTTGAATATAACATTCTTTACTTACTCCACTTTCTGTAAAACCCTTATCTGTTGACCATTGTGGAATAAAAAATGTATCTCTTGAAGTTAATGTATCACCATCTGATGCATCCAGAAACAATCCTAGTGATCCGCCATATGAATCTTCTGGATTATACATTCCTCCACCAATACCTATGGCTTTTGTTGAAACCGGAACATTTCCTCTGGTTATATCAAATCCTATCTGTATGTTTGTGTTTGTATCAACATGAGTTAATGGCGGATAATATTTTAATGGGAATATTGCATACATTTGTCCTGCACTTTGGGCATGAAGGTCTATAAAATTCCCGCCCATTGAGAAGTCTTCGGTATTTATTCTACAATTGCTGTATTCCATCGGATTTGCATAATCTACAACACTTGCTAAAATTTGACCATATTTGGCTGGATAATACATGTAATAATTTGGAACATCGTAATGTATTGAAACATTGCTGTTATTGGTGACATATGCTTCATATCTATAATTTCCGTTGTTTGATTGTGGAGTTACGTTTAAGCTTTGGCCGGTTGTTATTGTGCCTAAAGTTGTCCATGCGCCTGATGTGGTTCCTGATCTTCTTCTTATTGTTACTGAAAGATTCATCATGGACTTACCATTTTGATCTCTAACAATTGGACGTAAATCCATACTTCGATTATATGTTTGAGAACCATCTTTAGTTAAAAATTCTTTTGTTCCAAATAATTCTATTGTTGTTGGAGTTGGGTATGGTAGTTTCCTGATTAATGGAATAATGCCTTCAGATGAAGTATAGTCAATCCCTTCCTTTGTTAATATACTTTGTAATTCACTTTTACAGGAATTTAGTTTTGTATTTAATTCTTGTTCATTTGTTAGAATTTCTGAAAGGTCTGGTGGAGTGAATGGCATGTTAATCAGCTCCCAAGTAATGTTAAATTGGCACTTTGTGCTGCGGTTATTGTTCCTATCTGATTTGTAACATCCTGAATTGCTGTAGCTATTGCACTGTTAGTAACTGCATTTGTTGTGTCACTTGTATTCAATGTTGAAACTAGATTAACGGGACCTGTTGCACCGGTATCTCCTTTAGCTCCAGTGTCTCCTTTTACTCTTCCTACATTTATCCATGACATTTTTTTCACCTTTGAAATTTTTTTAAAAAAAATAGGAAGTACTACTGTTAATAGCGAGTACTTCCTATTATTAGGGATTTTATGGAATTATTTTTTATTGGTAAACGTATAGTTCACCGTTTACAAGATATGCGTCACCAGTTGTGCCTGTTGGATGTTCATTGATTAAGTCAGCATAACTTGCATAACTTCCTTTGATAATAGTGCTGTATCCTTGAGGACCCATTTCACCGGTATCCCCCGTATCACCTTTTGCACCAGTATCTCCCGTATCACCTTTAGCTCCTGTGTCACCTTTGTCTCCGGTGTTACCTGTATCACCTTTAGCACCAGTATCTCCAGTTTGTCCTGTGTCACCTTTTTCTCCAGTAGCGCCAGTAGCTCCTGTATCCCCAGTTTCTCCTTTTGCACCAGTTTCGCCAGTAGCCCCGGTTGCTCCAGTATCACCTTTAGCACCAGTGTCTCCTTTAAGACCTGTTGCACCTGACATATCGGTTACGAAAGTGAATTCACTGGCTCCTTTTAAGTATAATTTTGCGTTGTCTGGATCTTCAACATTGGATTGGATTGCTACAAACATTCCTTCTGGAACATTAGCTGTATCTGCTTCCATTGCTGCAATGGATGCGTAAGTTTTGTAAATGCTGAATGGATCACCAGTGTCTCCTGTAGCACCTGTTGCACCAGTATCACCAGTAGCTCCTTTATCACCTGTCTCACCTTTATCACCTGTTGCACCAGTAGCTCCGGTATCTCCTTTTTCACCTGTTGCACCAGTAGCTCCTGTAGCACCTACATCTCCGGTGTCACCTTTGTCACCTTTATCTCCTTTATCACCAGTTAATCCTGCTAATTGTTCTGGTGTAAAGTCAGAATATTCGAACGCTTTACCTGTATCACCAGTGTCTCCTTTATCTCCAGTATCTCCTTTTGGTCCTTTGATTGTACCTACACTTGTCCATGTCATGTATTAAACACCTCTATTTTATTTTAGTTAATTTTTTTAATCGTTATGCCAAACGAATAGTTCTCCATCTACTAGGAATGCATCTCCTTCATTGGCAGTTGGATGTGCTGCTATTAATTCTTCGAAAGTATTATAAGACCCGAGTATGACAGTAGCAGCGCCTGTATCTCCGGTGTCTCCTTTCTCTCCTTTACCTCCAAGACTGACTTGGAAACAATTGACATATTTATATTCATCCGAATTTGCAACAGGATGAAATGCCAGAAACTCACCCGCATTATCAACAATTGCTCCATTTGGAGACAATTTTATTCTGTCTCCTGCTTTAACATTAACAATACCTGAAGCTAGTTTTAATCTGTAAAGTCCGCCTAAGAGAAGTACGCTTCCTTTTCTCTCCCCAGCCGTCATTACAACTGGTTCATTGACAAGTACGCCTACAGGAACTTCAGTATCGTTTCCGGTGTATTTTCTTAAACTTTCTTTTCCTATTGCAGATTTGTCTGAAATACAAAGTATATCATCAACTACACACTTATTGGAATATTCATATCCAAGACTACTACCTGATGCAGTTACTACATTATCGACTAATGTTTTAACTCCATCATCCAATAAGAAGGTAGTAATCTCCTTTCTTTCTTCCAATAAAACAATTGTATCTGTCATGTATATCACATTAATATTTCAAATATATGATTTCCTTTTACAGTCGGATTGCATTTTATATTATAACCATTTTCACTAGCTAAATTGCAGAAATATAAATCTTCTGACAGGACTGAATCATTTGGATAAGTTACGAACTTGAAATATGGATATTGGAGTTTTTCAAAGATTTCTACTTTGATTAATGCAATTCCCAGTCCTCCTCCTTTAATTTCAATTGGCCTTGGAACTTCATGAATCATTGTTCTTCCTTTGATGCAGTTGTCATCGTTGAAGTCTTTTCCGAAGGTGTAGATTATTGTCTGATCTGTTTTTGTTCTTTTTCTGTAGTACCATCCAAGAGCAATATCAGATTCACATTCCAATAATTTGACTAAAGCATCTGACGGTAGCTGAATGTCTGAATCTACCATTAATACATAGTCATAGTTTCCGGCCATTGAGTTTTTAGCAATCTGATTTCTGGCCTTGGCGCAGTCATAGCCTGCTACATAATCAAAGCATAGGTTATAACCCTCAGGCCTTGTTAGACCATATATGCTTTTAAAGCATTCCGGCTTGATGTTTTCAAAGGTCGGGACTGCAATTAAAATATTTTTATCCATCTTATTCGTTCTCCAGTTTTTGGATTCTTGACTCCAAATCTTCCAAATTTATCTTGTCTTCACGCTCACATCTATACTGATAATAATCAATTGATGCGACAATAATGATAGCTAATGTAAATGGTAATAGACCTTCAATTAAACTCCATTTAGTTGCATTAGTCATGATAATGTTGATAGCTATTGCTGTTAAAACAGCACTTGAAATTGTTTTGGTAAAGTTACAGATGAATATCTTCTTTTTTAATTCGTTCATAATCATCAACTTAATATTATTCTTAAAAGGATTTTATTCTCCTTGAGGGTATCCCAATACTGTTTTAGCTTTTTTCTTAGCGTATTCAACATCTCCTTCGCCTCTTATCCTACTTGCGTAATGGCTGGCTATTCCTAACACTATCATGAGGATGCAGTAGGGAACAGTATTTTCACTAATGCCTAAAGATTCTGAGTATAACATGATAATGGGAATAACGGTAACTAAGAATGATGTTAATATGTCAATGTCTTTTCTGTTCTTTTCTAACCATTCATATATCATCTGCTATCGCCTCATCATTAGTATGACTTAAAATTACTCCGTCAACACAAATCTTTTCTTCATTTTCGTATACTTCACGAGCGTTTTCTTCTACGTTTATCCAGGTTTCGTATTCTTCTAAAGTTTCAAAGTATTTGATGTATTTCATTGTGCCTCCCAAGTGATTGAATAATAGAGAATACCATTTTCTATTTTAAATGATATTATTGGTTTAACGGCATAAGGATATCCGCTGTCAACGTATTTGGTGCCGTTCCAGTAGAACCAGTGGCCTGTTGATGTGTCAATGTATGGTCCTTTATTTTCTAAAGTTCCTACCAGTTTCCTTATTGTCATGTTAAAACCTCTCTATAATATTATATATTTTATTATCTACTTTATTATATATTTTATTATTTTATTTATATAAAGTATACTTTTTCACCGTCATCACAGCCTTCCCATTCCATGTACAGTTTATTGTCTTCCCATACAAATCTGACATTATTGACAATAGCCACATCAGGAAGCTCACAATATGTAACACCATCATTATCCTTAACATAATTGGCCTGAGCCATAATATTTGATTCTGAAGGTATGATCATATTAACGACATGAGTTATTTCATCCTGTTCAAAACTGCAATCTGCAAGATCAATACAGTTCTGAGATTCCGGATACATTTCAATCTCAGACATCTGTCTGTATACCCTAATGTAATTGGTTGATGTGTTTTCCGTTAGGTTAACAATGGATAATAGTCTTAAATCATGGCCTTCGACCGGATTGCATTCACCGTCACCGTCAATGTAGATTCTGGTGTTTGGAAGTATTTCCTTTGGTGCTGGTCTTTTGAGTTTTAATCTGAAAACATCACCTAAAACTGCAACAGTAACCAATGTTAGTCCTGAAGTTTTGACCTGTACTTTACCTAAAAGATAACCGAAAGCCAAATCCCCTTCTTTGGCTTTTCTAACTATTGTATGTTCCATTGATGAAGATTCATCCAGTGTTACCATTTCACCGACTGCACATCTATCAGAAGAAATCCATGCAGTATGCTCTTCATTAACATAGGTTCTTTCGCCCTCATCCAGAAGGCATGCAATAACATCCATTTTTTCTGAATGTTCCAATCCTGTTGGATATCCACGTCCGTGTCCTATTGTACTTCCGCCATCATAATCAATAATCATTTTAAAACACCCAATCCCAGTTATGATTAATTATTTTATCCGGCAGATGCAGTCCGGTATCTTCTAAATTCTCATCATTAGCATCCCACAATAATATAGCTCCTTTATAGGCTTTAGGATATTCATGGATTCCTTTATATAATCTAATTCCATGTTTAGAATCTTTTTCTGTAACTGTTATTGTTGGAATACCATTAGCTGCAAATAATGGGGATGGAAATACAAGCAGCCATTTTAAATCCAAATAATTGAAATCTGATAATTCAGAATCTTCATAAAATGTTGCATCAATCATTACTTCATCATAACTTGTTTGATGAATATGTGCTGGATTGTTTCTACTAAATCCTTCCAAATAATCAGAACTAACTGAAAATCCCGTTCCTGCTCTCATATGATAATGGTATTGTTTCCAGTCCCCTTCCTCATCAGTTCCTGAATTATATGCATCCCATGAAGAAGACATTACTAAATCACTAACACCATCAAGTAAACAATAGTCTTTCTCTTGTCCAGTTATTATGGAACTAAATTTCATATCTTCATGATATGGTGTTAAATTATAATCTGTTTGCATAAATACAGATATTAATAGTTCATCACTGCCATATGGATAGTTAAAAGAATCATAAGTAGTAATAGCTCCACCAGCCCTTTTAAACCTGGCAAAAACTACTCTGCCATTTGCACATGATTGGCCTGATAAATTTTTAGTACATAAACATGAGACATCCATTGGAACAAAACGTGAACGTATCACATTTCCCGAATCAATTGAATCATATTCAACACTTAAACCAGAACATGACTCAAAAAAATCTGAGTATGTATCACTATTTGCATCAAAAAATTGAACCTCACCAGAAGTAGAAAGTGAACTTGAAAATGTAGTTGACTTATCATATACTGCTAAAATTAATTTAGTTGTCTGTGAAATTTCAGCAACTGGAATTCTAACAAGAATAACTGCAGGTTTAGATTCATAAGCTGGAAGATATAGTACTGGACAATTTGTCCCATCCAATGTTTTGATTTTTAGATTTTTCAAATCATTTCGGAATAAGCTTGAATAAGAACTACCAGCTAGAGAATCTAACAATATATAATCATAATTTGAGGAATAGCTACTACTCCTTTCAGTGAAATTACTCATTGAAATATTGATTTGTAATTCTTTAATTAATGTCATGATTAATATTTATTATCTTATTTATATAAATAATATAATAAAAAAAGTAATATTAACATTAATGATTCCACTTTTAAAAAGTGTTTTCACAGACAATTATCTATATCATGAAGTTTGATTAAGAACAACATTAACAGCCCTATCTGTAATAGATAAACTCTTTCGGTAAATAAAGAAAAATAAATAGCAATTTATATCATAAATAATAAACCCTAAAATATGCAATCATGTGAAAACTGCGGTAATAAAAACATACCTGAAAATTCAAAATACTGCAATCATTGTGGAGTCTTTTTAAAATTAGCTAAACAACCAATTCAATTTAAAGAAAATAAATCTTCTCACTTGAAATCTTTGAAAGAAACATTAATTGAAGGATCAAAGATTATTGATGAAGATGAAGACGGACGTTTGTCAACAAGCAAAAATATAGAATATTATCAAAATCTTGTTTGGTCATACTTAAAAGAGACTACAACTTTTGAAAATGAAATGAATGATGAAATCACTGAAAAAGAATTTATAATACATATTTTTAGGATATTGAATAATGTAAAATATCAAAACGATGAGGATATTCTAAATGAATTTTTAGTTGAAATAAATAAAATAGCCCACTCTTCAAAAACAACAAATAATTTTAAAATAAAATTTATTTTTTACACAAATATTGAATTAATAGATTCAATCAAAGATAAATTTTGTGAAATGTTGCATTTATTTAATTTAAAGATATTTAATCCAAATAATTTATCTTTTGAAGATGAAAAATTAAGAAAAGATTTTAAAACTGAATATATTATGCTGGAATATATTGCAAAAGGAAAAAGTTTTTACATGATGGAAAAAGAAGCAATTAATCGAGTATATTTATTTTTTGGATATTTATCATTCTTACATTTATTTCGAAAAAATGTTAAAATGTTTAGAGCAAATACATTAAGTGTAGACTATAATCTATCTGACATAAAAATTTCTTCAATTCATGAATTGAATGAAGATAATACTTTTATTGGCGATGAATTTAATTCATATTGTATTTTAAAAGATAGTGAAACATATGAAAAATCAAAATTAATTAAATTTTCAAATACAAATTTATTATATGATTTTTATAAAATTTTAATGAGATCCAAAAATAAAAAAATTATTTATCAAATAAATGAATATCTGATATTATATTACAAAGCATCAAATGAGGCTGATTTAGATATATCATTTCTTAAATTCTGGACGTTAAGTGAAAGAATAATTAAGAATGGCATTGATAGATCAGATAATTATGTGATAAATTATATGAGAAAAATACTTAAACACTACAAGTATCCCAAATCATATCAAATGAGAATTTATTATATTAAAGAAAAAAGAAATAAGTTAATCCACGAAAATATTAGTGAAATTACACAAAATGATAGGAATGTTATTAAATCAGTTTGTGATAGTTTAATTTGGTTTTTAATGGAATTTGAAGAATATGTTAAAGATATGAATGAATATGAAATTTTCTTAAATTATTTTAATCAAGATAACGAAAGATTAATTGAAATATTAAAATTAATAAACAATCTTAAACAAAATATCGAAAATAATTAGTTGTATTTGGATTCCATGAAGAAATAATTTTTGACCTATTGATTAAATACTAATTTTATTCAAATCAAATCCAACTTCCATACCGCACGTTATAAACGAGCCAATTCGCCCCCACCATAACCATGCCGACCCTATGCTGACCAAAGGGAAGCATATGTGGAAGGCATGGTATAGGTGGGGGCGAATAGAATTGGCGAGTATATACTTAATAAGGAACCGACACCAGTTGTCGGTTCCGTAATCCACTCTACAAAATAAAAATAATATTTTCAATCTTATCTCGATGTTCCGTCCGACCATAGGTCGAACTGGACGCCTTGAGCGTTAGCGAAAGGCCTATACTATAGATCCCCCAATTAATGTACTATCAAGTTTCGAGGAACAGGGGCTTGTCCCCCTGTTCCGAGTTTATGGTTTGGAATTATTAAATTTGTCAAATTTAAGAACCGACCATTTATCGGTCGGTTCGGGTTAAGTTTTGTAAACTTAAATTAATTTGTATTGGCACTCATGGGCAATTAAAATGAGGGCTTGTCCCCCATTAATTAGGCATTAAGGGTATCAATACAGCATATCAGGAGAAGTGAGAAAATGTATAAAAAATCACTTCCCCATCAAATAACGAGGGATTCATGAAAAATCTAGCTCCAGTGTAAAAAGCAACAAAAATACACCATCATAGCTATATTCTAGTTCTGTTGAATCCCATGTCCTTTAAAATCTTATTATATTCTTCACGGGTAGTAAAGGAAGGTGCATTTTCATCAGATGTACTGCCGGTTTCACCGACTTCTCCCTCATTTCCAGAATTTTCAGGATTTCTTCCACCAGGCGTTGAACCGTCATTACTGGCTTCTATTTGTATTCTTCTCTCTGCCAGTTTTTCCATCAGTTCCATATCAACATCACCAGACAATAGTTTATCAATTATTTCCTTATCCTGTGCATTTTCATTATAGTTAAAGTTGTATTTAGATTCGTACTCTTTTATTTTTCTTTCATTTTCGGCTTTTCTGAGTTCTGATAACTCTTTTAGGATTTCATCTTTACTGTCTATGAATTCCTTATTTTCTTCAATAGCTTTTTTTATTTCATCATATTTTTCAGATTCTTCCTTTAAGCTATTTATTTCATCCTGAAGCTTTCCAATTTCTGCATCCTTGCCCTGCAATTTCTCCAATAACAGACTAGTTGCTACATTAGCATCTTTACTGGGAGGATGAGGTTGTGGCTCATGAGTTCTGGTTTCTCCAACATCTTCAGTTATTTCAGAATTCAATAAAGTAATTTTTCTAGGGTTTTTAGTTACACCAACATCTATTAAGCTCATAGTATCAATTCCAAATGAATCTCCATTATCTTTCAGCAAGACATCAACTTTAGGGGACAGACCTTTTCCTTCCATATCCAGTTCATCCGGAACTTCAATGAATAGCTTACCTTTTTCATAAGAGATATTGTTTCCAATACCGACATAGATATTGTCATGCTCAGAAGTTAAAGGAATTCCTCCACGGTAGTTTTCAGCTATTAGCTTTAGATCATCTTCAGTCCATTCAACAGGTTTGTCAAGTCGATTGTCCAGATCGGAATAGTCATATGATCCGACTTCAAAAAGTTCATGCCTCATCATTATCACTTTTTATTATATTATTTATTATATATTTTATTACTTATTTTATATAAATATATATTATATTTCGGCTCCACTATCACTTACAATCCTTTCACCTACAGGCTGTTCCTCTTCAAAGTTACTTAAATAATTCTCATATATTTCATCACCTTCAGCTGATAACTCCATTATATATTTAACAACATCATCTCTTGAATAGCTAAAATAAACATTATACGTATCTTTAATACCCATTAACTCCAATTGGCGATTTAATAGTTCATTGCAGTACTTTAAAACCCATTTCTGGTCATTGGCTACATTAACAATGAAACCTGTAATAGCCGAATCGTTAATGTATTCTGCAACATTCTGGTTTGATTTTTCATTACCTGCCTGAGACTGCGGTGTTACAAAAGTTCTTAAAATATTATTTCTAAAGATTTCAGTCTGTCTAGTATAGTCTGACTGGTAATTGTTACCCCCAAGTATTTTAGATTCAATTCCTGGAGGTACAATAGCCACATTACTGTCTGCAGTAGTTCCATAATCTGAATAAAGATTTTCTTTAGCAGTGCTTGAAAGTTCAGTAATTATAGGTTGACCGTTAGCATCAAGTGAAGGCTTAACCTCAATAATATTATCCTTATTAATTCTCTCCACCTGATTTCTCTCCAGATTGCACTTATGATAAATATCATCTAAGCAATTCAGGATAATGCTTTGAGCCTCACAGTATATTTCATTATACATAAAGTTAATAACTTCTTCAGCGTCATATTTAACTGTTAATTTTCCTTCTTCAACGCTTACAAAATTATTAAAGTCTTCAGGAGTGCCATTAACAACATCTTTAGGCATTTCATGCAGGAATAGCTGCACTTCATTATCATCATTAAATTCCTTTTTTAATCCATAGCCTTTAGCACCGATTTCTAGAAATATTGGTTTAATATATTTGCCGATATCCTTATCCCAACGTTCAACCGGTTTAATTAAACCCTCTCCATCAACCATTCCTCCCTGCAGGATGTTTTTTGCTACCTGGCTGATGTCGATTTTTCTGGCCCATAATATTAAAGTTAATTTCTGTTCCTGTGAGAGTTTATTGTCCTTGTCCACCAATACCATATTAACATTAGCTTTATCAATCCTGTTTTTCAAAATTCCTGAAGTATATCCGTCAAGTTTAACGGCATATCGTGCATTAGCTATTGTCTTATTAATTACTGGTGGAAGCGCATCAATTAGATCAAGGCCAGTATTGATTCCATCAGTTCTAGGTTGTCTTTCATCTTCACCCCAATAGCTACGTTTTGTGTTGTATTGTTCTACACGATTATTCAATAATCTAGTTTTAATAAAGTTAGCAACACCCATAATAATCACTTCCAATTAATGTTTAACTTGAAATATATCTTTTATTATAATATTTATTATATTTTTTATATAAAATAAGTAATAAATAATTTGGTAATAAAGATAAATAAAAAATAAGATTAAAACTCGATGTATTTTTTATAGTTTTGAATTTCTGTTAATCCTAATTTTATCATAAATTTTTAATTGACAGATAAATTTATATATAACAGAATTTATAATTATAACCAACGCTATTGTAAACTTTAATGTTTTAGCAATAATTTAACAGATTAATATTTTATGATTAATTTAAGATGCAATGATATGAAAGATATGTGAGATATGAGGTGAAAAAATATGATGGTAGCAAATACAAAAATATATAAAAACTTCCAAACATCCATCCCAAAAGAGATGAGAGAAGCTTTTGATATAAATGATGAAACTATTGTAGAATGGGGAATAACTGATGATGGGCAACCAGAAGTTAACTTCAGAAACAAAGTCAATATAGAGGATATAATTGGTATTGTTAAAACAAAAGAGGTTACAAATAGTGTTGAATTAAAAAGAGAGGTATATAAGAAATGAAAAAATATTATTTCGACAGTTCATTTATAATTGCATTAGCGTTAGAAAACGATAGTAATAAAGAAAAAGCATTAGAACTTAGAGACTTATTATCTGAAGATTGTTATATTGGAGATAATGTAATAGAAGAAGTTGTTAATGTTGTTAATTTAAAAGGGGATGCTGAAAAAGCAGAAACAATGTATTACTTCATGATAGATAACTTTAAAATTATAAATGAACATACGATACCCCATTATAATTCAAAAACTATTAAAATATTTAATAAATTTGATGGTAAACTAAGCTTTACGGATTCTGGCATGATTGTAACAGTAATGGAATATAATTTGGATTATTTAGTTACTTTTGATAAGGAATTTGCAAGAGAAAAAAGAATTAATGTAAAGGGTATCTAAAATAAATATTTCTTTATATGGAAAACTTGGTGAAGTGACAAGTTTTTCCATTTTTTTCTTCTTTTTTGATTAATAATTTTTTAATTAAATATTCTGAACTTTAGTGAAAAGATTAATGAAAATATAAAAATAAATAGATAAATATGACTCCAAAAATTCAATTAATAAAATATCCTCCAATCAATAAAGATAACTTTCCAGACATAATAATTAATCAAATAACACATTTTGAAGCATTTGATACATTTGATTATAACTTAATTTGTTTGAATAATCCCAATATATTCAAATATCAATATGATATATTTGAAAAAGCTGATGATTTTTATTCAATAAAAGCACGTATAAACAAACCCTACTCAAGTGAAATTGTAGTTATACTACCCCAAAATAAATATAGCAAGCAGAGAGGAATTAAAGATGAACTAAATATGATTTATAAATTTTTAAAATTATATTTTAATTCACCTCCTTTTGAATTAATATTTGAAAAAAATAAAACAAAAATGGATAATGCTGAATTAAGTGCTGATTTTTATTTAGATATTAATCATAATTCATGTGAAATAATCACTAAAAATACTAATGATAATGCAACAACAATCAAATATAAAAATATAATATATACAACTTTAAATTTAGAAAATAATAGAGATATTATTCATTTTATCAAAGAAATTGAACCTAAAGATATTATTGATATTCCCAACTGGTTTGATGAAATTGAAATGTTTGATGATGAAGAAAAAAAATTATTTATTGAACAAAGAAAACAAGAAATACAATTGTTAGAAGAAGAAATTAACACTGCAGAAAATAAACTTGAAGAAAATAATTATTACAAATCAATATTGTATAAGCAAGGAAAACCTTTAGTAAAAATTGTTTTTAAAATGTTAGAAGAAATGCTTGATTACGATTTATCTGAATTTAAAGATGTTTATAAAGAAGATTTTCTAATAAAATTTAATGATATCACATTTATTGGTGAAATAAAAGGTGTTAATAGTAATGTAAAAAAAGGACATCTTGGACAATTAGATGATCATGTTACAGATAGGGAAGATTATTTAGATGAAAATAATATAAAAGAAATAATTAAACCTTTATTAATTATTAATACATTTATTAAAAAGAACCCTTATGAACGTGAAGAGGTTGATAAAACAACTATAAAAAAAGCAGAAGAAAAATATGAAACATTAATTATTACAACCATACCTTTTTTAAAATTATATGAAAAATTTAAAAACAATGAAATAACTACTGAAGAAATAAAAAATAGATTTAAAGATGAAATTGGTCTGTTTAAACCTTAAAATTGTTATGTTATCATTTTTAATAAAACTTCAAATTAATAATTAACTAATTCATTGTTTTCACAATATAATTTCAACACTTCTTGCCATGAATTAGTATCCACATCAATATCCGTTTCATAAACCCAATCAAGAATATCTTCTAATTCTTCTTCATCTATTCTCAATACTTCAATAGCTTTTTTCATTAATGCATCATCAGGAATTAATCTTACCCTGTAATCATTCCACAGAAATCTCCAGACCTTATCTTTTTCAAAATTTTCAACTTCCAATCTACTTTCTTCAGCATCAAAGTTTTGATTGATTAAAAATAGTTCTACTTGTAATTTACCGATGTTGTCTGTGATTTCATTGATGTTTCCTATAGGGTATGTTCCATTTACATAACCCAAGTAATGTTTTAAACATTCTTCAACAAAACCAGATAGATTAGGTATGTGATTTTTTGCTTTTTCTAAAATTTCTTCTTCAATACTAACTTTCAAACTTTTTTTAGTCATACATTTTACCTCCATTATTAATACTCAATTCTCAAAAAAGTTTCAGGGGTCTTGAAATATTATGACCATATGGGCATAATGACCATATGACCATGATTTCAAAACTTCCCTTAAAGAGTTTTTTTCACATTCTCATATGCAATGTCAAAAATCCCCTCTCGATTTATACCTTTTTCATGACATAACATGCCACATTCAATTTCCAAATGCCTCAATGATTCAGAAGATAACATGCCCCCTTCCATATCGATATTATTTCTAATCATATTTTCCATATCAGAAATAACACTTAATTCATCCTGTGAATGAACTCCATATAACTCACCTGCTGTTGCTAATGATAATCCTAAACCCTTTAATGCTTCTTTGTAAATGTCAATAGCTTCAATTGCATCTTTGATTGTAGCTTCGGAGCGAAATTCACATTTTGCTCTAGCTATTGTTAATCTCTCCAAAGCCTTTAAATCCCTTGCAGTTATGGGTTTTCCGTCACTTGTCTGTGAAGCAACTTTTCTTGTATCAACATAAAACTCCCTAAGGAGTATTTTTGCATCTCTGCTCAATACTGGAAAGCAGTTGGCTTTAATCCATGTTATGTATTTTTTAAATAGATCAATAGCTATTGTTTCAGATTCATCAAGGATGAAATCTTTATTAAGCAATGCATCAGCAAGTTTAGAATCCTTTTCTTTATCCACATCATCTTCAAGGGCAAATATCAAATCAAAACGGGACAAGTTGGATTCTGGTATTTCCAATTGGTCCCGATATAATTTATATCTGTCAAATTTGCCATATTTTGGATTTGCACCGGCAAGTATTGATGTTCTTGCAGACATTGTTTGTACCAGTCCCGCTTTAGCACTTGAAACACTTGACTGTTCCATGGGTTCGTTAAGTGATTTCTGTGCTGAAGGGGAAAGCTTATCATATTCATCAATGCATAAAACACCAGTATCTGCCAGTACTGTTGCACCGGCTTCCATTGTCCAAGTTCCGGTCAATTCATCTTTTACGGTCGAAACCGTTAATCCTGCTTGTGATGTGTTGGTTCCGCTTATAGTAATGTTTTTAGGTGCACGTTTTTTCATAGCCTGTATTAACTGGCTTTTTCCGATTCCAGGATCGCCAATTAATAGGATATGTATTGTCCATCTGTCCATATTCTCGGATTTGAACACATCAGAAATCGGCCTATTTCCTTCAAATAATTGAAGTATCAAACCTTTCTTGATAGTTTCATGACCGTAAACTTCAGGAGCTAAAGTCCTCCACAACAAATCAAAAACATTATCCTGTTTAGACAGGTTGATTATTTCATTAATGTCCTCTTCACTAATCCTTGAATCTTCAAAAACATCATCTACAGGAGTAATGTTGTGAACATGAATTATGAACTCAAATCCGTCACTTCGGCCTTTAATTTTTCTAGGTTCAATTTTGAAAAGGCCAGTTACATTAACAACATCACCTACTTTCAGATTAGTGAATGGAGATGCAAGAAAATCTAAAACAATAGCTTTAAATTCTCTTGTTGAACCTCCACTCCTTAACTCCAATGGTTCTTCAAGTTTCAATAATCTATAATTCCTGTAAATACTTGTTTCTTTATCAAAATTCATGGATTTGCTTCTTGCACCACAACCATCACAAAAAGGTGGAACCCTTGTTTGCTGTGTGGGGTTGGAGATGTGCAAGAAGTGCCGTTTTCCACATTCTCTGCAAAGATAACAGGCAGTTTTTAAATCAACACGGACGTCAGTTATGTTTTTAATCATTGCTTTGGTGCTTATCCATTCATTGTTATATGTAGCATCCAAATCATGGAGGTTATCTCTTTCAGGCACGTTTATGAATTTTAAGGTAACGTTGCCAGTATCGAAATATTCATCCATCTGATTAATGAACTCATATATTTTATGTTTCCAGAAATCTTTCCCGGATTGATCAATCAGGAATTGATTTAAATCATCATAATCAATACTGACTTTACACTGTTTATTTTGAGATTTGAGTTTGTCAATCTCTTTTTTATGTGTTTCTTTAATGTATTTTTTTAACAGTGCTTTACCGGTAGCCATTTTGAGCTTGCTCCATTTATTCGTTTATTTTACTTGGACATCACGTACAATGAAACTGTAATAGACATAGCTTCCAGTTTTTTCTTTAACCTGTATCGTCATTTCACCTAATCTGTTTACGAATTCACGGTACTCTTTAAGATTAACGTTTTTGATGATGTTTGATTTGCCGACTGAACCTGCATTTTCCAATTCAAGAATGCTGGTAATAAAATCAAATAGTACACTTCCTTTTCTGATATTTTTGTGAATGTCTCCATCGTTTTTGAGGTTTACATTGATTTCAATATATAACTGCTCATCATCCTGAAAGATGTATAGTTTGAATCTGTTGACTGTTTTTTCTTCCCCATCATCGTCAAATGTGTAAGAAGTAACAGAAGACATTTCTGGCCTTCCCGCCAATAGTTTGCCGTCTCCGAAGTCTTTCAATTCTGCTTTTTCATATCCGTCCGGAATTTCTACAATTTCTTCATAATCTAATTGTGTACCTGTGAAGATAGTCTGTTTGTCATTAAAACTCATTTTATCCTTCTCCTAAAAAAATATAAATTGAGGATTTAGCTATTGTCCTCTTTTAAAAATTTTGATTGATTTTCAACTGCTTTTTCAGCTGTCATTTCTTCTGCTGATACTTCTCCCGCACCTATCAGTTCAGCTATTGCACGATTAGTTGCACGTGTTTTAGCTGTGGACATAATGGTGTGATCTGAGACTTTGTCTTTTCCTTTTTCTGAGCGAGAACATAAAGCGTCTGATTCTACGCTGCGTCCATTTGGAAGAGTTGCTCTAACGCAGTAATAAGCTTCACGTACTCTGCCCATTTTGGTTCTTTCAATGTCACGATCTACAATTGAAGTGTCGACATTGAATGCACGTGAGAGTTTTTGCCATACTGATTTCTTTTTAAAGTGCCTTTTGACTTTAATATAGTTTCCGTTTTCATCCTTTTCTTTTACAATGATTTCCTGATAATCCGTTTCATTCAATAATCCTTTACATAGTTTTTGATATGCGTCCCATTGTTCAATAGCCACATCAACATTAGGAACATTATCTGCAGCTATTAATCCGTTTTCTTTAGAGACTTCTGAATTTTCTATAATTTCTGCTTTTACCATTTTTTCACTTCCTATAAAGATTGGAGAGTTCCTATTAGAACCCCCCATAACTGGTTGCAATTCCAATCCAACCCAATACTAAAGCAAATAATATACTTCCAATCAAAATTAATTTTAGATTAATGTTGACTGGTTCTGGTTTAGGATATAGTCTGGCCGGTTTAGACATGTGAATCAACTCTTTTCTTTTTCCTAAATCCAACAATAAAAGCTTCACCCCTTCTGAATTTGATGAATGCTGTATCTCCTTTAGTTGCATAATTAATTAATGGCAACAGTTTTGCGTGTATTAATGTAGAGTAGGAACTTTTTGCACCTTTAACTAATACAGTGCCATTATCATCAATGTGGAGAATTTTTTGTTCTACATCACCTTTGGCAACTTTAATCTCACCGTTGTGGGTTAAGATGCCATGGTAATTGTCTTCGAATTGATTAATGGAGGATGTCATCTGATCAACCTCATTAATGCAATCATCTACAAATGTGGAATAGCTATTCATTCTATTCACCCACATTTTCAATTCTATCAAAAACGTCCCATATTTTATCCCATACCTCTTTTGGAACTAAAACATGAGGCACTCCATTTACATCCTGTTCTAACATAGTTTGGCGACTCCTTGAATGTTTTTAAAATTATAGTTCTACAATCTAATGGATTAAATCTATGAATCCAGTTTCGATATCCTTATTTCATATAAAGCAAAGAATTTTCTTTCATTGTTAATATTTTCAGATTCTGAAATTTCAGCAATTGCTTCTTCAAGAGCCTGAAAGTTATGGACAACAATGGTTTCTTTACGTATTCTTTGGTTTATTGATTTTTTTAGTTCATACATATTTTGGCGACCCCATATTTTTCACCTCCCAATTATTATTTCAGTAAGTAATTGAGAGAGAAATGATTTTTGAAAATCTTAATCATATTGGCCAGGAATGTATGAAAAGTAAAAATAGCGAGTCGGTAAAAATAATTTTTCATTCTTTACCACATATTTAGAATAAGATAAGCACTGATTTTTTCAATTTGAAAATCTTTATATAGTTTTTAAAATAAACTAAATATTGGGTTAAGTTTTGAAAAGTATTAATTTTAACATAGTTTGGCGACTCTGTTTACTATTTCTATTTTTCTTACTGGCCCTATAATTTAGGATTATATTAAAAAATAATATTTATTAGCTCGTTTTCCATATAAATATTTTTTTAATATTATAATCCTTTTTTATATGGTTTAAGATCTTCTTTTTTCTCATTACATTTTTTTCATGTTTTATTGATATTTTACCTCACTAAATTGATAGTTTAAGCCTTACAAAAAAAATTGTTCTCACTCGTAAGAATTGTCCCGACTCATAAGAATTGTTCTCACTCGTAAGAATTGTCCTCACTCATAAGACCCAATCATAGATTTGGTGTTTTGAATATATAAAACTTATCTTTTACTTTTTTTGAATAATATTCAATGAAAAAACAGTTTTTATATTAAATTGTTTACCCTCAAAAAATAATCGCCGATGTTTTTAAAATTGGTGTTCAGTAAAAAATAAGAAAAAATAGTAAAATGTATAAAATGGAAATAATCTATTCAAGACTATTTCCTAAAGCTTCTTTGATAATAGATATATCACTCCTGAGTTTATCCAATTCTTCATTTAAACGTTTATTTTCATTTTCAATTTGCATAAACTCTGGAGATTTAAAAGATAATTTCTCTACATCAACATTAATTGTTAGAGCACCCAAATGTTCAATATACTTACTTCTTAATCGTAAAGGATCTTCCATGAAATAGGAAGTTCTGGTCTGGTCTTTACCCCGTCCCTGAAGTTCATCAATTTCATCCATACTAAGCCCATCATTATACAATTGACTGGCATGAAATTTCCTTAACATATGAGAACGAAACTTATTATATGCACCTGCTTTACCCAGCTTTAACTGATTGTTGATTTTTCCAAACGTATTATTAAGATGGGTGGAAGTGATATTAAACAGCTTAGATGAATTGGTTAATTCTCTTTCATCTATTACCAGATAGTGCAATATCTCAGCTGTAGACTCCGGACTTGAAAAAGTAGTATAATATTTGTTGGTTTTCTGCCTTCTTAGACTCCAGGATGGAACAATATCGTCTCTACCATATAATTCTACGAGAACATCATCAAAATCACTTTTTTGATGGTATTCATAGGTAGCATCTATAAAATCCTGAATAGTCAAATTTAAAGTTTCCCTTTTAGCACAGCCACTGCTGGTCATGAATAAAATAATGGCCTTCATTAAAGGATTAACCATTTTTAAAACATGCCTTATCAATTCCTTATCGGGCAAATCATTATAAGAAATAGGTGTGGCTTTTTTAACATTTTTCTGATTTAACTTTGGCATTCTGCCAATTTCAATGTCATATCCTTCTTCATAAACTGTTCGGACTCTGCTAGTATAACCTTTAACGGTATTAGCAAGATGTCCTTTCTCCAGCAAATGATTTCTAAATGCCAGAAGTCTAGACCTCAACATAGAATGTTTCCATTTGACACCTTCCTGCTCTTCCCTTTCAGCCTCATCCAATAATTCATGGAAGGGCATCTCATGAAATTGGGAATAAAGTCCAATAGCAGTCGTGTAACTCTTTATTGTAACATCCTTAAGTCCACGTTCATAACAAAAATTTTTAACTATTAGCTCGTCTTTTTTATCCATAATCATATTTATTACCCCTAAAAAAATAGGTTTTTTCCTAGAGCATTTGATAAGTAATAGTGCGACAAGCTAGGGTCTATTTCCCATTTAAATCAGTGAAATCTTATTTCAATCCCAGTTATGACGGGATTTTCCCCATTGAAACTCATAATCGAGTAATTGATTATGAGGTTGCATGATATTATGCATAAATAAGTATAAAGCATTCATTGTACTTATGTGCTAGGGAAAGAGTGAAAAAGGTTAACGTAAGTGAACAATTGTAAGCTTCGTAAATCAAGCCAATAGGTAGAATGCAACGTTAAACTTAATTTAACTACTATTGAATAGCAAATTCATAGAAATAATCAATGATTACGTGATTATTTAGTCATAACCTTACAGTAATTTGCCGGAGTATAGATTGAACCTTAATTCATTCGCTTCTGAAGTAGATCAACTTGGTAAGCCTCACAAGATCTCACAACTATCTGTGAGTAAGCGGATTGTAAATGAAGCCTAATTCCTTGGGAGGTAATGGATATCAGAGAAAGCAAAAGCCATTAACAGTCGAAAGACAATAGGAAATAGTGGGAATAATAACTATAATGGATACCACACCTTCGTGTGTGGCATGGATAACATGGCAGACTTCTGATTGGTGGAAAACGTGAATATAAAACGGAAAATAAGTAATTTATTCAAAGGATTAGTGATAAGATGAGATACGCTCAAAACAATGATGTTTATGAGTCCACAGCACAATACGCTACGGATTGGTCTTGTATCAATTGGTACAAGGTCGAGAAGTATATAGATAAGTTACAGAAACGGATATATCATGCCGAAAGCATAGGAGATTCAAGAAAAGTACGAGATTTACAAAGAATATTGGTGAGAAGTACATCTGCCATTTTAATGGCAGTTAAACGTGTTACACAAATTAATAAAGGTAAAAGAACACCTGGAATCGATGGAAAAGTCATCAAAACTGATAAACAACGTGGAGAATTAGTTGATAAACTCAAAACTAGGAATATATCTAAACATGTTCCTAAACCTGCGTATAGACATTATATTCGTAAGAAAAATGGTAAATTACGCCCTTTGGGAATTCCTACTGTTATTGATAGGGTTTATCAAGAAATTATTCGCATGGCATTGGAACCTCAAATGGAGGTCAATTTTGAACCCATCAGTTATGGGTTTAGGCCGAAAAGAGGAGTCCATGACGCCGTAGAACGAATATTTAACATTATCCACAACAATAAATTTTGTGAAGTATTTGAAGGTGATTTTAAAGATTGCTTCAATAATTTATCTCACGAGTTTATTTTAAGTAAAATTAGAGGTTTTCCATTGATTAAACTGGTAGAAAGGTACTTAAAAGCAGGATACGTTGATAATGGTGTGTTTAATAGGACCACGAGTGGTACTCCTCAAGGAGGATTACTTTCACCTTTACTGGCAAATATTGCTTTAACTGGACTTGAAGACTATTTAAACATCTCTTACAAGAAGAGAACTCAAATACGAAATGGTGAAACCAAAGAATTTTATGAAACTAAAGGAAAATATCGTGTTACTCGATATGCCGATGATTTCGTTATTTTCGCAAGAACTAAAGAAGACATCGAAAAAGTACCTAAAATTCTTGAAAACTACCTTTCCGAGAGAGGATTGGTACTTGCAGAAGATAAAACTAAAATTACACACATTTCTGAAGGATTTGATTTTCTAGGATTCAATTTCAGACAATATAAAACTAATAAAGGTTTAAAATGTTTGATTAAACCATCAAAAGATAGTATCAAAAATTTTAAAGCTAAAGTGTCTGAAAGAGTCAGATGGCATCACGGAGACAACGTGGACAGTCTGATAGACTCTTTAAACCCTTTAATAATTGGCACTGCCAATTATTGGAAACCTACTGTTGCTAAAAAGATATTTTCTGATATGGATTACTATATATGGAACAAAATATATAAGTTTTTGCGCCGTTTGCACCAAAATAAAGGTTGGAAATGGATTAAAAGAAAATATTTCCCAGAATACGATGATGGATATCATCGTGGAAAATGGGTACTAACTGGTCCTAAACAAGAGAATCATTTAATTAAAATGAGTTGGACTAAGATTAAGCGACATAAAATGATAACACACAATAATTCACCATATGACAAAAGTAAAGAGAACTACTTCATGAATCGATGAAATATCATGACTGAACTTTCGGATAAAGTTCTGC
>NZ_CP011266.1:300000-540000 GCF_001477655.1 Methanobrevibacter millerae | reverse complement strand
AGGATTACAGAATTTCACCTCTACCCTGGGAGTACCTCTAACCTCTCCCGGTCTCAAGTCTAATAGTATCTCCAGCTATTCCCACAGTTAAGCTACAGGATTTCACCAGAGACTTATTAAACCGGCTACGGACGCTTTAGGCCCAATAAAAACTGCTACCACTAGAGCTGCCGGTGTTACCGCGGCGGCTGGCACCGGTCTTGCCCAGCCCTTATTCCAAAAGCTCTTTACACTAATGAAAAGCCATCCCGTTAAGAATGGCACTTGGGATCCCCCCGTCGCGATTTCTCACATTGCGGAGGTTTCGCGCCTGCTGCACCCCGTAGGGCCTGGAACCTTGTCTCAGGTTCCATCTCCGGGCTCTTGCTCTCACAACCCGTACCGATCAACGGCTTGGTAAGCCATTACCTAACCAACTACCTAATCGGCCGCAGACCCATCCTTAGGCGAAAAAACATTTAAACAAAAAACCATTGCAGGAATAATTGCCTATCCAGTATTATCCTCAGTTTCCCAAGGTTATCCCGGTCCTAAGGGTAGGTTATCCACGTGTTACTGAGCCGTACGCCACGAGCCTAAACTCGTTCGACTTGCATGGCTTAATCGAATCCCAATAGCAGTAGCATCTGCCAGGATCAAACAGAATTGAACACATAACAGACATAATACTATAATATTATGAAGTACGCTAAAAAAATATAGACGAGTATTTACACTAAAAATCAGTCATAAAAAATTTCTATAACCAAATTTCACCACATCTACAAAACCAACATCATACCCGAAAAACTCAGGTACTCACGAAAGCATATTCAATGAATTAATAATGAAATTAATTAAATAAATATGATAAATTATAGCTACATGCGGAAAAGCAACCATCATAGTCATAATTGTCCAATACAACAAGACTTAGGTCATCGCCATAAAACACATAGCACATCTAATAGAGAGATGGATTCAATTAACAAAATCAATTAAAATAAATTGCAAAATAATAAATAATTAAAAAATATGAAATATCAAAAATATATTTTAAAAATAAATACATATAATAATCTTATTAAAAAAATAATGTGTTAAAATTAATATTTAAATAAAAATTTTAAAAATGTTTGAAGAAATTCCAACAAAAATAAAAGTATTAATAAAAAATAAATTCGTAATACAAAAATAAAACCACATAATATTATATAAAGAAGATATCCTCAAAAAATTATGAGTATTTAAAACTTTCTAATTAAATTAAATAAAAATTACTTTATATATTACATTACTAATATTTTAAATGGTGATAAAATATGAAGTTCGGTATAGAATTCGTACCTCAAATACCATTAAATGAAATTGTAGAATTAGTAAAATTAGCAGAAGACGTTGGTTTTGAATATGCATGGATCACTGACCACTATAACAACAAAAATGTATACGAAACCTTAGCATTACTTGCAGCAAATACTGAAACCATTAAAATGGGTCCTGGTGTAACCAACCCATATGTAAGAAGCCCTGCAATCTCTGCTTCTGCAATCGCAACTATTGACGAAATCTCAGAAGGTAGAGCAACCTTCGGTATTGGTCCTGGTGACAAAGCAACTTTCGATGCTTTAGGAATTGAATGGACTAAACCTGTATCTACCATCAAAGCAGCAATCGCTGACATTAACACCTTATTAGCTGGTGAAAAAACTGAAGCTGGAGCAGCTTTAGGCGGAGTTAAAAAAGTACAAGACCACATCCCAGTATATATGGGTGCACAAGGTCCTAAAATGTTAGAAACTGCTGGAGAAATCGCTGATGGTGTATTAATTAACGCTTCCAACCCTAAAGATTACGAAGCAGCTATGCCTATGATCAAAAAAGGTCTCGAAGCAGCTGGCGGAGACAAAGCATTCGATGTTGGTGCATACACTGCAACTTCCATCGGACCGGACTCAGACGCAGCTAAAAACGCAGCTAAAATCGTTGTTGCATTTATTGCAGCAGGTTCCCCACCTCCAGTAATCGAAAGACACGGATTACCTGAAGGATTCAACGAACAAATGGGAGCATTCTTAGCTAAAGGTGACTTCGGTGGAGCTATCGGTGCTGTAACTGATGAAGCATTAGACGCATTCTCAGTATGTGGTACTCCTGATGAATTCATCCCTAAAATTGAAGGCTTAGCTGAAATGGGTGTAACTCAATACGTAGCAGGTTCCCCTGTTGGTAAAGACGTAAAAGAATCCATTAAATTATTAGGAGACGTAATTGCAAGTTTCTAAACTTGCTTTCTCTTTCTTTTTTATTTTTTTAAAACACGTAAACACAACTTAATAACAAAACTTATTTTTAACAATAATTTTTAATTATAGCAACATTATAATATAATATAATGGAAATTGAAAATTTATGCAAAGAAATTAGAAGTAGGGCTTTTGAGCGAAAAGAACCAAAAACACCAGAACAAGTTGGTGCAAGTTGGTATAATGATGATTTAACATATGATGGTGTTTCAAAAACATTATTTATAATCCTACCAACTCCAGGGTGTTCTTGGGCATTGGGAGATAGCGGAGGATGTACCATGTGCAGTTATGTGTCTGACTGTACATTAGAACCGATAGATAGTGAAACCATCTTAAAGATTTTTAATGATCACCTTTCCAGATTCGATATAGAAAATGAAGATAAGATATCTGTAAAACTGTTTGCGTCAGGCAGTTTTCTAAATCCATATGAACTTCCAATCGAGGCACGTGACGAAATACTTACCACTCTGGCAAATATGGATAATGTAAGTGAAATCATTGTTGAGTCAAGACCGGAATACGTAAAAGAAGAATATTTGGATGACATCTTTTCAATTATTGGAGAGAGATTATTTGAAGTCAGCATAGGACTTGAAACTTCAAATGATTATACGAGATTAAATAAAATCAATAAAGGTTTTACTTTAAAGGATTTTAAAGATGCAGTAAAATTGATGCAAGAATTGAGGGATAAAAAAGGTTACAACCTCAAATCCAAAGCATATATCTTTGTAAAACCAATACTCACATCCGAATCACAGACAATAGCTGAAGCAATACAGACCGCTAAGGATTGTGAGGCTATGGGAGTGGACAGGTTATCAGTTTGTCCTGCAACAATCCATGGTGGAACAGTTATCGAGAGATTATGGAGAAAAGGTGCCTATCAACCTCCTTGGATTTGGAGCTGCATTGAAATCATCAATACAATAAGGAGTGAAGTAAGTATTCCTGCCCTTTTAGACACATCAGGTTTCGGTTCAAGACGCGGCCCGTATAACTGTAAAAAGTGCAACAAAGATTTAAAACATATGATTATTGATTGCAATTTAACCCAAAGTATTATAGAATATGATTGTGAATGTAAAAGTGAATGGTTAGCTGAAGTTAAAAATGCAGATATGAACCAGTCTAAAACAAAAATCAAACATATACCATTATATTAAAATAATACAATGATTAATAATTATTAAGTGGAGGATTTTTTAGATGAAAAATAAAATTGTTAGTTTACTGGCCATTATTTTCGGAATAATGATTATTGCATTTCCAATGATTGGAATAATATCTTCAGGTGCAATACTTGGATTATCCGTTTTATTAATATCAATATTTACATTGATGACCGGCCTAATGATAATTGATTATAATACCTCTGGAGCAATTATCGATATTATTTTAAGTATGATATTGCTTTTCATAAGCATAGGCATAATATTTAATCCAACATTGATTGGATTTTTAACTGAGATTTCCCTATATCTCGGAGGAATCATATTAATCATTGGCGGTGTTGTATCCTTAATCAACAATCGTACCTCAAAAAATGGATTTTATATTGGAATAGCTGGAATAATTCTTGGTGTAATATACATTATTGTTGGAACTTATGTTGCAAATCCTATAATTTTAGGTACTCTAATCGGAATATGGTTAGTGATAAGTGGTGTAATGAGATTAATTTACTAATCTCAAAATTTCTTTTTTTGGTGTTTAACTTGATATGTATTAGCGCAGATTTTGACCCCGTGCATAAAGGTCATGAAAAATTAATTAGCGAAGCTCGAAAAATTGCTGACAATGAATCAAAAAAGCTTGTTGTATATTTGAACAAAGGTTTTAGTGCAAATCATGCACCTTTTTTTACAAGCTTTGAGGCAAGAAGTGAAATGGCACTTGCTTTAGGTGCTGATGAAATAAAATCATTTGAAGGGCTGCATCACAGATTAGTCCTATCATACAGTGTTCCTATTAGGCTTCAAAAGATGATTGATGATGGTGCAACAGATTATATCACATCAGCAAGTATTTCTTTGGATGAAATAGCTAAAAAAGCACAAAAATTTGTCAAAGAAGGAAACTTTGTTGGAATGCCGAAAAATTATACTAACCGAAATGAAATTAGGTGGTATGCACTCAATGAGTTTTTAGGCTCCAAATTAAAATTCCATATTGTAAAGGAGTTGAATAAAGATAAATATTCCGGTCGTTTGATTAGGCAATCCATTATCGATAATGACTACACCATCACAAAAGAAATTAAAAAATTACTTCCAAAATCAACCGTTGAAATCCTGGAAAATGAAATATCTAAAAACAACATTAATCTTGGCCGGAACTGGGATGACATATATAAAAGAATGAATACATACTCAAGAGGAAATCTCACAAAAATAGCTTACCTTAACGGCGAGACCATAAATCAGATTATTAAAAAGAGAGTTTATTCAAACCCAGAATCCGTTTGGGCAGCATTCAGAAGATCAAATTATGGTCCGGTCATGACACGCCTTGCAATAAGCTCAATTGAAGAGGACGTTACCAAAAAAGAAGTGATGGACCTGATGAAAAGCTACGAGGCAAAGGGAGTAATTCCTAAAATGCAGAAAGTTTCCAAAGTTATTGAAAGGGCATGGTATGTTGCATCTAAAACACATGAGGGAATGAGTGCAAAGGAAGCGAATAATAATTTCAGACAGGGAAACATTGATGTTGATGATGTTCCTTTAGAACTTAATGCAGGATTGAATCTAACTCGATTTGAAACAAAAATAATGAAAGAGGATTTAAATGCGGATTTATATGTCGACAAGAATAATAAGATATCTGTTCAGCTTAAAAGTGAAGGCAAAAAAATAAAAACAAATCTTAGACTGCCTGCAAAGGAAGTGACTTATCTGAGATACATTATGGATTCTCATTTTATCCCTGTGACGGCTAAAAGTAAAAAAGATAAAAAAGGATTTAAGATTAACGTTAAAATTGCTTAAGCTTATGCAGAGCCGCTTTAACCATTTCCAAGTCTTCATCATCAAAATATTCCAGAATTGCTTCAAGTTCTTCAGCTTTTCTTTTGGATGACTTTAATGTATTGTTAATTCTGGAAAGTGATTTATTTTTAAACTCATCACCTTCAGTTAATGATAATATATTAAAAAATTCATCTTCAAGATTTAAACTGGAAGCAAGAGAATAACACTCTATCAGCAATACGGATAGTGACTTAGTGTATGTGCTTCTAAGCAGCTTCAATTTAGATGCATCACCAATATTATCTGAAATTATTTTAACATCAAGAAAATCATTCAAGAACAGCAGTTTCTCCGAATCCTTTCCTGACAAATATAATATAGGATTTTCAGCATCGATTTTACCGATAATCGCTCCATCAACAAGATTGTCTACAATATCATTAATTTTTAGAGTAGTGTTAGGGGAAATATTATTCAAATCAAGATATATGACATTGGTATTTCGACATTTTTCAGCCACGTCCACTGCTTTAAATGGAGTTACGGCAGAAATGACAATATCAGATTTTTCAATAGCTTCGCCATAAGAAGGAAAAACTTCAACATTGCTTTTTTTGATCAAATAAATTGTATCCTGTGACCGGTTTTCTGTTGAAGTAATCAGATTAATGTCTTGCGATTGGATTAGCTTAGAAAGAGTATATGAAACTTTTCCAAATCCAATGAAAGCTATATTCATATTATCACTACTTTTTTAAAAGCAACATGTCATGTAAATTAACGCCGATATCATTTGCAATAGTATTGCATTTTGCACAAAGCAGGAAGTAAATATCCTTGGATGACAAATCGATTTCAGTCAAACCTTCATAATTTCCCATACCCTTAGATATGATAAACTCATGGGAATTGAAAATTTCTCTAAACTCATCAGATATTTCACTGTCCACATAGCCTACTGTTCCAGCACCTATTTCAACAATTTCACCGAACTCGTCCAAACCAGTGTTTATTGCATCCTCCATGCACGCATCATTTAAGATAGGTTCTGATTTAACAGCGATAGTTATGTCCATATCATATTCTTTGATTTTGGACAGCAATAATTTATCGAAAACTATCTCGCCTGTATTATCAACCATGTACAATACATTATCATGTTTTTTCAGTGAATTTTCAAAGGATTCTATATCCTTAACAGTTAAATCCTTACCTAAAGCATCTTTAATAAATTTTTCAATGTCATCACTTAACTCAAAAGCTCCAAAGTCTAATATATTACCCACAATAGCTATTTTAACACGATTTTCTAGATTATCATTTTCCTTTAGGATATTCTGTGCCAAAGGCAAGTATTTTAATGCTATGTCATTGCCTAATTTTTTTTCATTAATGTATGGATCATGACAATGAGTCTTTTGTTTTATAAGATTGTGGATATGAGAACCTGTTTTATTTGAGTTAGTTCCTTTTTTAAATGTAGTGGACAAATATTTAAAAATGTCATTGATGATTTCTATTTTCAATTCATCATCATCTGTTGCCAAATCCATAGCTTCGCGAGCCTGTCTTAAAAAACATGCCCCACATTCATAACTGATCTTCAAATTAACCACCATAGATAATTTGAATTAATTGAATCTCATCACCATCATTAATTAAAGTATCTTCAATTACCAATTCTCCGTTTTGCTTGGCAACGACAGTTTGTGCAGATAAGCCCAATTCTAAAATTAAATCTTTAATCGTGTAATTTTGTGAAGTTATTTCTCTTGATTCTAAATTTTCTTGAATTTTTAATGTAAAAGACATTTAATCACCTTTTAATTCTTCAATAAATGAACATGCTTTACACAATTCATTAGCTGCAGGTTCACCACATTTTATACATCTTCCATGAGAATAGTCCTTTTTAAAATCCTCTTTAAGTGCATTTTTAATTTTATCATAACCTCTTAAAGTTGAGTATTTAATGGTAGGGTGATCTTCGCTCAGTTTATTGATAACTTCTGAAACTTCACCCCTGAATGACTGCTGTGCATATGGACAGCTTGCAAAATGAACTTCCAATTCTTTAGCAACAACATATAAACCAATTTCTCTTTCAGGAATTTCCCTTAAAGGTTTAATTTTTACAGTGAATTCCTTTGCTTTTGATTCTGTTTTTGCACCAAGTTTGGTTAAATTATCTGTATTGCCTTCAAGATAGTTCATCATTATTGCCTGAACTTCATCATCCAAATTATGGCCAGTAGCGATTTTAGTTGCACCCATTTCACGAGCAGCCTTGTTAATTAAGGTTCTTCTAAAAACCCCACAGTATGAACATGAACCCTTATGATTCGGCTTTTTCATTATCTCATCCAAAGTAATGCCATATGCATCCTTTAGTGAGACTATTTTATGTTCTATGCCTAACCTTTCAGCATGGCGAATAGCTATGTCAACACCATCCTGACGATAATTGTCAATTCCTTCATCCACAGTTACAGCACATATATCTATAATATTCATTTCACGAAAAGAATTTAAAATTTCCAATGTCGTTACACTGTCTTTTCCTCCTGAAAGCGCAACCAAAACTTTATCTCCCTTATCCAATAACTTTTCTTTTCTGACTGTTTTAATAACTTTCTTTTCAATCGATTCAATGAAACAGTCCTTACATAAATACTGACCAGACTGTTCTTTTTTAATAATAACATTAGGATTACCACATTTGGTACAATCCATACTCTCACCTACATTTGCTCTACAAACTGAGCCAACTGATTTAGCGTGTTCACTTCAAAAACATGAGCTCCAGCATCCTCATAAAGTGAAACACAACTGTCAACAATATCCCATTTATTTCTATCTTCAGGATTTAAAATAACAACCTTCTTGGAGTCCCGAACCATTTCTTCAACCAAATGAACGCTTGCAGGAATACCATTTTGTTTTGGACCTGCCCAATCCCTGCAGTCAGACAATATGATTACATATGATTTGTTGCTTAAATTTGCCTTTTCCTGAAACTGCTTAAATGCACTATACATGTCTGAAGTTCCATGAACCATCATGTTTTTAACTCTCAAGTCTTTAACCTTAACAAATGAATCTATCAAATATTCTTCTTTTAGAGCATCGGTTGTTTCAATAACCTTATTATCAAACTCAAATGTTCTTGAATGTTTAAATGCAGTTTGTGCTGAAAACATCAACATAAAAAACCAACTACTTATCCATTCACATGACCCGCTAATGTCATTTAAGAACAAGTGTTCATTTTTATGTGGTCTTGGCTTTGCCTTAATAAGCTCTATAGGCACTCCACCATATTTCAGATTGGCACGGATTGTTCTTCTCATATCAATTTTATGGGAAGATGTTCTTACCTTACGTCTTGAACGTTTATTGGCAATCCTCCTACCTAATCTTTGACAAATTTCAAGCATGCGAGGATCAAATCTATTTAATTTAGTTAAATCCTTATTCATCAGCTCACCATCCCGTTCAAGTTCTTTTACTTCATCCAATAATGGCTGACCTGACAACATTTTTAACTTTTCATTATTTATTTTTTCTTTTTGAACCTTTTTGTATGCATTATTTTGCTTTTTGATAATATATTTATTAGATTTAGGACCAGTACCTCTATATGCCTTACCTTTTTCCAACATTTCCTCTTCTTCAGAGGCTACTTTTTCCTTTTTAAAAATTTCTTCAAAAATCTTGTTGAATTTAGGAATGTCATATTTATCTTTCACATAAATCGCTCGTAAAGCAGTTCTAAGCAAATCCCTATCTGTTTCACCAAATTGAAGATAAACCTCACTAGCAGAAAAAGTACTCCTGATACTGACAGGCAAACCTTCATCCCTCAATTGATTAGATAGATTGGCTATTTTAGTAATCATATTAATATTTCCTATCTAAGACATCCTTAATAACACGTTTTTTATCACTTTCAGTTTTAATAGCTACCCCAACACTTTCTTTCATTGCATCAGCAGTATTTCTATTTCCTAAACTTGAAACAGATTTAACCCAATCAACAGTTCCTCTGACTGAAGGTTTTTTAAGCAAGTTAAGATTTCTGATTTCATGGACAATCTTAACAACAGTTGAAACCGTTTCTTCATCAGCTTCAGGAAGCTTGGATTTAACGATTTCGATTTCTCTTTCAACACTAGGATATGGAATATATAAGAACAGACACCTATCTTTGGTTTCATCCAAAAGAGATCTTTGGGAGTTAGATGTCAATATAACAATCAAATCATTTTGCAGTTGGAAGGTACCCAAATCATTAATTGTAATTTCCTGCTCACCTAATGCCTGAAGTAAAAAGCTTTCTACTTCCTCATCTGCTTTATCAATTTCATCGATGAGTAAAACAGAATCCTTTTCGTTTAAAAAAGCATTTAAAAGTGACCTTCTGATGAAATACTCTTCTTCAAATATTGTATCTTCTTTAGACTCTGCATTTTTTGCAGCTTCCAAATGTAACAATTGTTTTTGATAATTCCATTCGCCGACAATCTGTTCAAATGTTATGCCCTCATAACATTGTATCCTGAAAAAATCCCTATCAAAAGTTTTAGCTACCACTTTTGCAAGTTCAGTTTTTCCAACACCTGGAGGGCCTTCTATCAACATGGGTTTACCTAATAAAAAAGATAAAAATAATGTTGTAGATATTTCCTTATTAGAAACATATCCCTCCTCTAAAAGAGCTTTGTCAATATCTTTAATAGTAATTTCTTCATTTTGCAAATTTAAACACCATATAAAATTTACTTTAATTAATTTATATAATAAATATAATTTAAAGTTTATGAAAAAGATTATATATATTAATGAATAAAAAATATTACTAATCTAAAAAGGAGGGTGAAAATGAAGTTTGACAATATAGTTATTATAGTAGTTATTGTTGCAATAATCCTATTAACTATGGGTGCATTTGTTTATACAAGCAATAGTGATGTTACAACAAATAACATTACAGATGTGAATAATACAAATAAAACAAATGATACTAATAATATATTTTCATTTTTAACTGGAAACTCTACTGGTGATTCAGGAAGTTCAAGCAGTTCCAGTAGTAGTTCAAGCAGTTCAAGTTCATCTTCAAGCAGTAGTTCATCATATAGTGGAGGCTCTTCATCCGGTGGAGGAAGTTCTTCATCTGGAGGAGGAAGTTCTTCAGGTGGTGGCTCATCATCCGGTGGAGGAAGTAGTTCCGGAGGTGGCTCATCTACACCTTCAAGGGATTATGATATTGTTGAAGATTAAAAAAATATTAATTTTTAAATTGGTCGGGATTTTTGAATAATTCAAAATCCTGAACATACTCTTTACCCGTAATCATTGCAATTTCTGCTTTTTGCAGTTCGCTCCCAAGATAAGCTGCATGTTCCATGCGGGTAACAAGTTCTTTTTTTATTATTTCTTCATAGATTTCTTTTGCGGTTTTGCCTGCAATTACCAAATCAGCATTATTTTTCTTAAAATGAGTAGCAATTATCCTACTTTCACTAACAGTAGTTCCATAATCAACATTTATTCTGAAACTACCTGCCTTATCACGTATAAATTTTAGGGGTTCTGTAATTTTCGCCTGAGGAATTCCATCCAACTCGTTTTCTATAATATCATTTCTTTTATGTTTATCCTTAAATGCAACAAGATTAATTCCCAAATCCTTGGGTATTGATTTTCTATGCTTTGCAAGAAACATCATTTTAGATGCGGTTGAAAGTTCATAAACGCTTCCTCTTGTTTTTCCACTTTCTTCAGGAGTGAACAGTATACTTACGCCAAGTTCCATACCAATACCTGCCAAAAGTACATTGACACCTCCAGAATCGGCATCCATTAATTCAGTCACATTACCAACACCAAAAAACATTGGAGCCTTGTTTACTTTATGAAAATCCCTGCATGCAATTATGGATTCAACAATACTTGCACTGTTAACAGGATCCAATATCAAATCAGCAACATACTTTAATCCATCGGTATCATCAATCAATTGATGCATTGCATTAACACGCTCTTCGGGCGTTTTAGGTGAAATTCCTTCAGTAAAATTAGTCGGAAGCAGTACTGCAGGAATTCCTTTTTCTTTTAACAATGGAGCAACTTTAGATTGATTTCCCAAGTCAAGACTTAATACAAAATCTATTCCATTTTCAGCAGCGACCTTAATTTCATCTGCATTCAATGTATCGATGCTTAACGGCCTGTCGCCAACAATCGGTCTTAAAGTATTTATTAAATCGGGAATCTTATCTGAAAAGTCTTCACCTGCAGCCATACCTATATCAATCATGTCCGCTCCGCAGTCAACAAAGTACTGACATTTATTTATTAATGCTTCTTTTGATAAAAATGGCGCATTGGCGATTTCGGCCAGAACTCTCATTGGAAAATCTTCGCCAACAGGCAGTTTTCCAATCATTATATTATTCGGTTTTTTGAGAAGTTTTTCTATATTTTCAGTATCATTTTCAAAGTCTTCAATAATTTTAAAGGCTTCTTTTCTTTTTTCTTCTTCAATCAGTTTATCTGCAGGCTTATCTTCAGACAATTGGATATTTTCCAAAAGATTTAAAACCATTGCCAAATCCGCCCCATCGGTAGAGCCCTTAAATGTTGGAATTCCAAGTTCCTTAGTAATTTCTTTAGTGCCTTTTTTAATTAAACCTGGAACTAAAATTAAATCAATTTCATCCAACTGATTAGCAAAATGAGTTTTTACTTCTTTTATAATCATATTAGGAGTTAAAAAAGCTGCAACTTGCGTATCTGCAACATGCACGATTACATCTTCATTAGCATCTTCAACTACACTTCTAATTAATGGATAAGCCAAATCCCCAGTAATGATTAAAACTTTCATATTAACTCCTCAAAATAATTTATAATTATTATATTATATTAAATCTTTGAAAATGCAATAAATATTTTAAACAATCATATTAAGCCAAATCCATTAAATATCTCTTTATTAGATAAAAAAATAAATATTGAAAAATTAACATTAATAAAAGCACAATAAGACAAAAATTAAACAAAAATATTGTAAAATTTAATTATAACATAAGATTTATATATTTTGTAATTTATAATGATTATACATGATAAATATATGGAGGAAAATTTAATGATTGAAATTCGTTTTCATGGAAGAGGAGGACAAGGTTCCGTAACCGCTGCTGAAATTTTGGCCAAAGCAGCATTTAAAGACGGCAAATATTCTCAAGCTTTTCCATTCTTTGGAGTTGAACGTAGAGGGGCTCCAGTTATGGCTTTCACAAGAATTGATGATGAGCCAATTGAAATAAGATATCAAATATACAATCCAGACTATGTATTAGTTCTAGATGATGGATTAATGAACGTAGTTGATGTATTTTCTGGAATCAAAGACAATACCGAAGTCATGATTAACATTCCAGAAGAATTCAAAGGATCCGGAGAACATAAAGTTTACAGTATTGATGCAACAGGAATTGCATTAGAACTTTTAGGACGTAATATTGTAAACACAATCATCTTAGGATATTTTGCTAAAAAAACAGGTATCGTAACTATTGATTCACTCATAGAAGTAATATTAGAAACATTCCCTGGCAAAATAGGAGAGTTAAATGCAGAAGCTACAAGAAAAGCTTACGAAATGGGATAAAAAGGTGAGATGAATGGTAACAATAGGATGTGTAATTAAAACACCTGGAAGTAGTAAAAATAATAAAACTGGAAGTTGGAGAACATTTAAACCAATTTTAGATAAAGAAAAATGTATTGACTGCGACAATTGTATTATTTTCTGTCCAGATTCCAGTGTGAACAAACAACATGATATAAATTACGATTACTGTAAAGGATGCGGAATTTGTGCTAACGAATGTCCTTCCGATGCAATCGAAATGGTAAAAGAATAAAAAAGGGAGTGAATTAATGACTAAAGAAATTATGACAGCAAATAAAGCAGTTGCTGAAGCTGCTAGATTAGCTAAACCACAAGTTATTCCTGTTTATCCAATTACCCCACAAACAACAATTTCTGAATATCTTGCACAATATGTAGCTGATGAAAAAATTAAAGCTAACTATGTGAAAGTAGAATCAGAACACAGTGCTATCAGTGCGGCTGTTGGAGCAAGTTCAGCAGGAGTAAGAGTATTTACTGCTACATCCTCACAAGGATTAATGTTAATGCATGAAATCTTATTCGCAGCAGCAGGTATGAGGGCACCTTTCGTTCTTGCTGATGCAAATAGGGCAATTTCAGCACCATTAAATATTTGGAACGACCAACAAGATTCCATTGCTCAAAGAGATGCTGGTTGGTTACAAATTTATGTTGAAAATGCTCAAGAAGCGTTAGATACAACTTTAATGGCATATAAGATTTCTGAAAACCCTAAAGTATTACTCCCATCAATGGTATGTTTAGACGGATTTATTTTAACTCATACAGTAGAACCTGTGGAAATCCCAGACCAAGAACCAGTTGATGAATTTTTACCTCCATACAAACCAGAACATGCATATTTAGATCCAAAAGACCCTATGTCTATTGGTAACTTAGCTGACCCAGATTACTATTTAGAAGCAAGACATGATATGCAAATTGCAATGGAAAATTCAATTGATGTAATTCAAGAAACTTGTGATGAATTTGCAGAAATATTTGGAAGAAAATATGGTCTTGTTGAACCATATAAAACAGAAGATGCAGAGATTATCTTCGTAGCTATGGGATCAATCTGCAGTACCATCAGAGTAATCGTTAATCAATTAAGAGCTCAAGGCGAAAAAGTAGGTTTACTCAAAATCAGAGCATACAGACCTTTCCCTGTCGAAGCTATTGACGAAGCTGTTAAAAACTGCCAAAAATTAGCAGTTGTTGATAAAAACGTTACTTTTGGTATTGGTGGAGCTTTATTCACTGATGTTAAAGCAAAAATCCACAAAGAAGCTTATGGATTTATTGCTGGTTTAGGTGGAAGAGATATCACCCCAGAATCAATCTTAGAAATTTATGAAAAAACCAAAAATCCTGTTAAAGAGGTTACTTGGATTGGACTTAAGGAGGAATAGATATGGATATACCTGATAAAGATTTATTATCCCCAGGACACAGAGGCTGTGCTGGTTGTGGAGCATCAATTGCAGTTAAATTAGCTCTTAATGCATTAGGTGAAAACACCGTAGCTATTTCTGCTACCGGTTGTCTTGAAGTTATGACCACACCTTATCCAGAAACTGCATGGGAAGTTCCATTCATCCATGTAGCATTTGAAAACTCAGGTGCAGTTGCATCTGGTGTTGAAGCTGCATTAAGGATACAAGGAAAAGACGATGTTAATGTTGTTGCTTTCGGTGGTGACGGAGGAACTGTAGATATTGGTTTACAATCCCTTTCCGGAGCAATGGAAAGAGGACACAACATGACCTACATCTGTTACGATAACGAAGCATACATGAATACAGGTATTCAAAGAAGTGGAGCAACCCCATTTGGTGCAACAACTACAACTTCACCACAGGGTGTTGCAAGCTTCGGAGAAGACAAACCTAAAAAAGATATGCCAATGATTATGGCAGCTCATGGAATTCCATATGTGGCTACAGCATCAATTGCATACCCAGAAGACTTTGTAAACAAAGTTAAAAAAGCGGCATCAATCAAAGGACCTGCTTACATACACTTACAACAACCATGTACTACAGGTTGGGGATTCGATGCATCAAAAACTATCGAAATGGGTAGATTGGCTGTAGAAACAGGATCTTGGATATTATACGAAATCGAAAATGGTGAATTTAAAATAACATTCACCCCTGAAGAAAGAAAACCTGTTACTGAATACTTATCAAAACAAAAAAGATTCAGACACTTACAAGAAGAACAAATATCTAAAATCCAAAAATATGTAGACGCACAATGTAGTGAATTAGGATTATAAGGAGGTAAACTATGGAAAAAATTTCCGTAAATAGTAATATGTGTGATGGATGTCTCAACTGTGAAAACATGTGTGGATCCGTACATACTGCACCTAGAATTAAAATCATAGAACATAAGTCCTCCTTCTATGGTATTGTATGTCAACATTGTGAAAGTGCACCTTGTATTAAAATCTGTCCAACCGATGCTATCTCAGATGAAAAAGTCGATACTGAAAAATGTATCGGTTGTGGATTATGTGTAATGGTTTGTCCATTCGGCGCAATGACCTATACAGCAAGCATTGCTGAAAAATGTGATTTATGTGCTGATAGAGAAGAAGGCCCTGCATGTATTAAAGCATGTACCAAAAGAGCTATTTCAATTCTTGACCCTGCAAAAGTTAAAGCTAAAAATCAGCAAAAATTCTTATCCAAACTTGCAGGTGTTTACGAACCTGATCAGAAAAAAGGTGGAATTGTCCACGTTCTTACAAGTCAAGCTAGAGCTAGATTAGTTCTAGAGGAATAGGAATATTTCTATGAACTGTTTAAATTGTACAACTTGTGAAAGTGATTGTCAACTTAAAGAAGTTGACACACCTTCTTTATTTTGTATGAATTGCCAACCATCAGAAGCACCATGTTTAAAAATATGTCCAAATAATGCCATTGAAGTATTAGGCGGAGCTATTACCATTAATGAAAAAAAATGCGACAGATGCAAAGAGTGTGTTGAAGTTTGCCCTATCAGAGCTATCCACATTTAACTAATTTTTAAAAATATTTATAATCTTTTAAAATCAAAAATAGTAATAATTAAATTATACAAGGTTATTATTTTGATTACTAAAGAGGTTATTAGAGATAAAGTTTATGAACTTTACAAACAGGCAGTTATCGTTCTTGGTGATGATGTAAAAAAATCACTTGAAGATGCTCTTAAAATTGAAGAACATGACTTAGCACAATTAAATATTGAAGCTATTTTAAAAAATATTGAACTTGCTGAAGAAAAAGGCATTCCTATGTGTCAAGATACAGGTCTGCCTGTTGTTTTTGTTAAACTTGGTAATGTTGAAGTTGAAAATCTTCGTGAAGGAATTGAGGAAGGTATTAAAAAAGCAACTAGCGACGTCCCAATCAGGCCAAATATAGTAGATCCGTTAACACGCGAAAATACCAACATTAATGTGGGAGATTACATACCTCCAATTGATATTGAATTAATTGATGAAGATTATCTTGAAATTACAATATTGCCAAAGGGATTCGGTTCTGAAAACAACAATGCAATGAAAATGGCATTGCCTGCTGAAGGAATTGAAGGCATTAAAGAATTTGTTGTTGAATCAGTCCTAAAAGCAAAAGGAAAACCATGCCCGCCAACAGTTGTAGGTGTAGGTATTGGAGGAACATCAGACTTGTGTTTAAAATTAGGTAAAAAGGCACTTCTTGGAAAAGTCGGTGAAAGAAACCCTGACCCTCAAATAGCTAAACTGGAACAGGAAATTCTTGATGAGATAAATGCATCAGGAATCGGTCCGATGGGTCTTGGTGGAAAAACAACCACATTAGATGTAAAAATATTAAAAGCACATACCCATACTGCAGGTTTGCCTATTGGAGTATGTATCCAATGCTGGGCAGACAGGCATGCAACCGGAAGAATATATGACAAATAAACAATCAATTAACACCATCACCAATTAATTTTTTTAATAGATGTATGAAACATGTTTTAAATTGATTTTTCTAACAGAAGTATGGAAATTTAAAAAATTACTTTATCCAAATAGCATTTTTTCTTTAATCCATAGGTTTAATTAGTTTAATCTGAAAGAACGAGGAGTTGTTGGTCTTGGAATATTTTCATGAAATTCAATAGCTACATCCTTAATTTCAACTGAAATATCACCAATACGCTCAAATGCTTTAATTACTCTAAATAAATAAATGAAATAATTTGAACGTTCCTTTTCATCAAAAGAATTTTCAGCCATTTGAGTAGCAATCAAATTAATGGCTTTGGACTGAAGAATATGGATAGATTCTTCCAATTCCATTATATCATCATTCAATTCGGTACGTCCTTCCAAAAAAGTAAGCATTGCTAAACGAAGCATTTTTTGAGCGGTTTTATACATTTTCTTTAATTTCTTAAGAACAGACTCGCTAACTTCATAAACATCATTAATAACAAATTTTGCAATGTGGCCGCAATAATCTCCAATACGTTCCAAATCATATGCAACCTCATTATATAAAACAGATTTGGAAAATTCAGGATACTGGTTAATGCTGACTATGGTTTCAACAGAAGTCCTTATCTTTTCAACCATATTATTGGTAGCATAATCCATTTCCAAAGCCTTTTTTGCTTTATTCTCATCATATTCCAAAATTGCATTGAATGAATTTTCAATTTGTGAATGAACATGTTTTGCCATATTATCCAGCATGTCATTAATCAAAAGATTGCCTGAAACATC
Source organism: Methanobrevibacter millerae (assembly GCF_001477655.1). Taxonomy (NCBI): domain Archaea; kingdom Methanobacteriati; phylum Methanobacteriota; class Methanobacteria; order Methanobacteriales; family Methanobacteriaceae; genus Methanobrevibacter; species Methanobrevibacter millerae. The sequence continues at coordinate 522,297 of NZ_CP011266.1, read as the reverse complement.
TTTGGAATTTACATATTGGCCTAATGATTCAGCAACCTTTTCATAATCCTTAACATCAATCATGTAAGCTCTTTTAATTGTTCCATCTTTAATTAACGGTTGTATCAATTGAGTTACATATCTGCGAGAAATACCAAGACGGTCTGCAATTTCATCCTGTGTTGCAGGATTTTCATATAAAATCAAATCCAATATTTCCATCAATGTCTTATTTTTTTTAGCCATATTATCGTTTTTTAAAGTCATCTAGCAAATCATTTGATTCGAATTGAAAATCATCTGATGACTTATTAATATTCTTTATATTTGAATCATAATTATTTCTGGAAGGATTTCTTTGATTAGAATATTGGTTCCTTCGAGTATCCTCCCTATAAGGACTTCTTTGATTAGAATATTGGTTCCTTCGAGTATCCTCCCTATAAGGACTTCTTTGATTAGAATATTGATTTCTGGGAATATCATCTCTATGATAAACTTGTTTCAACTCCAAATCATCAAAATTCTTTTTAGAATATCCGATATTTTTAGGTGTAGGATTATTATCATTAGACCTTGCTGATGATAAAACACTATAAATTACATGAATTAATAATATAAATGCTATTAATGAAATAGGGAAACTTACAAAATCATAAACAACATTAAATGTGTGTGACACTGCACTTCCAACATCGGAAAATCCTCTTGCTAAAAACATTAGCCCCACAATCAATACCACTAAACCATCAGATTTTTTTACATGATTACCCTTTAATATGAATGGATAAATTGACATGACAAGCAAAGAAAATCCTAATATCCTATATAAATTGAAATCAGCAACTCCCTGAATGGAAAGATAAATATTCATAAAGAAATGAGGCAATATTCCCCAATTAGATAAAAATGCAAATATCCATATTAATTGAATTAATGATATGACAACAAGTGGAAATACATAAGCAATATCCCATTCCAAATTGGCTTTAGGAAATTTAACACCACTAACCGGTTTTTCTAAGGCTTCAGAAAGCACATTGTAAAGAACAGATGAGACAACTGAACCGATAATACTCCCAGTAATACCTAAAGCAAAAGTTGTTATGGCAACAAATGCTGAAATACAAGCTACCAAAATAATCTTGGAATGATTCAAATTATCACCTAAAAAAATTAATTATAATAAATGTATATATTACATTTATTTTTAAACATTTAAATATTTTGATTTTAAACAATTGGCAAAGCATTAGGAACTTTCTTTAAAATATTGTTTTTTATTGGAATCATAGTTGATGATACGATGGAAAAATCAGCTTCTTTTGATGCTGAAACATCATCTTTAGCAGGAATAATTGTGGCATTTAACTCATCCTGCAAATTATTTACAGTAATACTTTGAACCCAAGGGTCAGTATCGGCAATGATAATCTCATCAACATTCTTATCCAATTCATTAGCTATCACCCATGATATAAATCTTCCACCATGCAAAGCAATAGTATTTCCCTGTGCAAGGTTTACAATATCATCCAATGTATGTTTCAGTTCAATATTCTTATACATATTTGAACTGACTAAAGTAGCCCAATGAGCATCACCAATAGCATATGATCCTATTTTTCTAGGATAAATATAATCCGGCCCTGCAATTTTAACTGCAGTAGCTAATGCAAGCAAATCATGTTTTTGAACAGGCAATCCCCTGTTAGGAAACTCCTCATTGATAATTTGAATAATTCTTGGAAGACCGAATTTGCCTCTCCTGGCAGTGCCCGGCTCATAACCGCACATATATCCATGATGGTTTTTAGGAAAACCTGTGATAACCATATTTAATCCAGTTCTAAGACCTATACGAACCTCATTTTCATAAGCACCATTAGTTGCAACAACCTTACCCGGAGACAATATCCTTGCTGCAGCAATTGTTTTAGCAAATGCTTCGGTAGTATTTTCACATCTGTTGAATGGTCCTCCTTCCACAACAATAACATCAGCACCTATTTCAATAGATTTCTCAAAACCAGTTATAACCTCATCATAGCCATCACCAACGAACATTATGGATTCTAAACCTTTGCCATATTTTTTAGCTAAATTTGCAATATCCAAAGCTTCCCTTAAAGGTGCTGCATGACCATCACCAGTCTGTTCTGAAGTAACATTAACAGCAACAGATGAAGACAATTCAACCCATTCATCCTTATCTGACTTCTGTTCCAATTCCTTATCGATTAATCTCTCATGAATCCTGCCACGAGGACATTCAGTAAATGCAGGACCTTTATTGTAACATTCACCACCACATCCACTGATATTTTTTGGAAGTCTCATAGCACCATTTTCACCGAAGTGATCCAAATCCAAAGGCACATCAACAACATCATGCACCATTTGCATCACTTCTACACCCCGCATTCCAAACTTTTCTGCAATATCTGAAAATGCATAGGCACAAATGTGAATTGGAGCACCTATCATATCGGCTAACCGACAGTTTCCAAGTAAATCCATCAATTCTAAATCTGAAGCACAAGTTCCTGCTACCACTTCAGTCAAATCACAACCTAATGGAAATCTCTTAAACTGCATCCCCAATTTCATAGTATCCTCTAAAGACAACTCAGAGATAGCATCAACAACAGAAGATACATCTTTACTCTCCATTTTTGAAATTTCAATAGCTGCATCATCATCATGAACTGCTTCTTTTATCAAGTCATACATAAAAATCACTACTCAAAATATTATCTAATAATAAAATTAGTATACAATATATTAAATATATTTTGTTTATCATGCCATGTTATTACTAAAAGTCCATATTAACCATTAAAAATAATAATTAAGTAATAAAAAAAGGCCATATACGGCTTTAAAATATTACCCAATGAAAAAAATACATAAGTATATATATACTTCGAAAACTTATATTAACTTGTTACTACTGCCTATTTTTAGGTATTACTAATTATTTAAATAACTCAAAAAATAGTATTACGAATATGTAAAACATACCAATACTTAATCAATATGTCACATTTAAATAATGGAAGTATGTAGTAAATATTTTTCTTTTAAAAAAAAGCTTAAAAAGAAAAATAAAATTAAAATATATATGTTTTAAGGAGAATTAAAAAATGAAAGTAGCAATTTTAGGTGCAGGATGTTACAGAACTCATGCTGCAAGTGGAATTACCAACTTCTCAAGAGCTTGTGAAGTTGCTGAAGCAACCGGAAAAGAAAACATCTCAATGACCCACTCAACTATCGAAATGGGTGCAGAATTATTAGAATTAGCTGGAGTAGACGAAGTTGTTGTATCCGACCCAGTATTCGACGGAGAATTCACTGTTGTAGATGACTTTGACTACGCTGAAGTAATGGCAGCTCACAAAGCAGGTAATCCAGAAGAAGTAATGCCTGCTATCAGAGAAAAAGTTGCAAAATTAGCTGAAACTGTACCAAAACCAGAAAAAGGTGCAATTCACTTCACCCACCCTGAAGACTTAGGTATGAAATGTACTACCGATGACCGTGAAGCTGTAGCTGACGCTGACTGGGTTATGACCTGGTTACCTGAAGGTGGTATGCAACCTGCTATAATCGAAAAATTCGCTGATGCTATTAAACCTGGTGCAATCGTAACCCACGCATGTACTATTCCTACTACAGGATTAAACAAAATCTTCGAAGACTTAGGAACTGATGTTAACGTAGCTTCCTACCACCCAGGTGCAGTACCTGAAATGAAAGGACAAGTTTACATCGCAGAAGGTTTCGCAGACCAAGCTTCCATTGACACTTTATTAGACTTAGGTCAAAAAGCAAGAGGATCTGCATTCACCTTACCAGCAAACATGGTTGGTCCTGTATGTGATATGTGTTCAGCTGTAACCGCTATTACCTACGCAGGTATCTTAGCTTACAGAGACACTGTTACCCAAATCTTAGGTGCACCTGCTGGATTTGCACAAATGATGGCTAACGAAGCTTTAACCCAAGTAACCGCTTTAATGCAAAATGAAGGTATCGACAAAATGGACGATGCTTTAAACCCAGCTGCATTATTAGGTACTGCTGACTCAATGAACTTCGGTTCATTAGCAGAAATCGTTCCTACCGTATTAGATTACTTAGGTAAAGACAAATAAACACATTATGTAAGTTAGTTGTTGATTTTTAATTAAATCAACATTTTAACTTATTTTTTAATAGTTGAGTCAATTAGCTATTAAAAAATAAGTTACTATTTTTTAAAGAAGTTTGGTGTTAAATTGATTGATGACATATTAGAAAAAGCAAGCAAAAATAAAAAATTAACAGATGAAGAGTTTTTAGAATTATTAAATATAGAAAACGAAAATGATTTGCAAAAACTTTTTGAAACTGCCGTTAATATTAGGGACAACATTTCCAAAGTTATTAAATTAACATCAACAATACACATCACCAACAAATGTCAAATCCAACCTAGATGCAAATACTGCGGTTTTGCCGAAGAGACTTCTTCCAAAGGTTATTATAATGCATTTTATAAATCCGATGAAGAAATTTTTAATGCCGCCAAATCAATTGAAGAGGCTGGCATTCCCAGAGTTAGTTGCTCCGGAGGATATGGATATAAAGGAAAACAAGCAGTTAATGCAACCAGAATTGTAAAGGAAAATACGGATTTGGAAGTATTGGTTAATGTCGGAGGAGATTTAACAGAAAAATCCATAAATCAATTATATGATTTAAACTGTGATACTATCTGTTGCAACCTAGAAACAATAAATGAAGATGTCTATAATGAAGCAAAACCTGGAGAAACACTTCAGCAGAGAATTGATGTATGTCAAATGATAAGTGATACAGGCATAGAATTATCCTCAGGACTGCTTCTGGGATTAGGAGAAAGTGCTGAAGATAGAATAGAACATTTAAGATTTTTAAATAACTTTGATACATTAGGTGAAATACCAATTATGGGTTTTAATCCTTATGAAGACACACCAATGGCAAATCATCCGCCATTCCCATTAAAGGAACAGTTAAAATTCATAGCTGTTACAAGGATAATGTATCCACATATAAGAATTACCGTTCCAACACCGACTGTTGGTCCTAGAAATGTCAAATATACATTAAATGCGGGAGCCAATAATTTAGCTACAGTTATAGCAGACAATTATCCATTAGAAGTGAAAGGAGTAGGATCACCAACTTATGGTAATTATGCAGATGTGACTGATGTGATTAAACAATTAGGATTGGAACCTCAAAAAATATAACATAATCCTATTTTAAAAATAATACATGGTGTTTTTATGGCCTTTGAAAAAATGATTAAAAATGCATTTGATGAATCAAGAAACAATTGCAGATTTGGAGATACACTTGAAGAAATCAAAGAAATTCAAGACTATATTAAAAATGCTGAAAAAATTTATATTCCAAACAAAGATGGTGTCAAAGTTGAGGTTTTGAATAAAGTATTAAATGAATATGGATTGCCTCAAGCAGAGATATTGCAAATTAACACTAATACTGCAGACACCAATAGAATTCCTGCATTGGCCAAAGCATACATGGCACTAGACCAAAGTGAATGTGACCTAATAATAGCCAGAGGTAGATTAGGCATTCCCGGGTCAGGTTCATTATTAATTTTTATTGATAACAAAGGAAGAATATTGACTGCAGGAATGTCCCCATCACATGTAATTCATCAAAAATCACTTGAAGAAGCAGTATATGAAGAGGCTGTAGAAGCTCTAGAAAAGATTGGATTTGAAAAAGTGATTTAAATGGACATTGATACTGGAATCACCCAAGAAGTTTTGACAATAAAATCAGAAATCAAATTAATCGATATTTTCAATAGAATAATAGAAAAAAAATCACAGGCATGTGTTGATTATATTGATAACCTAAATATAAATCCCAATGCTAAAATTACCGTAATCGGCACTTATTTTACAGGCATAGGTATTGTCAAAAAATTAAGTGAAAAATACAATAATATCCTATTAATTGACATTTATCCTCATCTTGAAGAATTATTGTACACAAACATTGGTGGGAAACTAATAAATGATGTGAAATTCTCATCCAATTTAGATTTGATATATGATGGAGACATTGTCATCGACACGACAGGGTTTGGAGGCATTAATGTAGAACAATCATCTGAATTTGATGTGGATGTTTTTTTAATAGAAGATCCTGTAGCTGAAGACAATGATGAACTATTGAAAAACAAAAATAATATTCATGACAGGTTAAATGTTGTCAACTCAAAAAATAAATCAATTATTAAAACAAAAGGAATTGACACCAAAACATCAGGAACAATGACATTAACTATTGGTGTTTTAACAAATGTTTTAAACCAAATTTCTAAAAAAGAGGGTGTATTATACAGTGCTTGTGAAATGGGCTTTTTTGAAGAAGTTATTTTTAAAGAAAAAAATATCGACAAATTCATAGAATTAACTAACAAAAAAGCAGTTAAAGTATCCACAATTAACCCATTTGATTTAGATGAAATAATTTTAGAAGAAATAAATAAAATAGAATCAAAAATGATTTAAATGAAGCTAAATGAAATTATTAAATTTTTAGATGATGAGATGCCTCGTGATTTAGCATTAAGTAATGATAATATTGGTTTTATGGGAGATTACGATTTAAACCAAGATATTAAATCAATAAAAATATTTATGGATTTATATCCCAAAGATGATAATTTTGATGAAAATACACTAATAATAACACATCATCCAACATTATTCACTCCAAAAACTCCAACATTTACCATCCATTCTAACTGGGACATTATCAAAGGCGGTGCAAATGAAGCGTTGGCAAACAAACTAAATCTAGAGATTGTCGAATCATTTGACAAAAAAACCAATATTGGACGCATATGTAAATCCGACTATAAATTTAATGAAATAAAAGAAATAATTTTAGATAATTTCCATGATGTTAATATTGTCAATAAGCCAAAAAATGATAAACCAATAAAAAAAATTGGCATTATCTCAGGATTCGGTTTGAAAAATCCGGATTATATTAAAATGGCTAAAGAAAATAATTTGGACATATTAATATCTGGAGACCTGACACAGGAAACTGCAATACTTGCAATAAATTTAGATTTAACATTGATTGATCTGGGGCATCACAACAGTGAAATTCCCGGTCTTTATTATCTTAAAAAAATTATAGAAAAATTAGATATTGATTGTGAAGTTATTGATAAAAATCCAATCAATAAATTACAGTGATTAATATGGTAGTTGATGAAATACAAAAAATGGAAGACAAACAAGTGCCAAAAGGTAAAATTGACATAATTGGCGTTGGAAGATTAGGCTTAAGAATAGGCATCAACCTGATGCAGGTACATAGGGGCGGGCCAAAAGTAATTGGGGCTTTTGACGGTCAGGAGATATCTGGAGGAGATGTGATATTCACATTATATGGTGCAGAAATTGGTGAATCAAAACCGGATTTCTTAAAAAGAATATGCACTCATGATGAAGAATTTAGAAAAATTGAAAGCCATCCTGAATATATAACAAAAGAAAATATAGACCAGATTAATGGTGATGTTATCATCATTGTTATTGCCGGAGGAAACACAATTTCAACTGCTTCACAAATCGTTAAGCATGCACATAATATTGGTGCTAAAACAATTGGTACTGCAGGAATATTCGGATTCGGTGATGAAAATATTGAAATTAAGGACATTAGCGAATATGACAACAACAACCCTGCTGTTGAGGAATTAAGACAACATGGGATTACAGAAAACCATTTGGTTTTAACAACAAACAAATTAATAAGAGACAATGAACCGGTAACACCATACGTTTTAGATGATGTTGCAAAACTCATTACGATAAATGCATTAAAATTATTAAAAGAGCAAACTGATTAATATGATTACAATAGCTACTGCAGAATGTTTCACCCATGGAAAAATCGGATTGGAACTACACGCCCTCGCCCAGAATTACAAAGGAAATTTTGGAAGCAAATATATAAAAAATTTAGATGAATACGGAGAGTTTAATTATAATGATTTGAGCATTATCTGCAGCCTATTTATTCCAACAATTGATGCAGTGAAAGACATATTAAAAGTTGAAAATCCACCCAAACCAGATTATCTTATAAAAGGAATAAAAGTCTATGACGAAACCGGCGATAAAAAAACAAGCAAGGTCATGGCTGAAGCAGTGATGAAACTTACAAACTGCGATATTGCAATCGGAACCACTGCAGGAATTGGTCATGGCGCCATTACAATCATCACCCAAAACTACCAAATAACAACAATAAGCGATGTTTATAGTGATTTAAGAAAAGTTAATAGTGAAGAATTATACCAAAGACAGATCAGCGGAATAAAAAAGACTATTAAAATAATATTACTCATTTTAAATAACAAAATCAACGAACTAAACACCATAGAAAATATTGAAATTATAGAAAAATAATTTTTAAGAAATAGAAGCCTTAGGGGGGATTCGAACCCCCGACTTCCACCTTACCAAGGTGGCGCTCTACCGGCTGAGCCACTAAGGCATAATCGAGAATATGAAAAAAAATTTTAAAAAATCTAGTGCAGGGGAAGGGATTCGAACCCTCGAAGGCCTATACCAGAGGATCTTAAGTCCTCCCCCTTTGGCCGCTCGGGCACCCCTGCATACACTATAATGTATGTTTTTATTATATATAAATGTTTGCTTTTTATGTGGAAATAAAAGCAATCAACAAATTTTTTAATAAAAAATACTATTTAAATATTATGAAAATAAAATATAACAAATAAGTTATATTTAAAATTATTTTATAAAATAATTAAATTGTGGTGTAGTACATTGATGATTATAGATATGGAAGAATGTGGAATATGCGAAGATTGCATAGACGTTTGTATGGAAGAAGCAATCACAAAAAAAGCATATAAAGTAATTATTGACCCAGACAAATGCGATTCATGTGGAGAATGTGTTGATGTCTGTCCTGTTGGTGCAATTTATGAAGAATGATCAAATATGAAAAAAAGATTTACATTAGTTGATTATGCTATTATAATATTAGTAATATGCGCAATAGTCTTTGCGTTTATTCATGTTACTTCTAATGATGATACAGTCAATGAAAAAACATCTTATGACTCATCAACATTAAGTAAAATTTCTGAGAAATACTTGACATATTACAGACAGGGATATATTGTAAACACTACTGTTCACGGATATAATTCTACAGATGGAAAACCCGTCACATTATCAGGAAACATTAAATGGCTAGATGATGACAGGGGAAGCAATGTGAAAGCTCTTGTTAACTCAAATGGCAGTGATTTTATTGTTGGGCTTTATAATCATGTTCCTAATGCAGATGTTTACATTAATAGTATGACTCTTGAAATAAACGGAGAAAAATATAAAAATCTAACTGAAATTAAGGTCAATCCGAAAAATATCACTTCAATAAATGATTTGATTTCAGGTATTTCAAATGATACAGATTATGAGATTACAACAATAGTAACGACCGATTCTGTTGAAAGTATGAAAATACAAGAAATTTCAAACATATTATTCCAAAAAGATGGAAGAATATCAATTAAAGGATCAAATAGTGGTTTAACTAATCAGATATTCCTAGTCAGAGCAACAGGTTCTGAACTATCTGAAGTGAATAATATTTTAAGCAACTTTAATGGAATTTCAAATGAAATAACAATCAGAATTTATAACTGCAGCGATAATGACATAGATCATATTAAAAACAATTATAATGTCACTAATATCCAAAAATTTTAAGTTGTGTGATTTATGAGCTTCATTTATTCAAAATTAACATCCTTTTTAAATATTATCAATGATGAATTTCATAAATCTTTTTTATTCACAACTATTTTCTCAATTTTATATTTTATTGAAGACCAGTGGGTTAATAGTTTCTTCAAGGGATTATACCCTGGAGAAAATTTTTTAAGTTTCTTAAAAAAAAGTTCAATCATAAAAAATCATATTTTTAACCCATTAATCGTATTAATTATTTTTTCAGCATTTTTAGCATTATCTTTAAGCAGAATTTCGTATAGCTTAACCATAACACTAATAATAGCTTTTGTATTTTTCTTCATTGGTGCCAATATTTTACCAAGATTTTTTTTAAACGACATGAAAAGCGTCATAACATTTAGCAGAAGAGACATATACTCAATTGGCTTTTGTTTAATATTAGTAAGCATTGGATTTTTCTTCATAAGCATAGCATCAGTTGGCGGAATTCCTATTTTAAAACCATCAATCAGATACCTATTAAAACCAGCATTTACAATGCCCGTATTTTTGATAATTCCTGGAACCTGCATATTGGCAAGCGTTTATTTAAAAGACTTTCAGGACAATTTGATTACCCGTTCACAGGTCCGATTCAGATTCCTCGTACTGCTCATAATTGATATTGCACTTTTATTAACTTTAGGCTATAGGACACCACTACTTGCAGCATTACTACTGCTAATTATTTTAGGTTACTATGGAAATATCGTAGCAGTTTGGGAAGTTGTACTTGGAGGATTGATTGGTGTAGGTGCAATAATCGGAATCGGTTATTTCAGATCAATACATGAATTGACTGTAAGCAGTGCAATAGACCCGTTCTATACATTGAAAAGCAGGGCTGACTTTACATTGCATGTTTTGAATTTACTTGACATAATCGGAGGAAACTTTGGAACCACACACGGACAATTGATTGCAAGCACAATACCCGGAAGCGAACTTGGACCGAGAATGATGGTGGGTAAATTAATTGCATGGAGGACTGAAGTGACTATTACACCGACATTAATCGGACAAATGGTTGCAGACTTTGGAAAAGTTGGTGTTGCAGTTGAAATGTGTATTTTAGGTTTCATTTTAGGAATCGGATTTAAAATAATGAGAAAAACAAAAGATTATTTTTATATCGGACTTTATAGTCTTCTTTTAACTTATGCAATATTGGGTGTTGAAACAGGAATACTGGATATTCAGGTTTTATTCTACTTTGCAGTAGCATTTTTCATTTACACTACAATAATTTTAAAATCTATTTTTAATAAGTAATACAAAAATTAAAAATTTTAAGCAACCAGTAATACTTTTTTATTACAATTTTTAAAAAAATTGGGTTTAAAGTATTACTTTAATAATCTTTATATAATAAAAATAGCAAATTTATCTAATATCAAGCTATAATTAAAAAAATTTATTAACTAAATTAAATAATAAGAATTTTAACTTGATATTTTATTAAATAAGTATTACTTTAAGATGTTTTTTATTTAAAATAAGTAATACTTGAAAAAATGGAGGAAAAAATAAATGCATATACCTGACGGATTTATCCCATTCTGGCAATGTGCAATATACTATATAATCTTAATCGTAGCATTATACTTTGCAAGCAAATGGGCAAGAAACAACCTTGACGAAAAACGCATACCTCTTTTAGCCGTTCTTGCAGCAGGTATTTTTGCTATTATGTCAATGAACATGCCAATTCCATTTGGAACAAGTGGACATATGGTTGGTGGTGCATTAGTAGCAATCATATTCTGTGCACCTGAAGCAGCAGTCCTCGTATTTACCGTAGTATTATTAATACAAGCATTAATATTTGGAGACGGTGGAATTACTGCACTTGGAGCAAATGTATTGAACATGGCAATCATTGGAGGATTTGTTGGTTTATACACATTTAAAGGTTTAAAAGGAAAAATTGGAATCTATGCTTCTGCAGGAATTGGAGCATGGTTAGCAACAGTAATTGCAGCATTAGCATGTGCAATTGAAATGGCAATAGCTGGAACATTCCCATTGAACGTAGGAATTGCTTCAATGGTAACATACCACATATTTATCGGTATAATTGAAGCCGTACTAACAGTAATTGTAATTATGGCTTTAGAAAAATTCAGACCAGATTTATTAGCCTGGAACAAAAATAAAATAGCAGAGGGAGGAGAATAACATGGATAAACGTGATAAAACTTTAATAATTATTGCGATTGCAGTATGTGTTGTGATTTGTTGTCTTTCCCCATTCATTGCATCAGGTGATCCTGATGGATTAGAAAAATCTGCTGAAGATGCAAGCGTACCTGAAAACAAGACAACAGAAGTAGTAGCTTCACCATTCCCCGACTACACATACGAACCTCTTGAAGTCATTGGTGAAGTTGGTGTGCTCATATTAGGTGTGCTGCTAACACTTCTCTGTGCATTGGCTGTTGGCCAAATTGTAAAAAGAAGAAGTTAAGTTGAATTGTAAAAAGAAGAAGTTTATTTAACTTCTATCTTTTTATACTATTTTTTATATAATAATTATTACTTAAAATAATAAATTTTTTTAGAGAAATAATATGGCAGATATTACAAAAGCATTGAATTTAGATGAATTAGCATCAAGAGACAGTCCAATCCACAATTTAGATGGACGAATCAAACTAATATCTGCAATTTTAATAATTGTGGTTGCTGCTTTTTCAAATAATCTTTTCATACCGATTATATTGGAAATCTTTTTATTGATAGTGCTTCGCATTGCAAAATTATCCTACATTGACTCTTTTAAAAGACTTGCTCTTTTACTTCCATTTGGTGGTGCGATAATTATATTTCAACCATTCATTCATCCAGGAAATATTTTATGGAGCTATTCCTGGTTGACGATAACTGATGTTGGACTAAACTGGGCAATTTTACTACTTACAAGAATGATTGTATCATTAACATCAATTGTGATACTATCTTCCACAAGTCCTATGCAACAGATTGTTGCTTCATTTAGAAGATTGAAGATGCCAAAAGATCTTGCAATGATTTTAAGTATAATGGTTAGATTCTTATTCGTATTTATTGATGAGCTGGCAGCAATTAGAAAATCTCAAAAATCAAGAAACTTTCACATACACTCCAAGTTAACCCCATATAAATGGAGAGTAAAGCAAGTTGGATATTCAATTGCCATGATGTTTGTAAAGTCATACGAGCAAGGTGAAAGAGTTTACAAAAGTATGATTAGTAGAGGTTATTCAGACAAGTCAGATTTATATAATGAAAAGAAATCACTAGAAAAATATGACTACATATACATTGTTACGATAATTTTATTAATCATAGTAGCAGAGATTATTTTAATCAAATATACGAATCAATTAGGATACTTTGCAGAGAACTTATCTATAAATTAATGAGGCTGGAATTAAAATGAATGAAGTACATCTTTCAACGAAAAACTTAAGTTACACTTACCCTGACGGAACCCATGCACTGAAAAATATTAACATGGATATTTACAAAGGCCAGAAAGTTGCAATAATGGGACCTAATGGTGCAGGAAAGTCCACATTGTTCTCCCATTTTAACGGATTGACCGAACCAACATCAGGACATGTTGAAGTGGATGGAAAAGCCATAAAATATGATAGAGATACACTCTTAGAAGTCAGACAAAAAGTGGGAATTGTATTTCAGGATCCTAATGACCAACTATTTGCACCGACCGTTAAAGAAGATGTTGCCTTTGGACCAATGAACTTGGGTCTTGACTATGAAGAAGTGGAAAGACGTGTTGATGAAGCATTAACTATGGTTGGAATGGAGCAATATATGGATAAAACACCACACCATTTAAGTGGAGGCCAGCAAAAAAGAGTAGCTATTGCAGGAATTATAGCTATGCGACCAGAAATAATGATACTTGATGAACCAACAGCAGGTTTAGATCCTGAAGGTGTTGAAAAAGTATTAGACATACTTGATAACTTAAACAAAGAAGGAATGAGTATTGTAATATCATCTCACGACATAGAAATGGTAAATGAATTTGCCGAAAAGATTTTTGTTTTAAATAATGGAGAAATTCTTGAAAGTGGAGACAAACATGAAATATTCTCCAATAAAGAATTATTAAAAAAAGCACATTTAAAAGCACCAATAACAACAGAGATATTATATACTCTTAAAGAAAAAGGATATAATGTTGATACAACAAAAATAAGCATTGATGAAGTTGTTGAAGAAATAATTAAAATAAAAAAAGATTAATTTGCAGATTTACGTCTTTTGAATCTGTCCTTGAGTTTTGTAATAAACTCAAATTCCTCATCCAATTGAGGATGATTACCAAATCCACAGTTAGGACAATGAACCTGATTGCAGTTATCATGTTTACCGCAACTTGAACATCCGCGGTTTTCCAGTTCATTTTCATCAAACTCAAAACCACAAACTCTACATTTCATAATAACACCGTTATTAAATAAATAAAAAAATAAAAGAAAAAATGAAGTTTATTCTACTTCAATGTTTTCAGCTTCTTCTTTACGAAGACAAATATCATAGCCTTTGATACTCATTTCGATTGGATCACCTAAAGTAGCTACTTTTTTAATGTGAATTTTAGCTCCTTTAACAAAACCCATACCTAATAAGTGTCTTCTTAAATCAATATCCCCAGTGGAGTGGTATTTTACTAGAGTTACAGTTTCACCAGGTTTTGCATCTTTTAATGTTTTCATTTTATCACCAAATTAATATATTAGAAATAATTTTTAGGTATACTAAAGTTTGTATGAAGTATTATATAAATATTTTAGTCAAACCCAAAAATTTTATGATAATTAGAAAAAATCTAATCATCACAATTCAATTTTTCTATAGATTATTCACTTATGCAAATCCAGCTAATGTACCTATATTGAATATCAAGAATGATACAATATATGCAGTTACTAAAGTAATAGCACACATAGTTAATGCCCATTTGTAACTGTTGGTTTCCTGTTTGATTGCACCGATAGCTGCGAAACATGGAGTGTATAACAAAGTAAATGCCATGAATGAGAATGCGGACAATGGAGTGAATGTACTTTGTACTAATGAAGTAATTCCTTCTTCATCGTCTTCTTCCATACCAGCTAATGTACCGAAGGTTGCAACTACAACTTCTTTAGCAGCTAAACCAGCAATAATTGCTACAGCAGCTTGCCAGAATCCAAATCCTAAAGGAGCAAATATAGGAGCAATGACCTTACCAATCATACCTAAAACACTGTCAGCAGATCCGTATTCTACACCTAATGGGAAGCTACTTAAAGCCCATAATACGATGGAACAAGCAAGAATAATAGTACCTGCTTTTCTTAAGAATCCTTTAACTTTATCCCAAGTGTGTAATAATACACCTTTTAATGATGGTACTTTATATGTTGGAAGCTCCATAACAAATGGAGTTGACATTCCTTTAAACATTGTTCTTTTAAGGATACCTGCAACGATAAGTGCTACAACAATACCTAATACATAAATTGCAAGCAACATCAATCCTTGATTCTCAGCAAAGAATGCTCCAATAAAAATAGCATAAATCGGTAATCTTGCAGTACAAGACATGAACGGAACAAGCATCATAGCAAGCATACGGTCCCCTTCATTTTCCATAGTTCTTGTTGCCATAATAGCAGGTACACCACAACCAAATCCTAAAATCATAGGAATAAATGCTTTACCGTGAAGACCAACTAATTTGTGCATTACAATATCCAATGTGAATGCAGCCCTTGCAAGGTAACCACAATCTTCTAAGATACTTAAGAACAAGAACATTAGAATAATAATAGGCAAGAATGTAAGAACTCCACCTACACCACCAATGATACCATCACAGATGAATGAAGCGAGATATTCATTTGGAATAACTCCTGCAACAGCTTCAGCAAGGGACCCGAATAATTGATCAATTGCATCTTGGAAAGGAGCACCAATTGTAAATGTTAACTGGAACATTACAAACATAATACCTAAAAATATGAAAGGAGCTAAAAGCCTGTTAGTAACAATTTTATCAATTCTATCAGTTGTTGATTCTTTTTCAACAGCAGGTTTTTTAACAGCTTCAGCAACTAAACCGTCAATAAATGCATATCTTGCATTTGCAATAACTTCTTCTGCACCCTCATTGTAAATGTCAATAAGGTGTTTGCTCACTTTGTCAACTTCCATCATGATTTTGGAACTCATGCTGGATTGTTGAACTTTTTCTATAACTATAGAATCTTTTTCTAATAACTTAATAGCAGTCCAAACGGAAGGAACATCCATTAAACTTTTATCCTGTTCAATGAGTGCTTGAAGATCAGACAAATGTCCTTTTAACTCATCACCATAAGAAAGTTTAACACTTGCGTCAATAGGTTTTGCAGCGGCTTTTTCAACGGTAGTTAATAATTCATCAAAACCGTCTTTAGTTTTCGCATTAACTTCAATTACTGGAAAACCTAATAATTCACTCATTAATTCAATATCAATTATATGTTCTTTTTTCTTAGCAAAATCGTTCATGTTAAGAGCCATTACTAAATTAGCACCTAACTCCATCATTTGAACTGTTAAATACAAATTACGTTCTAAATTAGCAGCA
Source organism: Methanobrevibacter millerae (assembly GCF_001477655.1). Classification (NCBI taxonomy): domain Archaea; kingdom Methanobacteriati; phylum Methanobacteriota; class Methanobacteria; order Methanobacteriales; family Methanobacteriaceae; genus Methanobrevibacter; species Methanobrevibacter millerae. Next base: position 505,821 of record NZ_CP011266.1, on the reverse strand, counting down.
TCTACAACATTAACTATTACATCAGAGTCATCATCTACAATAAAATCTCTTGATACGATTTCTTCCATAGAATGAGCACTTAATGCATAATTTCCCGGTAAGTCAATTATATCATATTCATAGTCACCATGTTTGAAACTACCTTCAGCCCTTTCAACAGTTTTTCCAGGCCAGTTTCCTACATGTTGGCGCATACCGGTTAATTGATTGAATACTGTAGTTTTACCCACATTAGGGTTGCCAGCTAATCCTACAATTAATTCTTTCATTAACCATTCTCCCATTTTTATTTTATGTAAAACAAGTTTATTAAGAAAAATATTCTTAATAAAACATCGATTACTTAAAAAAATCATTTTAGTTTAAGTTTCAACTAACTTTAAAATTTTATAAATTAGGCTAACCTAAACATATATATAAATTACAATTTTATATTATATAAATGTTTAGGCATACGTAAAAAAATAGAGAGACATACAATATCAATGACATGATAATCATTGACAATATATTACTTAAAACAAAAATCCAAAAATTTTAAAAAATAAATCTTATTATTGTTTTCTCAAAAAAGAAGCATAAAACCAAAATTAATCCCCTCAAACTATTTTTAATCATTAATTAACATGAAATTTAGGTTAACCTAAAAAAATGAAAAGATTTATATATGATGAAAACTTATCTATTAGTAGTGATAAAAATTAGGTAAACCTAAAATACCTAATTTGATATTACTAATGTGTTGTTTAATAAAAACAATATACTACACTCCGATTGTTATTAAATTAGTTTATCTCTCTTTCTAATTTAATAAGGCATATAACTACTCTCACGAAATTAAATATGTTTATCATATTTAATTTCACCTATTTATACCACCACATTTTACATCCAAACTCTTTATAATTAAATTAAGAAAACAACTATTTTTATACAAATTATTAAATAACAATAGGGTTAAATTTAATTATAATTAATAGTGAGAGGTAGCTATTATGGATAGGCAGAAAAAAATAATTATTGCAATAATTATTGTTATTTTAGTAGGATTGATAACAATTATTGCAGGTGCTCTTTTTTTAAATAGTGGAGGAGACTTAGCGTCAGGAAATGGAAATATTTTAGTTTGTGCAATTGATGAAAGTGAACCAAGACCTGGAATGGGTGCATGCGACATGGCTTTTGTCATAAACATACAAAATGGAGAAATAAAAAATTATACAGCAATTTATCCTCATGGAATGACACACCCTAATGCATCTGAACCTGCTGAAGCTCAAGCACAAGGTGCAGGATCAAAACTGTTGCTTCACGATTCATTCTGGAGCAGCAATAATGAAGAGTCTATGAAACTTGCAAAGGAAATTGTTGAATATCAAACTCAAATCCCAATAGATGCCGTTGTAGCGATTAACAGCAAAGGATTGGATGGAATATTAGCTGCAGCATCACCATTAAAAGTTAATGGAAGCTATGTGAATGCGAGTGGTATTGACATTATTCGTGAAGAGCAAGCAACAGGTGGAGAATCAAGAGGAGATGCTGTATTGGATATTGTAAAAGCAGTAGCTGAATCAGCAACTGATCCGAATAAAAAATCAACAATGATTAATGTTGCAATGGACCAATATTCAAAAGGAAACATTGTGATGACACCACAAGGATCTTTTGTAGGGCTGCTTGCAACAAAAGGTATTGAAAACATACTGCACTAAAAAATAACCTAATTTAATAGATGTACTCTATTAAATTTTAGGTTCCAATTTTTTAATAAATAAACCCATAAACACCACAACCATTGGAAAAAGACCCACATACATCAACATTATTATATTAGATGGTAGAATATCACCCATAACAGTAGAAGCTGCCATCAGCATAATCAACAAGATAACCGGAGCCAAAATAGCCACAAATGTATAAATCAATATGAATGAATTTAATCTCTGAGAGTAATCCTTTAGTTTGACATGCATATCAAATGATATGTCATCGGCAATTATCTCAAGACTATGAGCCAAGTTACCTCCGACACGAAGGGTTCCGACAATCTGCTGAATAGACCTTGAAAGACCTTCAGAATTAATGCGATTTGACATTTCCAAAAGAGCACTTTCCATTGATTGGCCATAGCGCACATGTTCCAAAACTCTTGTTAATTCCCGGGAAAATGATCCATAATTTGCATTGGCAACGGTAAGCAATGTATCCTGCAGACCTTTTCCAGATTTAAGTTCAATTCCCATATGGCGCAATGCATATGGCAACTCCTGATTTAAATCACCATAAGCTCTTTTCTGTTTCAGTTGAGGATAAATCTTTAAAAAAACATATAGCATAAACATTGAAACCATGAAAATCAATGATATTTCCAATCCTAAAAAAATCAAAAGAATCATTGCAATTAATGACAAAACAAATACAACTTTTTTAGTAATGAATAATTCTAAAAAAGAAATTCTCATTTCATCAAAAGAGTTGTTTTCATCTTTAATATTCTGAATTTGTGAAATATCAAAAGCCAATGACTGTTCTTTTTTATTAAAATCTAATGATGGAAATTTAAAGTTAATAATGAAATTATAAATTATTAAAACAACATTTCCAACATTGACAAATAGTTTATCAAGCATTGAATCACTGTCCTTTGATAATCTGACTTAAAACATTTTGAGGATTTTTGTAATACAATTCCAATACCGCCTGAACACCCTCAACCGAACGAATATTCTTATTAATCATGTGCTCCAAAACCAATTGACGATTTCCAATTTCTTTATATAAATCATTTAATGTCTGTCCGGTTAATTTAGCTATTTCTGTTAATGTTTTTGAAGCGATACTGACATTTTCTATTTTATCCGATTCAGGATTCCATTCAAATATCTTATTCAGTTGAACCGTACCCTCTTCAATGCCAACAACTTCTGCAACTTCACTGATTCTTCTATATGACACCCCATCAGGACGATAAATTCTATTTTGCATAATAATAAAATCAATAGCTGTTATCATAATTTCAGGAACAGACATTGGATCATTAGTTAGCCTTGTAATTGTTTCTCTTGCATCATTTGAATGCAATGTTCCAAAACCTGAATGTCCAGTATTTAATGCAGTAAATAATGTTATAGCCTCATTTGCACGAACTTCTCCCACAATTATACGGTCAGGCCTTTGCCTCAATGAGTTTTTAACAAGATCATTCATCGTCAGTTCTCCACGATTTTCTGTATTAGATGGTCTTGTTTCCATCCTTATCACATGTTCATGAGGAATTTGAAGCTCCAATGTATCCTCTATTGTAATAATCCTCTCTTTCGGATTAATCAAAGCAGTCAATGCATTCAATGTTGTAGTCTTACCTGAACTTGTTCCTCCAGAGATAATAGCATTAGCTGATTTAACGCCCAAACCATCAAAACATAACCATAAGAATGCAGCAAGTTCAATAGATATCGTATTGAATTTAATTAAATCAACTATAGTTAAAGGGTCTTTTTTGAATTTACGAATAGTCAATGAAGGGCCATCAGCAGAAACAGGAGGAATAGTTGCATTTATTCTTGACCCATCCCTTAGTCTACCATCAAGTATAGGTGATTCCTGGTCTATTCTCCTGTTGATTTGTCTTGCCATTACATCAATAAGGTCTATCAATTCCTCTTCATCCCTAAATACAATATTCGTTTTCATCATACCGTATTTCCTGTGATATACAAAAACGGGCTTGTTTATGCCAATTATCATTATCTCTTCCAAATCATCATCATGAACTAACGGATCTATCTGACCATATCCAACTATATCCTGAAGCAATTTCTGAGCAAGCGAATCAACATATTCATTTGACACATTATCTGATTCAAAAGAGAGTCTGGAAAGTAAAAAATTTTTAATGTCTTTCAGTAATTTATTTTCATCAAGCTGGAAATTCTCACCAGTAGAAATTGCTAAATCAACAAGATTTTCTCGGATTTCTACTAAAAGAGCTTCCTCCTGAGGAGTATATTTCTGTTTAAATACTTCGTAAGTCTGTATTAGATTATTGGTATTTTTTACTTGATTCATGTAATCACCGTTTTTGAAAATATTTTGTAAAAATAGATTAGTATTACTTATTAATAAATTTTTATTACGAGTGAAATTATAATTATGAAGTAAAATCAATATAAGAACATGAAAGGAAAATGTGGCTGCGGAAAAAATTGTTATACAGACTTTGAAAATTTAGATGAAAAAATTGAAAAATTGCATGAATGCAAAAATTGTGAAGATATTCAAATCAAGAAATTTAGTCCATTAAAAGAGGTTATCGATTTTAATGAATTAACTGGAGATTATAAAAAATGCATTTGCGGCAAAAGACCAATCGACATTGTTATGAGCCATATACTAAAAATAATGATTGAAGAAAATATTGCTCCAGAAAATGCTTCACTTCGTCGAAACAGCCCAGTTCCCTTAAGTGAATTCTATTACAGCAGCTTAAATCCACAGTTCATCAATGAAAAATCATTAATTTTATTACATCCAGATTTCAACAATGAAATAGCCAAAATATTAATTAATGAAGTTCCAGAAGTAAAAGGAGTTCTAAAGGGAAGTCCTCAGGATACTGTTGGACAACTTAATAAAAATAGCGAAATCAATCATTTTGAATTGCTCGAAGGCTGTGACGTGCAGACAAATGTTATGAGAACAATACTTGGAGATAAAATAATAATCAACAAGCATCAAAGCAAACACCACATCGAAGTTGCTCCAACAACAGAATCAAAGTTAATTAAGCTTCACAACTATCTGGATAACAATGACATCAAAACCGGTACTGCAATCGATGCAATGTGCGGCAGTGGCGCCATAGGAACATACCTGTTAAAATATGGATTTAAAAAGGTAATTTTTAATGATATTTATCCTGAAGCCATTGATAATTTAAAAGAAACATTAAAAGTTAATAAAGTTAATGGAGATTATGAAATATACAACGAGGCTTTTGAAGATTTAAAAGTCGAAAAAGTTGATTTATGCGTAATTGATGCATTTCCAAATGATGATGCAGAAGAAATAATAAAAAAAGCAGAAAAAATAGCAGATAATGTTTTAATTATCTGAAATCCATTTTTTCTACAAAAACATCTGCATATATATAATAATGGCGGGAATAATCAAAACTCCCATCAGATGAGATTTACCAACACCCAAATAATGAGGCAGCATTCCCATAGCGGTTGATGTTATTAAAGCTAAAATCATATACCACAAAGGTGCCTCATAATAGAATATGAAAATAAATAAGATTACTATTTGAAGCAATATAACCCCTATTGAAAGTTTTTTATAATCAACATTGCCCATCAGTTTAGAAAATGAGTCACCTACTTTCAATGCCAAAACCAATGATACTGATACTGCAAGAAGTGAAGCAAAAATATAAATTATCAAATGGTTTAAAGTCATCTGTGAAATAAGATAAGACATGTAAACCGCAATTCCACTTCTAGGATTACCAATAATGTAAATCGCCATCAATGAAAAAAGACAATCCGAAATGTTCAGCCCAGAAGTAGCAAGCAAAAAATTAACTGTATCATCGTCATCATTATCACTGGCTCCGCTGGCGGCCTGTGCAATAACTGTTCCCTGAGCCGGTCCGAAACCTGGTAAAAATCCCAAAATAGCACCAGTGATGCCTCCTGCAAAAATACTTTTGAACTTATTTAAATCAATATCCAAATCATAAAAGGAATTTTGATGTGGAAGTGTGGAATTGTCATTTAAACTAAATAAAATTGTACTTATTCCAAATAAGCCCGAAAAGGTACACATTAATGTGACACCTGAAGATATGGGAGTTTGAAAAATCGCCCAGCCCAAAATTCCTGAAAGTACAAACAGAAGCAATGACCATAAAAAGTCCCTGTGAGTGCTTGTAAGAGAATAAATTAAATAAATAGAAGCAAAAAGTAAGATCATCCATGTAAATGGCTTCGACACTTCATGCAACATTGGCAAAACAATATTGAAAACAGGAAGCATCAATATTGTAACAATAATAGCACCAAATCCTCCGACACACACAATCCTTATAACCTCTTTTGCACGGCCCTGCAATACCATCCTATGTCCTGGAAGAATTGATGTGGCCGTTCCTTCTTCGGGAACACCTAAAAGCATTGAGGGAACAAATTCAATTAACGCATGTGCAATTGACATTGCAACCATCAGCACACAAAGAAATTCAGGACTTAAAAAAGTCAGCAAAAATGTAGATGAAGCAAAAAGTATTGCTCCTGCCGTATTGACATGAATTCCCGGCACCATTCCTGTTGTTGTACCAATCAATATTCCTATAAAACATGCAATTACTAATTCAAACATAGGTATTTGATAAGTCAAAATACTTTTTAAAGCTTGTTGAAGTCACTTAAAAAAATTGATTTAAGTTAATAATATTTATATATAGATATACACAAAATATATACAAGAGGTGATGATATGATTACATGTTCAGTGTGCGGATGTTTAAATGACCCATCAAATATGGTTTGTGAAGAATGCGGATCTGACCTGATTGATGAAACAGAATATTATGAATTATATGGCGATGATTAGAAATTTTTTCTGTTAAACAATAAAGATTTCATAGATAATTTAGAAAGTGAATCCATTAATTCACTATGAGTTAAATCTAGTTCTTCACAAATCATCGCATCCCATTCAAGCTCTTTTTCTTCCAAAAATCTGGCAGTTTTTAATCCTTTATCAGTTAGCGTAGTAATATATTCTCGTTTATTATTAGGATTTATTTTACGTTCAATAAGTCCTTTCTTTTCAAAATCTGAAAATGCTCTTGACACACCACTGCGATTCATAAAGCATGCTTTTGCAATGTCTGACTGATTGACATTAGGTTCATAATAAAGAAGCATAAACATATAATATTGAGAATAAGTTATTTCGGTTTCTTTAAGAAATTGCTTTAAATAGTAATCATGAGTTTCCTTAAGTGAAATTAAATGATTTAAAATGAATGGTGAATTATTTATAATATCTTCATAATTTTTCATATTATCACAGACAATAATATGAAATTTCTCATATATAAATGTTGCTTAATGCAACAGTTTGTTTTAATAAAAATAAAAAAAGATTTGAAAGATCTACATTAATCTTCCAATACCAGTAATTTCAATACTAGCTACGTCATCTAAACCAGAGATGAATTCTTCTGTAGATTCAGTTCCACCTTCACCATCTTCAATAGTGAAGTTTAAGATTAAAGCTACTAAACCAAAAGCGATTGGTTCTTCAGTAATATTTTGGAATTCAGCATCTTCCGGTAATCCATTTTGAATAGTTTCTTTTAATGCTTCTAAGTCTACTTCAGGACTTTCAGGCATAATTTTCATAGTTGCTAATACATCTGCCATATAAATTCCTCCATTTATCTAAGGACCTTCAAATCCACATTCACATTTGTAAGCGTGACCAAAGGTACGACATTTTTCACATCTTGCGATTTTAGCTCCACATTCTGGGCATTCGAATTCAACAAATGGTCCAGTTAATGGAATTTCTTGTTTGCATGAAATACATTCTACTTCTTTCATCTAATCACCTGTTATTAGTGTGTAATCGAAATTGTAATCATTTATATTATCATCTATAAGAGATAAGACCCTTTCAGGATACATTCCATTTACAACATAACAATTAGTCCCGAATTCAATTAATAGAGAAGGCAACATTAAATCAATTGATGACTCTTCAAAAGTTAGCAGTTTTTTTGCATCAATTTTATCAATAAATTTTGAACCTTCCTCACTTGGTTCTCGGGTATATATACCATTTACATTTGTTACTATTAAAAGGTTTGCATTTAAAAGGTGTGAAATATATGCAGCAATGGAATCAGAAGTGACATCCCATGAGCATTCAAAAGGATCTTCTTTTTTTAAGAAATCAGAAACGACAAAAATTGGTGTTAAATTTTTATCAGATACTTTTTGAGCCTCATCAATAGAATAAACTAATCTAGCAGATTCAACCTTATCATTAACCAATTTTGCAATTATATCCATACAATCAATTGCAGTATAATGAGTTACTTCACTAGAAAAAGTTAAATTTGAGTCATATTTGCGAATAAGATTTGCAAATTCACCACCACCCAAAATAATTAATGAATTAGTATTTTTAAGTTTTTTTGCCAATTCTATCGCATTTTCCGGAAATAAGCTACCGCCAATTTTTACAACCTGCTTTATGATAATGATCACACCCACATTTAATTAAAAATAGCTATAATTAAACCAATAATCAATTATAAAAGTTTTAAATCACCGGTCACTTCATCAATAATTTCATCCTCATCAGGGCCGATTCCCAAAACCGTAACGGATGATGTAGGTATTTGAGTCCTTCCAGCATCAACTACAAGATAATATGAAATATTTCTTTGAGCAATCTGCTTTTTAATTTCCAATAATTCATCTAAAGAGCCCACTTTACAAACAACTTTAGCATAAGCCTCATTTTCCCATTTTTTAATTTTTTCAGGAGAGGTTCTTTTATAAGCCCCAATAGATCCATGACAACATTGGGCTGCAATCTTACCTTTACCCATTTTTAAATCTGTTCTAACGACCATTACCTGTTTCATAAAATCACTTTAAACTATGATGATTAATTATTATTATTTTTATTTAATTTAATATAAATTTTATCTAAAATATTAAAGTTTAAAAATTATTAAATACATAATTTTATTATTAATAATTATTTTTTAATTTAAGGAGATAACAATGACTCGTATTTCAATACTTGACAAGGACAGATGTCAACCAAAAAAATGTGATTATCTTTGTATTAATTACTGTCCTGGTGTTAGGATGGATGAAGACACCATAGTTATTGACGAAGATACTAAAAAACCTTTAATATCAGAACAGTTATGTGAAGGTTGTGGTATTTGTACAAACAGATGCCCATTTGATGCAATCAGTATTATTAACTTACCAGAAGCCGTTGGTGAACCTATCCACAGATTTGGTCAAAACCAATTTGAATTATTCGGACTTCCAAATTTAGAAGAAGGAACTGTTTTAGGGCTTTTAGGGCCAAACGGTATCGGTAAGTCAACGATAATGAATATATTATCTGGAAACTTAATTCCAAACTTTGGAGACTTTGAAAACCCACAGGAAAATTGGGATAAAGTAATTGAATATTATAAAGGTTCAGCACTTCAAAGTTACTTCTCAAAATTATCCAATGGCGAAATAAAAGCTATTTTAAAACCACAAATGGTAGACCAGTTACCAAAAGTTGTTAAAGGTAAAGTAAAAGACCTGCTTGAAAATGTGAATGAAAGAGGCAAACTTGACTATGTCTGCACAGAGTTACAACTTGAAAATGTTTTAGACAGAAAAATGGAAAACCTGAGTGGTGGAGAACTTCAAAGAGTTGCAATAGCTGCTACAGTATTAAGAGAAGGGGATTTCTATTACTTCGACGAACCTACATCATGGTTAGATGTATCCCAGAGATTGAATGCTGTTAAAGTAATAAGATCACTTGCAGAAGAAGGAAAAAGTGTTTTGGTTATTGAACACGATTTAGCAACCCTTGACGCATTGTCAGACAATGTCCACATATTATATGGTACTCCTGGAGGATACGGTGTTGTATCCGGGAGAAAAGGTGTGAGAATTGGTATTAATGCATATATTAATGGATTTTTAACTGAAGAAAATGTAAGAATCAGAAGAAATCCTATTGAATTTACAATAAGGCCACCAACACCTGAAGATGAAGGAGATGCCCTTGCAAGTTATTCAGATATTTCCAAAGATTATGATGGATTTAAATTAAGTGCGGACGCAGGTGACATATTTTATGATGAAATTGTAACTGCATTCGGATCAAACGGTATCGGTAAGACCACTTTCGCTAAAATGCTAGCTGGCGTTGAAAAGCCAACTACCGGAGAAGTTGATGAAGAGGTTACAATAGCTTACAAGCCACAATACTTAGTTAGTGACTTTGAAGGTAGCGTAAGTGACTTTTTATACATGAATGCACCTAGTTACGGCAGTAAAATATTTGAAAGTGAAATAATGATACCGTTTGCACTTGATGACATGCTGGAAAAACAGGTTTCAAAATTAAGTGGTGGGGAACTTCAAAGATTAGCAATAGCTGCAACATTATCAAAAGATGCTGAAATTTATTTATTCGATGAACCGACAGCATTTTTAGATGTGGAACAAAGGCTTGTTGCTGCAAGAGTTATCCGCAAAATGGTTGAAAGCAGAAATGCAGCATCACTTATTGTAGACCACGATATTGTATTTATCGATTACATTTCAGATAGAGCAATGGTATTTAACGGTACACCGGGTCTTGAAGGTCATGCATCAAAACCAACAGATTTAAGAACATCCATGAACGAATTTTTAGGAAATCTAAACATTACTTTCAGACGTGATAAAGAAACAAAACGTCCAAGAGTAAACAAACTGGACAGTTATTTGGATCGTGAACAAAAAGAAAAAGGCGAATATTACTATTTATCCGATTAGAATTCATATTCTAATCATTAACCACACCAATTTAAAAATAAAATAGAAAAGAAAAAATTATTTTTCTTAAATATGCTTCAATTCACTTAATATGAATCTTTTTAATACTTTAACTGCTTCTTCACCATCATTATCCAATCTTATGGAATCATTAGGATTTAAATTAAATGCTTTAACAACAGTCTCAGCATCAATATTCTTTACCACATCAACATCCTTCTCTTTTAAAATTGTTGAAACACAGTCATCAGCACATCCGGTAATTGATACAATTTTTGCATCATCAAGTATTGGTGAACAGGTATTTGGCTGAGCAGAATATTCTGTGATGCATGCCGCTACAATATTTTCATTATCCAATGCCAATTCAACAGTAGCTGCCCTTACAACCAAACCCAATGGACTTAATCCACTACAAGAAACCAAAGCTATTTTATCATCCATATTACTACCTCACTTTTTTTCTATCATATCTTTTTTTGACTTTATCATAACCCCTCTTGAAGAAAGGACAAAGCAGTACACATTTGCTGCAACCTTCCTTATGGGCAGTACAAACTTTCCTTTTTACTTTTCCATCCTCATCAAATGCATTTTCAGGACACCTATCAATGCAAACACCACAGGTCGAACAAAAATCTTCAACCCACAACATATCATTTTCTTTTTTATAAGGTAAATTTTTTATTGATGTTTTAATCATGAAAAGACCTAAATTAATACCCTCTTTAAACATACACATGTTATTTCTTGTTATGACACATTCATTGGACTGCATTGCAATAGACCTTAAGCTGACAGTATCATCCAAAGGATGAATCAAATCAGCTTCAAAATCATTTTTCCTTAAAAAATCAACAATATCAAATGTTCTATGTCCAAAATCCTGAAATTCCTTATCTTCCAGTACTGTCTTTTCCTTTGACGGTTTCATCTTTAAAATATCTTCAGACATTTCATATTTTAAAATAAGTATATTATCCCAGTCAATATCCCACATACCCTTAAAATCATCAGACAATTTGGAATAGCTAACACCAACGAAGCCTTTATTTAGGATAAATTCTTCCAGTTCATTCAATAAATCTTCAGAAATAGTAGTTAAAGGATTGATTGGATTTTCAACTTTAAAAAAATTAGGAATGGGATGATGATATCTAAATCGCATATCATTAACCCTCGATTATTTTTGTCTTAATGCTTCTATAGCTTTTGGGAATTCTTCACAAAATATTTCAATTTCTTCAGTTGGAATAGAGAAACTGATACGCAAATACTTATCTCCAAACAATTCAGAAGTATATTCACCTTCCCTTGCAAAAATTCCGCGTTTAAATAAATAATTTGATAATTCTTTAGGATTGATTCCGGCACCAGAAACATCAACTGCCATCATGTTAGCATCAGACGGATAAACAGGCAAAAATACGCCATCAATTTCATCAATCATCTCTTTGATTAATTTTTGATTGGTGAATGAAATATCACGAATTTTATCTTCCCATTCATCTTTAGATTTTAAACCTGCAATTGCACCGTATTGTGCTATGATATTAACACCCAAATCATTTACAACCGCATTTTTAATAACATCTATAATAGCTTTTGATGAAACTACACTTCCAATTCTTAAACCAGCCATTCCAAATATCTTAGAAAAGCTGTAAATTGTTAATGTTTGACCTGGAGCATAATCTTCTGCAGAAAAATGTTGTCTTGCAAAATCTTTATAAGTTACATCATGTAATAAGTATAAATCGTTTTCAATAGCTATTTCGGCAAATTCTTTTAATTCGTCTTCTGTGTATGCGGAACCTAACGGATTTAATGGATCAATTAAAATTACCATTTTTGTATTTTCATCCATGTTTTCCCTTAACAATTTTGGAGTTAATTTATATCCGCATTCCTCGTTATAAATTGGAACATACCTAACTTCATTTGCAAAACGGTTTGCGAAATCTCCAATGATAAAGTAACCTGGATCGGATAAGACAACATTGTCATCAGGTTCAAGTAATGCTTGCATACATAAATATAAAGATTCTGTCGCCCCCGCAGTCAAAAGTACTTCACAATTTTTTACATTCAAATCGTCTAAAATCAACTGTCTAAGTTCTGAAAAACCTTCTGGAGGAGGGTACTTAGAATATTCTTTTTCCATAACACAACTTGCCATTGCATCAGCTATAATGTCTCCGTGAAGGTGATTTGTATTTTGACCCATCCAAATCATATCTTTATCCATGAATACATCTTCAAAAAAATCATTTGAAGAGTCATATCCTTCAGGAGGTACCCTTTCAGTCTTTTTAAATTTTTTCTTAGGGTTCTTTATATCGTTCATAATATCACATGTAAACTACAAAGTAAATATTTATTTTAAGTTATTTATAAAATTAATGCTAATTAATCCCACGAGAATTAATTCGGAAAACGGCTTGCCGACCTTCACCAATACTTCGATGGCGTTTTAATGTGGCGATTCTCTGATTTGTTTCTTCACCACGCTCCAATTGAATTATGACTTTGCTCCAATATTGAAGTACCATACCTCCAACAGCACGTATATCATTATTTCCTTCATCATCAAATGCATTATATATTTGATTGGTAACGATAACGGCAATGTCAAAAGACCGGGCTATTTTTGAAAGAATTCCCATTTGTTTACCCAATTCCTTATTTAATCGGGATGATTTCATATCATCCACACGATATAGTGCTACGGCAGAATCCAAAATAAATATATCAGTATCTGCATGGTTCTTTCTAAGCCACAATTCAATAGCTCCGATGTTTTCACCTTGTTCCTGAAAAGTAGTTGGTTCAAAAACCATTATATTATTAGCAACTTGTGAAAAATCACTGCCTGCAATTTGTTTAATTCTATCAATTGAAATTCCACCTTCAGTATCCATATAAATAGCTTTTTTACCTGATTTGGCAACATTAACTGCCAAACACAAAGCAATATTACTTTTACCAGAACTTGGAGGACCAAAAATTTGGGTTACAGTACCTTTTTCAAATCCCCCGTTTAATAAATTATCGATACTTGAATTTGTTGGAATCTTATGATTATCCTCAAAGTTAGCTAATACTTTCATAATAAACCATTTGTTTTTCTAAAATATATAAATTGACACTAAAAAGTTACCAAATCTTTATAAGTAAAATTTTATTAAAGCAATAAACACCCCGAAAACGAGGTGAAAATTTAATGAAAAGAAAGGTTATAACTTTATTTATTTCAATAATAGCAATTATGTCATGCATAACATTAGCATCAGCGTACAATAATACAAATGAATTAATGATGATGGAAACTGATCCATATGCTGAAGAAGAAAATAAATTAGGAAATATTGAAAATTCACCAAAAAATGAAAGTGACAGAATTGGTGAAAATGTAGAATCAACAGACAAAGGAATTAATAATGAAGGTTATTTGAATATATCATTTAATGATGGATATAATGGATATTGTATTAACAAAGGACAGGCAGGAGCAAAAATTGGAGATGGATTTACAGTAAAAGATACATCTGCAGCAATAAACAATAACAACAAAAATGAAATCGGGAACTATTTAAAAATTTTATTTGTAGAATTTTATGATTACATAATTAAAAATCCAAGAGAGACTCAAAAAATAATCTGGTCATTTTCAGATGATTACAAATACGGAGATAAAGAAATAATAAATGAAATAAAAAATATCGCAAAATCAGGTAGGGTTATATCAGATCATGGTGAGGAAAAAATAATCAACAATACAACGAAAGTAATATTTGATTTTGAAGTTCTTGATTCTGATAAAAAAGGAGCTCAAAACTTTTTTGGATATAAATTAACCTATAAAAATATCCTGAATAATATTCTCGGAGATAAAAATGATAATACTAATAATGAAACTATAAAAAACGAAACAATACCAGAAAAACCAGAAAACAACACAACAGAAAACGAAACAATACCAGAAAAACCAGAAAACAACACAACAGAAAACAATAACACAACAGAAAACGAAACAATACCAGAAAAACCAGAAAACAACACAACAGAAAACGAAACAATACCAGAAAACAACACAACAGAAAACGAAACAATACCAGAAAACAACACAACAGAAAACGAAACAATACCAGAAAAACCAGAAAATGAAACAATAAAAAACGAAACAATACCAGAAAACAACACAACAGAAAACAACAACACAACACAAGAAAAACCAGAAAATGAAACAATAAAGAACGAAACAATACCAGAAAACAACACAACAGAAAACAACAACACAACACAAGAAAAACCAGAAAATGAAACAATAAAAAACGAAACAATACCAGAAAACAACACAACAGAAAACAACACAACAGAAAACAACACAACAGAAAACAACACAACAGAAAACAACAACACAACACAAGAAAAACCAGAAAATGAAACAATAAAAAACGAAACAATACCAGAAAACAACACAACAGAAAACAACAACACAACACAAGAAAAACCAGAAAATGAAACAATAAAAAACGAAACAATACCAGAAAACCACACAACAGAAAACAACAACACAACACAAGAAAAACCAGAAAATGAAACAATAAAAAACGAAACAATACCAGAAAACAACACAACAGAAAACAGTTATGAAACAATTTATACAATACCTGTTAATAATTCAACAGAAACTAATTTAACAGACATAAATGAAAAAAATCAGCAAGAAGATATTGATATTCAAAAATCAACTGGAAATCCATTACTCATACTATTAATTTTACTTGGAATAATTGGATTTTGTCCATTAAAAAGAGATTAATTCTCTTTTTATCTTCTTATAAATTTTGGTTGTGGTGTTGTTAAATCCACAATAGTTGATGCATTTTTAGAATCTAAAGGTCCGACATCAATTACCAAATCAACATCACGACCCAATTGATCAATAATTTCTTTAGGAGTAGACAATACTTCCTCATCAGATAAATTAGCGCTTGTGGTGGTTATTGGAAACAAGCTTGCCAATTTACATGCAATCTCATTTTTAGGAACTCTTACTCCAACATGCGGCAAACCACTAGTTACAACTCTTGGAATAATAGAATTTTTATTTAATATAAAAGTATATGGTCCGGGCAGGTATTTTTCTAAAGTATTTTTTTGATATAATGAAACTTTTGCAACCAAATCTATCGCATCGGTATCTGAAACCAAAATAGATAATGGTTTTAATAAATTTCTTTGCTTTATACCAAAAACATTGCGAACAGCCTTATTGTTGAATATATTAGCACCTAATCCATAGACCGTGTCTGTAGGATATATGATAACTCCACCATTAGCCAACACATCAATGGCTTCATTAATTACATGTTCATCAGGTGCTGCATTATCAGTTTTTAATATTTTCATTTTTAATAATCCTTGATTTTTAAATAATTATATATGATAATTTCTTAATATATTTAAGTATGCTTGAAAGTCTAAGACCATTATTAACAAAAATATTGAATCCGCTTGCACGAAATTTGAATATTAATCCAAACATTGTAACAGTGATTTCTCCATTTATTGCTATTTTAGCAGCATATGGATTTGCCAACCATTTATTGCTTCTGGGATGCGTAGCTATCCTACTTTCCGGATTTTTAGATGTTGTTGATGGTGCTGTTGCAAGATATCATAATAGATCATCTAAATTTGGAGCATTTCTTGATTCAACAATGGACCGTTTTGCAGATGCAATTATTTATATTGGTATAATATTTGGTGGATATTGCGATTGGTTTATAGGAGTTTTAGCAATCCATTCTGCAATTACTGTAAGTTATGTTCGTGCTAGAGCAGAATCTCAAGGTGTAGACTGTAGTGTTGGAATAGCTGAAAGGGCTGTTCGTATGATTATATTAATGGTTGGTGCATTAATAGGACACTTTACACAGCCAATTTACTTTACTTATGTAATCATAATCCTTGTAATTTTATCATATATTACTGTTGGACAAAGAATTTATCATGTTTGGAAGGCGTTGAAATGAGTGATTTGGAAAGTGCAGAAAAAATAGCTAAAGATATTCAGAAATTGGAAAGAAATTTAAATCAGGTTGCTCACATTGAGTTTACAGGAAAAGAAAAAGAAGTATATGACAGGGCTGTTGATTATTGGAATGATTCAAAATACTACCTTGAAAAAAAAGATATGAGAACAGCATTCGGATGCATTGAATATTCACACGGATTGCTTGATGCACTAAGAATCATCCACGATACAATTGATGATTACTAAAAAAAGAATTATTTAAATAATGAACTAAAAAATGAAAGTATCATATTTAATAGATTATTTAAAAAATTTTCTGAAGAATATAACTCGATAGTTTGATTACTTAAATTTAAAAAATTAACATTTAAAAATAAATTATTATTTTTTATTGACGTAATTACATCTATTATATTATTATCCTCATTTAAGTGATTATTTGAAGAATTTTTAAAACTCTGATTTAAAGTAAAGAAAAAATTTCTATTATTAATATTTAAAGAATAATCCTCAAAGTTTAAAGACAAATCAATAAAATTATACATTCCTTTATTTTCATCCGTTTTAACTGATACTTCTAAAGTTGGAAAATCACTGGAATAACTTCCTGAAAAATTTAAATAAGAAACATCCTCTGAAACAGAAGAATTGGCATTATTAGAATTACTGTAAAGATAATCTGGATAAAAAAACCCAAAACTACCATTTAAATTATCGGCAGGAGACTTTATATTATAACTCCCATTAGAATTACTTGGATTAATGGAATCAATAGAACTATCTGAAATTTCATTAACATCATCTGCTACAGTTTCATTAGCAGCACTGACTGCAGATATTGAAAAAATAACAAGGACAAAAAATAGGACAATAGCCAAATATTTGATATTCAATTTTTCCACCCCATAATATAATAGTATTTTATGCATTAAATACTTTACATCATCCTTATAAAAAATGTGGAAATTAATCCACATTTATCTTATCATCCAAAAGAGAATTTTCACCAGCATTAACAAGTTTACCATCCAAAACTTCAATAGTTCTGTCTGCAAGTTTAGCCACATCCATATCATGTGTGACAATTATCAATGTTACATTTTGGGATCTGTGCAAATCAATTAATTGCTTAAGGATTTTAGTACTTGTCTTTGAATCAAGTGATCCTGTTGGTTCATCAGCCAATATAATTGAAGGATCATTTGCAAGTGCACGTGCAATAGCAACCCTTTGCCGTTCACCACCAGATAATTTTGATGGCTTTTGTGATGCCTTATCTCGAAGACCCACAATATCAAGCAAATCCAATGCTTTGACCCTCATTTCACTATTGGACAATTTGGAGGTGAACATTGGAATTTCTATGTTTTCAACGACGGATAAATTTGGAATCAGATTATGTAACTGAAAAATAAAACCAATTTTTTTGGCCCGGAATTCATTTAATTTTTTATTTGAAATCAAATCGTATCCCGCAACATTAATTGAACCGGAATCCGGCAGGTCAAGTGCACCAAGCATGTTCAATAATGTTGACTTACCTGAACCTGAAGGCCCTATTATTGATACAAATTCTCCTTCACCAATTGTTAAATCAATACCATTTAAAGCCTTAATATGGCCATTTTCATATGTTTTAACCAAATTATTAATTTCAACAACATTATCCATAAAATCACCTATTCATACCTCAATGCCTCAGTTGGAGGTAATTTAATTGCCTTGACAGCAGGATACAATCCCCCAATAATTCCAACAATAATCGCTATTCCAAATGCCTGTATGAAAATATCTGGCGTGAAAACTGCATTAATATTCATCATAGGACCTAAAACAGTACACAAAACAACACCAAGAACAGACCCTATGATTGCAGACAATACGGTAATAACCAATGATTCGCCAACAATCATTGTTAAAATTTTAGCATTAGACCATCCCACCGCCTTTAACACACCAATTTCACGAGTTCTTTCAAAAACAGACATCAGCATTGTATTGATAATACCCAATGCACCAACAACAATAGCTAAAAGAGAAATACCCCAAGAAGATGCTTTAAGCATGTTTAACATGTCTGCCATCTGTTCCATTTCCATGACAGAGGAGACAGTGGTAATATTATCTCCATACATAGAATCAATCCTATTTGCAACTTCCTGAGCATCCGCTCCCTTATCTACCTTCACATAGATATTTGATATACTGTCTGAATCATCATTAATATCTGCCACCTTTTCAATTGAAGTGAAAACCGCCCCCGCCATATTGGAGTCACCCGTTTCATAAATACCGGAAACATTAAAGTCTTCACCGTCAATTTTTAATGTGTCACCAACAGACAAATTCTTATCATCGGCATAAATCTTTCCCAAAATCACTTCTGAGGAATTATCCTTAAACATTCGACCATCACTAATTGAAATATCAGCCATAGTTGTACCGTTCGGATCTATTCCAATTAATGTGTTCATATAATCATCCCCCACAGACGTTAAAATAACATAAATCGGATAGGCTTCACTAACGCCACTTACATTAGCTATTTTATCAGTCCAGTTAGCGTCAATGGTATTAGTACCATACGCTGAATTTCCCGTTTCTTTACCTGAAATAGTAAAATCCGCACCTCCCGCATGGACAGTGTCTTCAAAAGTAGATACCAAACCATTTGTAATACCACCAAGAGCGACAATAACTACTATACCAATACATATACCAACAATAGCCAGTATAGCACTATTCTTTCTCCTGAATGGATTTTTGATAATAAATTTTAAAAATGACATAGTAATAGATTATATAATAACTATATAAATAAATTCTTTTAATGAATATTAAAATGCAAAAAAGAGGTGTCAAGATGCATGAAAAGGAAACCCTAATACAGAATATCAATAAAATCCATACAACTGAAATGGGCGTTGGAAGAATTTCCAGAAATTTAGATATTAATGGAGATGTTGTTGAATACTGCAAAAAGAAAATTCTCAAGGATGAATCCGTTGTCGAACGAAAAGGTAAAAATTACTATGTTCATATTGACAATTGTGTTATTACAGTTAATGCATCAAGCTATACAATTATAACTGCACACAAATGAAAAATCAACCATCATTTTAGAAATTAGTTAAAAAAAGTAAAAAAAGTAGAGATTAGAAAATCTCTTTAAATTTAATCCATGTCCTCGAATCTTTTTTCGAGTTTGCTCATTACACCAGGAAGGGAAGTATATTCCATTTCTTCAGCAGGTAATCTGTGAGGTTCGAATGGACCATGTCTTCTGATGTAAGTTGCGATTTTAGCAGCTTGTTCACGAGTAGGATCAAATGCAGGGTCATCGAATAAGTCTACAGGACCTACTAATTCACCATTAGCTACTTGGAAACCTAAACCGACGACTCTAGGTGGTCCGTCAAATCTGATTGGGTTTGCTTCTGCTTCTGAAACAGGCATCATTGGACCATTGTGGGATCCTCTCATCCAACCACTTACCATGTGAGGGAATGCAAATGGATCTACACATTCACCGTTTGCAGGGAATCCGGATTGTGCTCTTACAACTGCTACTGGGTCGTCTTTACCAACGTATTCACCAGCCATTAAGTTTAACCTTTCAGTACTTATTGCAGCTGCGATTTCGCCGTTTTTCTTCCATACTCTTTTAATAACATATCTACCGGTTGAACCGATTAATGCGAGTAAATCATACATTTCTTCAGGACAATCTAAGATAACTTTTTTGTGTTCGATTACATCGAATACTTCAAATTTGAATCCGTCGTGTAAACTTGGGTCAATTACAAGACCTGCAGTGTTGAATGGGTCTGCAAACATTCTAAAGATTGGTAAGTTGAATGCACCAGGTTCGGTTTTGTCACAACAGAATACTAATACAGGGTCAGATGGTCTTTCTTCAAATTCCATTTCTGCAACACCAGGACCCATACCTTTGATATTACCTGAGAAAGTATCGGACAATAAGTCTTGACCTGCACCGTATAATTTCAATTCACGTGCTCTTGCAGTAGCTTTCATGAATGCATCATAAGCAGTTTTGTGAACTTCTTCGTTTTCTTCCCCTTTGTCGTGGGTCATGATTAAATCAATGTCATCTCCACAACGGGAAACATAATAGTCTTTTAAAATACCAGTTTCTAAAGCTTCGTTTAAAACTTCATCACAGATATCCATTAATTCTGGATGTGCAACACAGTGACCAGAAACACTTCCGATATCAGCTTTAATTACACTAACTGTAGTTTTCATTTTTAATACCTCAAAAAATATTAAGTCTTATATGAACTTAAAAAATTAATTAAGCATATGATAATATTTTTGATTGGATTAGTATATAATAATTATGATTAGTAGTAATCAAAAAATTAATTTTGAAAATAAAGAAAAAAGAATGTTATAATTTAAAACCCGTACCTACGAATTGTACGATATCTCTGCCAGTATCATCACTAACATCAACATTTATAATAGATGAACTTCTCCCATTCTTTTTACATACCGCACGGGCAATTAGTTTATTTCCTTTAGGAGCACTTAAATAGTTAACACTGACTTGTTGAGCAACAGTAGGAGAATGCAAATTATTGGACAAAACTGCAAATGCAAAATCCGCTAAAGTGAACATGACTCCTCCCATTACACCACCAACAGCATTTTTATGGCCGTCATTTAATTCCAAACTACATTCACAACTATCTTCATCCAATTTTTCCAGGCTAACACCAAGGTTTGTTGCAAACTTGTCACCTTTAAAAAATTCTCTTGCTTCTTCGATTGAATTAAAAGTACTCATTTTAACACCAAATAATTTGTTTAATTATGATGATTATTAAAAATATCTATTTATCCTAAAATAATGCTAAAAATGTATGTTTTTTATTACTTGCAATGGACACCTGTTGGTTCAAATATAATTATTGGCGTTCAAACAAGATAATTCCTACCAATATTTTTAGTTCCTTTGATAATTAATTTGAAAAACAAAAAAATAGAAAATAAGGAAATGTATGTCCTTACATTTATCATAATCTTCCTGACAGGTCTAATGATGCTGCCAATAACACATTACTATTAATGCTGTATTGTTTTAAAAACCTCTTCAATAACATCATCCTGATTCATGGCCTCACAGGCATCTTTAAATCTGTCCAAGTCACCTTTGGTTTCAGGATATCTTGGAACCGCACTGCATCCACCATCATCAATTTTGGATATTTCAAATGTTCCAATTTCTTCAGCAATTTTAGTAATTTCTGCCTTATCCAAACCAATTAACGGTGATAAAATTGGCATATCAACACCATATCTAGTTGCTAGAATATTATTCAGAGTTTGAGATGCGACTTGGCCTACACTGCTTCCATCTACAATAGCCAGTGCCCCCATTTCATTAGCTAATTTTTCAGCCAATTTATACATACCTGATTTACATAAAACACAAGTCATCTTTTCCGGAGCATCTTCTTTGGCTTTTTTCAAGTATTCACCATATTTGACAACACGTTTTTTAATAGGAACACCTGCAGCATAGTTTTGAAGCTGATCAACCAATTTATTATAATTTTCTAAAGCTTTTTTGGATGTGAACGGGTCATTATCACAATAAAGTGCAATCACTTCACAACCCCTTTTCATCATCAGATAAGTTGCAACAGGAGAATCAATTCCACTGGATACAAGACAAACCACTTTTCCCTGAGTTCCTAAAGGTAATCCTCCAGGTCCTGGAATTTTTTCATGATAAATAAAAGTGTCATCACCACGAACTTCAACAAATATTGTTAATTCAGGATTTGTTAAATCAACAGGTGCCAGAACTCTTTTTCTCACAACCCCTCCACAAAATGCAGCCATCTCCTGAGAGGTAAAATCATGATCTCCAACACGTCTGCATTTAATTGCAAATTTGGTCTGCTCATCAATCATGTTTTCGCTAGCCAAATTCTCAACATATTCTCCCAAAGTCTTATCAATATCCTCAAAGTTACTGTATGTAGAAATAGCCGGAGAGTAAGATACAATACCAAAAACCCTGTTTAAATTATTTACTGCATCATCAAAGCTTTTGGGAAATATGTAAATTCTGCCCTGATTTCTGTCAACATCACAATCAATTGCAGACTTGATATTTTTAACTAATTTTCTTTCAAAACGAGAACGTACTTTTGAGCTTTTTAAGCCCACTTCACCATATCTTGCTACGATTAAATCATACTTCATTTAAACATCTCTTTCAATTAATACGATAGCTGAAGATAATAGTAATCCCTTCAATATCCAAACATAATGTCTAGATATTACTAAAATATAACAGCAAATATAACTTTTAAATTTTAATATTTATAAATATTATCTTACCAAATATACAATTATGAGTGAATATTGTAGTAAATGCGGTGAAAAATTGAATGATGAAAATGAATCATTTTGTCCTAACTGTGGAGAAAAAATCCCCAAAAAGAATAACTCTTCACAAAAAGACAATACAAAACTAATTTACGGACTATTAATTGTAGTAATAATCCTTGTTATATCCATAGCAATAATAACACATGGATTTGGTCTCTTTGGAGAACATACATCAATTAATCTAATAACACAATCCCCTATAAGTAGTTCAGGAGAGTTTACAGTTCAGCTAATGGGCAACACACAGGGAGTAGCCGGGAAAACTATTGAAATAACCTTTAAAAATAATCAGAACACATATACTTTCAATCAGGCAACGAATTCTCAAGGTTTATCCTCAATAACACCAAATGTTGAACCAGGAGATTACGAAGTTACATGTTCATTTGCAGGAGATGAAAATTATGCTAAATCCTCTGCAACAAACAAGATGACCGTTGAAAGCAAAGTGACTGAAATCAGCAGCCAAGTAACTTCAACAAGGACAGAACCAGATTACCAATCATTCAGCTATTCACATTCATTTGAAGATACTGACAAAAATGGAGACGGATATGTATATTTAAGTGACATGAATATAGCGCATACACCAAAAAATATTCAAAACAAGATGTTTGCCGATTCTGATTCCAATGGCGACGGCAGACTAAACCATGACGAATATTATAAGTTCATGTACAAATTAAATTATGATAAAAGCAGTTATGGTTTATGAAAAAAAGTTTTTTGAGAAAAGAATAACTTTTCTCATTACATTTTTTATATTAATTCAACAGCAGTTTTAATAGCTTCATCCATCTTTTCAGTGTTTTTACCAGCACCTTGTGCTAATGTAAGACGGCCTCCACCGCCACCACCTAAAACTCCGGCTGCAGTTTTAATGATATCATTAATCTTAACTCCGTTGTCAATAGCATTTTGGGATGCTGCACCGACAATTTTACCATCATTGTTACCCATGATAACAACATCAGCTTTACCGTTGTCAGTAAAATCAGTTGCTATCTTTTGAAGTTCCTTAATATCACTGTCCATTAACTGATGAACAACTTTAAGACCATTGATTTCATCATAGTCATCAGCAAGAGAGTTCATTTTTAAAGAAGCAATCTCGGATTTTAATTTGTCTATCTCATTTTTCTGTGATTTCCATTCAGAGAAGAATCTGTCACAGGTTTTTGGCAATTGATCATTTTCAACCTTAAATATTGCTGAACTTTCACGCAGGATTTCACCGTCATGCTGCATTGAATCGATTGCTGCAAGACCTGCTGAGAAATCAATCCTTTCAACACCATCCTGAACTCTTTCAGTCTTATTGATTTTAATCGGACCGACAACACCAGTTCTTAATACATGTGTACCCGCACAGGCCTGAACATCAACGCCAGGTATTTTAACTACACGAATCATTTTACCTGGAACGATACCTCCCTGATAAAGTACAAATCCATATAATTCCTGTGCCTCATCTCTTGTATGGAATTGGATGTCCAAGTCGATGTTTTCCATCACATATTCATTAGCCAATTTTTCAATTTCATTCAATTCTTCTTGTGTGATACGTTTGTAATGGGATAAGTCAATACGTGCTCTTGTAAGACCGTTTTGTGATCCTGCCTGCCAGATATGCTGACCTAACACTTTTCTTGCAGCCGCAATTACCAAGTGTGTTCCAGTGTGGTGACGTGCAAGAGTTATTCTTCTTGCCCAGTCAATTTTACCAGTTACCTTTTGTCCAACCACATCATCTGTGATGTCTCCATCCACATAATGCAGGACAACATTGTCAACTTTATCGGCATGAGGTATTTTAAAGACATTTCCGTTAATGGAAACTTCACCAATATCGGAAGGTTGACCTCCTCCTTCAGGATAGAATGTTGTTTTATCAAAAATCAAACATTGCTTGCCGTCTTTTTCCACTAAACCTAAAACTTCAGCTTCAAATTCTTGTTGGTAGAAATCTTTATAGAACAATAAATCAGTTTCAGGGAAGTCCAGTTTAAATGTGGATTTTTTGCTGGAAGTGTCTTTTTCATGTGCTCCTGCAACCTGAGTGAAGAAGTTGTCCGGAACATTTACTGTAAATCCATCCCCCGCCATTTCAACAACAGTTTCTGGAGGGATCCCATGAGCATCATATAAATCAATCAGCATGTCAAGAGGCATTTCAGTTTTTCCTTCTTTTTTAAGTCTTTTGATGGATCTTCTGACAATGCTTTTACCTTTTTTGACGGTTGTAGCATAACGCTCTTCTTCCAAAGTAATGATATTCATAATATGTTCTTCAGAATCACGGATTTCAGGATAGAATTTAGATAAGAAATCCAATTGTATTTCCATTACATCAGCCAAGGATTCTTTCATGTTTAACTCTTTCATGAAACGAATAGTTCTTCTTAAAACCAATCTTGCCAAATATCCTTCCTTAACATTGGATGGGATAATACCATCAGCCAACATGAATGCCAAACATCTAGTATGGTCTGCAATAATATAAATCGCTTCCATCGGTTCAGCGGCTTTTAAGTACTCATCCAAAGAAAGATTTAAACTGTCTGCAACTTGCTGTCTTAATTCTTTCAAGTCACCGATATCCTCAATATCCATCATTCCCGCAATTTGCGCATTTCTTCCTTGAATATCCTCATTAATTTCAACGCCAGTCAATTCTTTTAGTTTGTCAACAACAGGTGCAAAACAAGCATCATAAGCTGTTGGAGTTCCTTGTGAAATCCATGCAATACGTTCCAATCCATAACCTGTATCCACAACTTTAATTGGGATTTCTTTTTTATCACCATTTTCCAAGGTTTCATATTGGATGAAAACCAATGTTGCAAGTTCCACTCCTCTGCAGCATACCTCATAACATGGCCCTTCATTACCTCCACCGCTCCACCAGGATTTGATGAAAGTAATTTCTTCAGTGTTAATTCCAATGTGGGCAAAGAACTCATGACAAAGTCTGATTGTTTCATCTTCCCAATAGATAAAATCATCTTCCTTGTTAATAACTGTATGTGTTCCCATTGTAAAACAGGTCATGTGACGACCGGTTCTTCCAACATTATCTACATCATTAAGCCTGATTGATGGTTGAGCCATTTCAATAGGATTGGCCGGTGGTTTAACAAGACCTGATGTAATCCATGGCTGGAAACAGAAAATAGATGCTCCAACTAAAAAGACATCATCTCTCCATCTTTTAGCTAAAACAGGATATCTATGGACATGAGTATGTCCTTCACTTTCTAAAAATTCTCTAAACACCTTTTGGATTTCATATAAATTGTATGGCTTATCGGTTGCAGGGTTTGCAATAAACTCATACTCATCACATGGAGCATCACCACAGGTGTCTCTATCCACCTGGGAGTAAAACTCCTGTCCGCAAGTTTTACATGTTTGTTTTTTATAACCAAGTTCATCAAAAATTTCTACCATAATAATCATTTTAAAAGATTGATTAGTAAAATATATGTTTTTTATATTTTAAATAACTTTCAAAATTGAGAAAAATTAATCTTAAAAAAATAGTCCCTATAAACAATGTTAAAGGCTTTATTTTTTAATATAACCTTTTTTAAAAAGTGCGAAATATTAGGTTAAAAAATGAAGGGTTATTAAAAGTCAATAATTTCTTTTAACAATCAAAATAAAAAAAATAGTTGAGACAGTATTTAATCTCAACTTGAAATAGTTATTTTGTTTGAAGTATTGTATTCATCATAGCTTGATGTTATGATGTATTTTCCTGGCTCTAAGTTGATGTTTAATGCGCTTTGACCATTATTATCAGTTGTACGATAATAAAAGACACCATTTATGTTAAATTGTATTTTTTGGTTTGGATAAGGTTTTCCCTGGCCATCAACAAGTGTTGCAACGAATTTGCTTCCGTCATGATATTTCATTGAAATGTCTTGAGCAGTTAATACAGGCAGGACTGTAATAGTGTTTGAAACTTTGCATTCTCTGTATTCTGCTGTAATAATGTATTGTCCAGGATCTAGGTTGATGTTTAATTTTGCAATACCTGATTCGTTGGTTGTACGTGTGTAGAACACTCCATTGATATTGAATGTTACTGTTTCACCTGCGCCTACAGGGTTGCCGTCGTCACCAATCAATTTAACTGTGTATTGTGATGCATTTCTGTAATATTTGATTAAATCATTGTTTTCTATGATTCTTGGAATAACTGTAATCTTGTTTGATGCCATTTCGCCGGTTTCAAGGTTTATTGCAGTGATTATATATTCGCCTGCAGGCAAGTTAATATTTAATTTTGCAAGGCCTTTATCGCCGGTTATTTTACGCTCATACATTACGCCGTTGATGTTGAATCTGACAATGCTTCCTTCTTTAAGGTAATTTCCTTGACTGTCAAGGAATGTTGTATAGTATTGGGTTGCATTTTTGAATACTTTAACAAGATCATTTCCTTTTACGGTAGGTAAAACAATGATAACAGACTTAATTGTTTTATTGTCGACTGTTACGGTTGCATCGTAGGTGCCGCTTGGTAAGTTTATTGCAATACTTGTAGTTCCTTTTGCATTTGTTGTTCTGGTGTATTTAACACCATTTATAGTGATGTTAACTGTTTTGTTTGCTAATGGATTACCTTTATAATCTGTTACGGTTACAACAAATCTTTCTGGTCCGTGGAAGTATTTTGTTATATCCTGAGCAGAGATAATGTCTGATTTATCTTCTTCAACAGTAACATTTGCATCTTTGCTTTGTGATGTGTATTTGTCATCACCAGCGTAGTATACAGGTATTGTGTAGTTGCCCGCATCCAAATCAGGTATTGTAATTATGGCTATACCTTCTTCTACAGAGGCGAAATATGTTTTGCCGTTGACTGTAGCAGTTATTGTTCCTGTTGCATCATCAGGTAATGTTACTGTAATTGTAACATTTTCACCTTCAGTGACTTTAGGGGCATCGATGCTAATTGTAGCATTTTCTTTGCCTTTAGGATTGACAACAATGGTTATGCTGTCTCTGGCGGATTTGTAATTGGAATCACCGGAGTAGTATCCATAAATTACATAAAATCCTGCATCAAGGTTGGATAAAACGAATGATTCATTGACGTTGATTACTTTGATTATGGTTCCATTGGCGTATGTGTAGGTTATGGTACCTGTTGCGTCACTTGGAAGTTTTTGTGTTATTTTGATGTTTTCGCCGTATGTGATTTGTGTGTTGTTGGCAATTATGTTGAAGTTGGTACCTGTTTCTGTTACTTTGAATGTTGTTGTATTGAAATTGCTGTTATAGTTATCATTTCCATAATAAATCACAGAAATACTATAATTTCCAGCTTTTAATGTGCCTAAATTAAATTCGCCGATACCGTTTTTAACAGTTACTGGAATTGTATTGCCGTTGATGATAACATTATATTCGCCATCAACGCTTGCAAATATGTTACCGTCTATATTAGAATCGTATACTTTGTCTAAGACTTCAATGCTTAAAGTAATGTTTGCTTTGGCTACGTTGAATGCTGTGCTTTTGATGTTGTTTTCATAGTTTTTGTTTGTGTATTCTATATTGGCTGTGTATTTTCCTGCATCTAATGCGATTGATTTGGTTCCGATTCCATTTATTACTTTTACAATGATTTTTTTATCTGCGATAGTAACGGTGTATTCTCCGTCAATATCTGCTGTGACTTTTATTGTTGTGTTTTGTGGATATGCTGTGTTTTCACCGGATACAATTATGTTATTTATGGCTTTATTGACGGTTATTGTCAGACTGTCTCTGGAGGATTTGTGATTGGTATCGCCGGAGTAGTATCCATAAATTACATGAGATCCTGCATCAAGATTGGATAAAACGAATGATTCATCGACTTTGATAACTTTGATTAGGGTTTCATTGGCATATGTGTATGTTATTGTGCCTTTTGCATCGCTTGGGAGTTTTTGTGTTATTTTTATGTCTTCTCCGTAAGTGATGTTTGTGCTGTTGGCAATTATGTTGAAGTTAGTACCGGTTTCTGTTACTTTGAATGTTGTTGTGTTGGAATTGCTATTGTAGTTTTTATTTCCGTTATAAATTACAGAAATGCTGTAATCGCCGACTTTTAATGTGCCTAAATTAAATTCGCCGATACCGTTTTTAACAGTTACTGGAATTGTTTTGCCATTGATGATAACATTATATTCGCCATCAACGCTTGCAAATATGTTACCGCCTATATTAGAATCGTATACTTTGTCTAAGACTTCAATGCTTAAAGTAACATCTGCTTTGGCTACATTGAATGGAATGCTTTTGATGTTGTTTTCATAGTTTTTGTTTGTGTATTCGATAGTGGCTGTGTATTTTCCCGCATCTAAAACAATTGTGCCCGTTCCAATTCCATTTATTACATTTACAATGATTTTTTTATCACCTATTACTACTGCATATTCTCCGTCAATATCTGTTGTGACTTTTATTGTTGTGTTTTGTGGATATGCTGTGTTTTCACCAGATACAATTACGTTATTTATGGCTTTATTGACGGTTATTGTTATACTGTCTCTGGCGGATTTGTAATTGGAATCACCGGAGTAGTATCCATAAATTACATAAGATCCTGCATCAAGGTTTGATAAAACAAATGATTCAATAACGTTAGTAATTTTAATAACTGTTCCATTATCGAATATGTATGTTATGGTGCCGGTTGCGTCACCAGGGAGTTTTTGTGTTATTTTGATGTTTTCACCGTAAGTGATTTGTGTGCTGTTGGCAATTATGTTGAAGTTAGTACCTGTTCCTGTTACTTTAAATGTTGTTGTGTTGGAATTGCTGTTATAGTTCTCATTTTCGTAATAATTCACAGAAATATTATAATCGCCGACATTTAAAATGCCTAAATTAAATTCTCCAATACCGTTTTTAACACTAACGATTTTTGTAATATCACCAATGACAATAACATAGTTGCCGTCAACGCTTGCAAATACATTACCTTCTACATCAGCGCCATATACTTTGTCTAAGACTTCAATGCTTAAAGTAATGTTTCCTTTAGCTACATTGAATGCGGTTGTTTTGATGTTGTTTTCATAGTTTTTGTTTGTGTATTTGATATTAGCCGTGTATTTTCCTGCGTCTAATGCGATTGAGCCGGTTCCGATTCCATTTATTACATTTACAATGATTTTTTTACCTGCGATAGTAACTGTGTATTCTCCGTCAATATCTGCTATGACTTGGATTGTTGGGTTTTCTGGGTATACTGTGTTTTCACCAGATACGATAATGTTATTTATAGCCTTATTGACAGTTACTGTTATGTTATCGCTGGTGGATTTGTAATTGGAATCTCCTGAGTAATTGGCATAAATTACATATGATCCAGCATCCAAATTCGATAAAACAAATGACTCATTAACCTTGATAACTTTTATTATGATTCCATTGGCATATGTGTAGGTTATAGTACCTGTTGCATCACTTGGGAGTGTTTGAGTGATTTTTAATGAGTCTCCATAAGTTATGTTGTTTGTGTCTGTTTTTATGTTGAAGTTAGTTTCGCTTTTACTAACTTTGAATGTGGTTTTGTTGGTATTGGCTTTATAATTGTTAGTTCCGTTATAAATCACGCTAATTGTGTAATTTCCGGTTTTTAATATACCCAAATTAAATTCCCCAACGCCTTTATTAACAGTGACAAGTTTCATAATATCTCCGATGACAATGCTATATTCGCCGTCAACGCTTGCAAATACTTTGCCTGTTACATCAGCTGCGTATTCTTTATCTGAAACTTCAATGCTCAAAGTGATATCTGCTTTAGATACAATAAATGAACTGTTGGTCATGTTGATATTATAATTGTCATTTGTATAATTGACATAAGCAGTATAATTTCCCGCACCAAGTTTGGTAGTGTTTTTTCCGTGACCATTTTTTACACTAACTAATATTTGTTGGGTGCCTATATTAACAGGGAATGTGCCGTCAATATCAGAGCATACATTAACGACCGTTGGCTCACCATATATGTTATTTTCAACGGTTACTGAAATATTGATGTTTCTTTTTAAAACTCTGAATGATTTGGAATCGCTGCTTTTGGTAATATTGAAGGTTTCTAGATTTGTAACAGTTACTGTGTAGTTTCCAGCATTCAAATTAGGAACCTGAATCATGTCTGATGTGACGTTATTGTCATAAACTACTTCGCCATCCTGATTTTGAATCCTGATATTTACAATAGTTTTATTTTCGACTTCAAAACTAATTGAAACATTATCTTCATAATAAATGTCTGATATGTCGTTTAATTTGATGGTGGAATTGATTTTAAAGACTTGGAAGTCCTGTGATGATGAATTTCCAATAACGTTTTCTGTATCAAGGTTTGTAACGATAACAGTATAATTGCCCGGAATCCAATTTTTGATTATGACTGGGGAACTGGTAATATTATCATTATAAACAATGCTACCTTTATCGTCTTTAATTATAATATTGACGGTCGTGGTATTGATAACGCCGATATGGATTTCTAAATCTTCACCGTATACAATGTCTTCTACATAGACTTCAACTTCGGAGGTGGTTTTTATTATTTCAAAACTGCCGTTAACCATATATCCGATTACATTGGATGTGTCTAAATTCCTTAATTCAAATGTATATTTTCCGGCTGTTAAGTTTCTATGGATAAAGAAATAGTAACCTAAATAAGCTTCTTCGGTCAGATTACTCATATCATCTGGAAGTTCGCTAATTTCATCGAAATTTTTGTCATAAACGATATTTCCTTTGGAATCATAAATGAGGATGTTTAAAAGTGTTTCATTTTCCACATCATAGTCCAATCTGAATGGTATTCCGTAGGTTGTTAAATTATCATACTCGATTTCAATAAATGATCCTGCTTTTAATACGTTAAATGTTTTTGTGTCATTGCTAGGCTTGTAATTATTGGTCGCTGAATTATAAATTTCCACAGTATATTTGCCTACATTTAAATCTGAAAGATATATATAGCTTTCATTTGTATTGTTTTGATAAATAATGACATTCTTTTCATTTTTTACTATGACTGTGACATTTGTAGCATTGATTACATCAAAGATGATTTCAACATCTTCTCCATAATGGACATTGTCTATGTCATCTATTTTAACGGAAGTGTTTGCAGGTAGGACAATGATTGTTTTTGAATCCTCGCTTGGGAAAACGTTTTCGGTTTCTATATTAATTAATGTGATTTGGTATGATCCTGCATCCAAATCAAGATTAATGCTTGAGTTTGTGGTTGTGAAATTATATATGTCGCCACTTTCCAAATCAAATATAGTAACCAGGATATCTGTTAAATTATCAACAGTATAGTTGATTGTAACATTGTCATAAACATATTCTGTTTCATCATCCATATTGATTGTGGAATTGACTTTTAAAACATTGAATGTAGAATAATCTCCGCTAGGATTGTAATTTGGATCAATGAGATTATTTAATGATATTGAGTATGAACCTACAGTCAAATTATTTAGGATTAATAAATTGCCTTCAACGACATCGTTGAAAACATATTTTCCGGTATCAATATCATAAATTGTAGCAGTAACGACAGTTCTATTTTCAACAGTGAAGTTTATGATTACATCTTTTCCGTAATAGGTATCAATTATTGCTTCAAGAGTCAATGAAGATCCTGCTCTATTGACTCTTAAATCTGAAGTAGCATTACTGGATTGATAACGTTCAGTTTCTAAAGTGCTGATTATTATAGTATATAATCCAGTTTTCAAATCATGAAGGGTAATGTTAGTCTTATTTGTGGTTTCATTGAATATCACATCAGAGCCCAGAAGCACTGTAACTAAAACTGCAGTACTGTTTTTAAACTCAAATTCTATGTTTGCATCTTCACCATAAATGATGTCTCTAATGCTTGTAATTATAACGGATGAATTATATTTTAACACGTTAACTGCTGCTGAATCAACATCACAGTTTGTAAATGATGTTTTGTTTATGTCTGGCATAACAAGCCAAGTTCCATTTTTTGATGTCCATTTATATTCGTATGTGTCAATATTTGGATTGGCCTTACCAGGTTCTTCTCCAATTTTGAAATAAAACTCATCAACTAATATAATATTATTGTTATCGTCGTATATTGTTGAGTTTAATAAAATTTCGGTGTCGACCATGTAGCTTGAATTTAGTTTGTTCATGCGTGCATATGTCTTTGAAAGAATAGTACCATCGTTATAGATGTAATCTGATTTGGAGAGGGTATTATTATTTAAATAAACTGTTGAACCTTCTAAAATCATTATAGATTGGTTATTTTGATTATTGAATATGCAGCCGGAGATATTTGCATCCTTACAATCTATTATTTCAACGATTCCTGAAATTGGACTGTTAATATTTTTAAATGTTGAATTTTCAATGGTTAAATTGTTCATGCAAACTCCAATTATTGAAGGACCTGAATTGTCCACAAATCTGCAGTTGTCAACAACATTATTTGAATCTTCAAGATATAGTGAATATCTGCTTGCACGAGTGAAATTTGAATTCCTTATAACCAGATTAGAACCAAAGGCGTTTAATGAACTGTTACTGTTATTGACTGTGATATTGTTTATCAATCCATTGTCTCCAAGCCATTCGATAGCATCTAATGAATCATAAATATTAATATTTGTCAGACAGACATTGTCTGCAGATACAAAGAATACACAGGACTCACCTGTTCCATTAACATTAAATCCGTTTCCATTAATGGTAATTGCCTTATCTATTGGAATACCTTCAATATAATCCGCATCATAATAATAAAATCTATAGTTCTGTGTCAGATTAAGAATGCCGTTAGGTGCTGTTTTGTTAATTAAAGCATATAATGCTGTGAATGAATCGTCATCATAAACTACTTCAAATGTGTAGTTTAACACCACATTTTTATATTTGGCATAAATTTCAGCGTAAAGTGGACCTATTACTTCAAATGAAACGTTAATTATTCCTTTATTGAGTTTATCTGAAGTTTTATTAATTTTTCCATCTTCAGCATTGAAGTCAAATGAAAACAGGTTAAGTCCATCATGTGTTGAATTTGTTTTTGTATTGAAGTTGTATAAATTGGTTAAGTTTAAAACAACTGTTGTATTATTTCCAGCACCGATAACAGTTGAATTAGCTTTGAAAGTTGCAAATAATGCATTATCTAAAATAACATTGCTGCTGACATTGGCTTTTTTATTGAAAGTGTCTGCAGTATTTCCCCACCAGTTGTAATTTGCAGTTAATGATTTTGTGGCATAGATAACCACATCAGTGTTATTCAATAAAATGGAATTCCTTATTATGATATTGTTTCCTTCAGCGTATATTGCGCTGCCGTTAATGTCATTACCGTTGATTAGGGAGATATTTTCCAAAACAACATTGTCAGCTGAAATATTGAATATGTTGGAGCTTCCTTTACCGTCAATGGCAAATCCATTTCCGTTGATGCTTATGGATTTGTTAATTTTTATTCCATTTGGAGTATCACTTTCCGGATAGAACTCGTAATTATTAGTTAAGTTAAGGACATTTCCTTTCATATGATCTATTTCGTATTGTAATGCATAAAATGAATCGCTAGGATGCTCAACTACATTATATTTAATTTCGTATGTCTTATGGGAATATTTTGACAGATTTGCCCAAACAACAACTGTATTTTCACCATAATCGTTTGGAACATATGTAACTTTAACAGGAGCATTGTCTAAAATAAAGGAATTGGTACTGAAGTTGCCGCTATCTGATTTTAAACTTAAATTAAGTTTAAAGTTGCCAGTATAATCTGAAACTTTTTCTTTTTTAGCGTCATATGATTTCAATGTAAAAATAATGTTATTTTTAGATTTAAGATCGGTTTCTGTTTTACCGTAATCCACATCTACATATAGCCAGTCATTCAATATCACTCTTTCACCGACAGAAGGCTTTTTATCAAAATTATCAACCGTGTGGCCGAACCAGTTATTATAAGCTTTCAGACGACCGTCAACAGCATAATCCTTAGATGTGTCGAGTACTTTATCATCATTATTTTCAACAAAAATGGAGTCATGAACATTAAGATAGGTATAACCTGATGAATATAGGGTGGATTTTCCACTATTTTTTATGAAAATGGAATCATGTAAATCCACATCCTTATCACTGAGATTCATTGCACAGACTGCACTTCCTTGACCTTTTGCAGTGTTGGAATAGAATTCGCCGCTGATTGTGTTAGGCATTCCATATCTTACAGAACTTCTGACCATGTAAATTGCACCTCCATCCTGAGATGCCCTGTTATTCTGGTAGATGCCTGTGAAGTTTCCGAATGGATTGAAACTATAAACAGCACCACCAAAAGCAGCCGCATTTGAATCGAAAATGCCGTCAATGGAAATCGTTCCAATGACAAAAACTGAATCTGAACAGACCGCACCGCCATTTCTTCCGGCAGTATTGTTTGTGAAATTACCTTTTAGATGATAATTCGCAATATCATGTTCATATATCGCACCTCCATCCACACCGGCCCAGTTATTTATGAAAGTGCCTGTTATGTTAAACAATTCCTTATTTCCATAGTCTCCATAATAATAGATTGCACCGCCTGTTGCAGTGGCGGAATTGTTTTTGAAGAAAGATGACTCCATGATTATGCTTTTGAAATATTTAAGATAAATCGCACCGCCGTTTTTCGCAGTATTGTTTTCGAATCTGCATGAATCGATAGACAAGGAAGATGTAGGGGAAGCGAAAATTGCTCCACCATCATCAGATTTACCCTTAATGAATGTGATATTGTTTAAAACAACTGTATGTCCGTCTATATTAAAGATTCTGGCCTGTCCACTACCGCTGAGAACATGGCCATTACCATTAATTGTTAAATCTTTATTAATATAAACACCATCAAACAGTTTATAATCGGAAATATTTGAGAAAGTATAATCCTTTGTGAGGTTTATGACATTTCCTGAACTATTAATCAAATATTGGAGGGCAGTGAAAGAATTATCACCGTACTGATTAAGATAAATTCTATGGCCGAATAATTCATAGTTAAATTCAACAGGCATTATGCCATTGGAGCTTGAAGTATAAACCACATTTCCTTCATTATTGGTTAATATTATTGAATTGGAACTGAGTCTTCCTCCCTCCTTCAACAATTTAACGTTAAATTTCATGGTTCTGAAGCTGGTTAAGGCAGCACTACGTCTTGAGTTCACATCATATGAATAAAATTTAAGGCTGATTTTTGATGTGTTTCCCATAGGAATATCATACAAAGATGGTGCGACATTTAGATAAAGCAGACTTTTGACTTTGAAATCATTGATTCTGTCATAATTCTTTAAGATATCATCATTTGTACCGCCAAACCAATTGTTCTCAATGTTAGCTGAAATATTCCACCGTAGTGATTCACCCTCTGGCTTAGAAATATATTTTGATGTTGAATTGGTTAACAATATTGAATCTGTGAGATTTAATCTGCTGCTAGCGTGAAGATAAATGAAACATCCCTCCATACCAGAATGGGAATTAATGAAAATGCAATCCTTAATTACAGTCTTAATACCCATTACAATCAAAGAGCCCCCATTTTCATCAGCCGTATTGTTAATGAAAGTGGAATTGGTTATTGTAAGCACTTTTCCAACCAAATTAATCGCACCTCCCTCAAATTTTGCTGAACAATTAATGAACCTGCAGTTATTGATTGACATATTATTTATATAACCCCAAATGGCCGAACCCCACTTTGATTTACTATTAACAATGTTCAAATTATTTATGTCCACATTAGGACGGCTACTCATAAAAAATACTCCGCCACTATTTTTTGAATCCAAAGTAAAACCGTTACCATTAATCACAAGGTCTTTTGAAATAGTTACGGTCATGTCACCGTCGAAAGATTTGTCACGAGTATAATTATGAGTCAGATTTAAAACTCCATTTTGACAACTGTCAACAAGAGCTTGAAGTGCAGTGAACGAATTTGGATTTATCTTAAACTTTAAAGTCAGTTTTGCACCATAACAATCTACAGTAAGAGAAGATGAAGTTTTAGAAGCATCTGATACGAATTTAAAACTTGATTTGCCGTTAGCCAGATAAAGATTTTTGGAAACTATAGCTGCATTTACTCCACTGACAGCATAACTAATCACAGGATTGTTAAATGGTGGTAATTTGTTGTAGGATGTAGGTTCCTCACGCATATATCTAAAGTTTAAATTAACCGTAGATTCCTGTCCATTATGGTAGTTTTTATCCATAGATGTGGCAGCTAGATATAGATTTTCCGCATTATTAAGGTTGACTGCTTTGCCTTTGAGTTTAGAAAAATCGTAAAACCTGTTATCCATAGTATTTCCAAACCAATTGTTTGCAATATTTATCTCTTTAGTAGACCAGACATTATAATTTCCGTTATTTAAAAATGCGGAGAATTTAACACTGCATCCCTTATTGTCGCAATATATTGCATTCGGCTGTTCGACAAATGCACAATCCACTATGGTTGAAGATTTAGAATCAAGATATATGGCTCCACCATATTTCTCAACCTGATTTTTGGTGAACGCACATCCTTTAAAAGTAAGGAATTTGCAATCGGATGAGGCATATATTGCACCACCTTCTTTTGATGCACCATTACCTGTAAAATTACAATATGAAACAGTTCCTGAAATAATTCCATCCAGGAAATATATTGCTCCACCATATTTACAGTAATGGTTATTGTTGTTATATCCATTATTATTGAATGCACACCTGGTTATTTGAATACTTGTGTCACCAATCTTGGAGTCCTTACCTACAAATATTGCTCCCCCTTCTCTTCTTATACTATTATCTATGTAATTGGAATTGAAAACATTATCTTCAATTCTGACATTATTGCCGTATGAGGATATTGCACCTCCATAATGTCCTGCATGATTTTCATTGAATGTACATCCCTTAATTAAAGCGCCAGATCCACCATGAATACGAATGGCACCTCCATGTTCTAAAGAGTTAAAAGAATCAATTCTTCCGGCATAATTTTTAACAAAAACACAATCTATTATTTGGAAGTTACCATATGCCTCTATCGCACCGCCGTCTCCAGCAGAACAATCTTCAAATCTACAGGATTTAACATTAACTGAACCGGACATGTATATCGCACCGCCGCTACTGAATGCGCTAGATGAAGCACTGTTAAATGTTTCTTTTCTAACAACCTTGGATTCACCCATACCATGGCATCCTTTAAAACTGCAATTAATAATATTTGAGGTATATTTTGCCGCCCCTGCGATTGCACCTCCAATTTGGGAAGAACAGTTTATAAATCTACAATTGGAAATTATAAAAGGACAAGATTCTTCATTAAAATGAATTGCACTGCCAATTCCACGTACAAAAGTGATATCTTTTATTTCTATCTTTCCACTAGGGGTGTTATGCTTAAAATTAAAAACAGGATTATATCCTGGATAAATAGTATGTCCCTTACCGTCAATTACAATATTTTTTGTTATATCAACACTTTTCACATCACTTTCAAAAATATAATCCTTATCCAAGGTTATTGTTGAGCCTGGTTTTGCAGCAATAATCAAATTATTCAATTCATCACGTGTTCCTTCTTTTGGAGCGGATAACTTATCATCAGAATTGCTGCTGGAAAGAAGATTATCGGAGATAACGCTTCCGTTATCAGAAGTATTTCCTTCCATAATATTCATATCATTAGTATACTCATTAATTTCTTCATTAATTACATTAGCATTTATATCATTAATTTGCAGATTATCTGCAGATGTTTGATTGTCGCTGGCCGATACACAAGCCATTGATAAAACACATAGAATCAATGAAATTAAAATTATTCTTTTAAACTTCATGTAAACACTCGATTATAATTATATTATATGTTTAAAATATTTGTCAATACGACATAATATATATTTTCTATTGAACTACCACGACTTGTAGAATTCGTGGATTCTTGGAACAATAAAATTAACTATAATTCAATTGATAACTAAAAAACAAAGAAATAATTCAAAATTTCCATTAAAAAAAACAATCTTAAAAAATAAATCTTAAAAAAAAACAGTAAATAAAAAAAGAAAATAAGGTGATAGATTTAAAAAATCTATCCGAATAAAGCACCTAATCCAGCTGCTGCTTCTTCTTCAGATGCTTCTTCTTCTTCCTCTTCTTCTTCCTCTTCTTCTTCAGCTTCAGCTGCTGCTGGTGCAGCTGCTGCAGGAGCTGCTGCTGCCATAGCAGTAGTTTCCATAGCTTCGTCAATGTCGACGTCTTCTAAAGCTGCAATTAAAGCTTTGATTCTAGCATCATCAGCTTCGATTCCTGCTGCTTCAATAATACTTTTAACATTTTCTTCGTTAATATCTTTTTCTGCACTGTGCAAAATCATTGCCGCATATATATATTCCATGTTATCACCATTAGTTTATTTAAATATAATGTTTTTATGAATTAAAAAATTTTAAATTAAATTTTAACCAAAGAGAGCTCCTAATCCAGCTGCTGCTGTTTCTTCGGATGCTTCTTCCTCTTCTTCCTCTTCTTCTACTTCCTCTTCTTCAACTTCTTCAGCTGCTGGAGCTGCTGCAACAGCAACGTTAGATAATTTTTCAGCTAATTCATCGTCGATTGCACCTGCTTTGCCTGCAACAGCAGAAGCAATAGCCAACATTTTAGCTTGTGCAAGTCCGATAATTGGTTCTGAAGTTTCTGAAGTTAATATTGCTGCTTCTACACCAACATTAATTGCTCTAGTGTAAGCAAGAGTAATAATTGTGGAAATAGTTTCATCAGTAGGTATAGCTGCATTAACAGATAAATTGAATGCTTGAGCAAATGCGCTTTGAACATCTGCTAATGTTTGTTCTTCGTCGATTGCAAGTACGTCTGAAGTATAAATTGCTTCATCTTCATATACTGCTTTTAAATCAATTCCTACTTCCATTGGATTAATATCCATTCTGGATAAAGTAGCTGCTACATCTTTAGATACTTCTTCACCTGCTTCAACAACAACAGTATCTTTTTGAACAACAATTTTACCTTTATCGATTTTTGCAGGAATTCCAACTTGTTGTAATTCACCTAAAAATGGACCTGGTTCAAAACCGGTATCCCCAGCAGGTACAACAATATCGTCATTAGCAATAGATCCTGGTTTAGCAGGAGCTGAAGTTTTACTATCTTCCAATATTTTGTACAATTTGAAAGGATTCATTTCTGTAGCAATAATTGCAACTTGACCATCCATGTGTCCAGATAAATCAACAATGTTGTTTTTGCTAGCATTACAATCTTCGAGAGCTAAATCAATAAGGTTTTTCTTAGACATTCTAATAACAGCTTTGCCTTTGAGATTTCTTCTCATTTCTTGGAGCTGTTTTGCTGGAATGTTTAATAAATCGACAATACCAACAACATCATATTCGTCTATGATACCTTTGAGCTCTATAACTTCTTCTTTTTTCCATTCAGCAACATGAGCCATTAGATCACCCTCACAGTTGGACCCATAGTTGTTTTAATAAACATGGATTTGATTTGACTTCTTCCTTTTTCTAAATTGCGGTCTAAGACTGTAAGAACAGTTTCCACATTTTCAGCTATATCTTCCTCGGACATGTCTTGGCTTCCAACAACAATTTGAATGATTGGTTGTTGTTTTACACCAACTTTGACAGTACTTTGTAATCTTTCTAAAAGAGGAGCTAGTTTGATACTTGCTGGCACTGGTTTTGGCATTTTGTTACGAGGACCAAGAATTGGACCTAAGAACCTACCAACGAGTGGCATCATATCAGCCTGAGCTATAAAGAAATCAACAGCATTTGCAGCTTTTTTAGCAGCTTTTCTGTCTTTTCCTAACTCTTCTAAATCAGTTTTATTGATTACAAGATCGAGGCCTGCATCTTTAGCTTGAACAATGAGTTCCCCATCAGCTATGACTCCGATTTTTACATCTTTGCCACGGCCGTTAGGAAGAGTAACTTCCTCATTAAACCTATTTTCTGGCCTTTTGACATCTAAGTCACGGATATTAATAATAATATCTACGGACTCAGTGAAGTTTCTCGGCTTAGATTGTTCTTTAGCCTCCTTCACCGCATTAACTATATCTTGTGTCATATTCGTCCCCCATGAACATTTTCTGTCCATTGGTTTTATTTTGGTTTCATGAGAATCGATTATAAGAAAAAATTCTCCACGATTGCATGAATTAAAAAACAGTATATCAATTATAATCCGTAAATCATAACATCATATACACTGTTACATATTAACTTAAATTTTATTAACCGATATCTATTCTACTAAGATATCATCATATTTTCCAGCATCTACGTCTTTTTGTGCTTCTCTTGGGTCTTTACCATCAACTGATAATCCCATACTTACACAGGTTCCCATGACTTCTTTTACACCTGCTTTATAATCGTTTGAAAGTAATGAATCAAATTTCATTCTTGCGATTTTTAAAGCGGTTTCGATTGGTAAGTCATTTACAATATCCAAACCTGGTTCGTGAGAAGCTTTTTCGATGCCTAATTCTTGCATGATTAACGCTGTAGTTGGAGGAGTACCAATTTCGATTTCGAAATCTCTAGTATCTCTATCAATGGTAACTTTAATAGGTACTTTCATACCAGCAAAGTCAGCACTTTTTTTATTAATTTCGTCAACTACTTGCATCATGTTAATACCGAAAGGTCCTAAAGCTGGGCCTAATGGAGGTCCAGGAGTAGCGCTTCCACCTTCGATAAGAACTTCGACTGTATCTTTAGCCATCAGTCAGCCTCCTTTTGAATTATTCTTATTTGATCAGCTTTAACAGTTACCGGAATTGGAACTGCTGCTTCTATTAACTCAAGAACAACTTCTTCACGTGATTCATCAATACGAACCACTTTAGCTCTTTCACCTTTAAATGGACCAGAAATGAGTTCAACAATACTTCCTTTTTGGATTGAGGAAATAATAGGCTCTGGTTTTAAGAATCTTTTTGCTTCTTCAAAGGTAATACCGCCTTTTCCTTCTACAACACCTCTTAAATGTTGTACTTTTAAATTAGGATTTCTTAAATCTATTTTTGTATCAGATTCAACTAAGATATACCCTTTCAAGGATTCAGGAACAAGAATTGAAGAAATGCCAACACCAGGCATTTTAGCTTTACGTGCTAAAAGTCTAGCAACACTTCTTTCCTGACCTACAGAGGTTTTAAGAGCATATATGGAACTATTAGTATCTTCCATGAAAAATTCACCTATTTCAATATTCTTATTGTTAATAAAATCATATATTAAGTTAAAAGTTATTATAAAAACAATGTAACAAGATAAAAAAAATCTTGCAAAATAGATTTCTATAATATGAATATATCTATATATTATAGTATATAAAGTTTTCAAAAAAAACAAAATTTTGAAAATAAAAATTAAAATTTCATCATAATTAATTTGGGATCAAATTAAAAAAATTAAAGAATAGTTTTATAAATGTATTAATTGAGCTATTAAGAAAATAACAAAACCAATAAGACCAATAACTATAATACCTAATGTTGTAACTTTAGCAAAATCAAAATATTCATCTTTATCAGGTTTTCTTGCTACTTTTAATACCCTTTTACTATCTTTAACAAATTTGTCTAAACGTTCTTGTACATTCATTTAAATACCCAATAATAAAAAAATTTAGTAAATTATAATAAAATAATAATAGTATTATTTTAGAAATTTATTATTTATAAAGTTTTCTATAAATCCAAAAAATTATAAAAAATGAAGATGGTTTTAGAAAATTCCATCAATAAAATCATCTAATTGATCATTGTTGGATTGAGTTTCACCAACAGATTCATCATCATCTTCATCAAAATCTGCAATATCCTCTTCATCACCAGTTTTAATTCCAGAAACAACAATAGTTGTTCTAACAGTACTTTGTAATGAAGAATCAAGTTGAGCACCCCAAATAATATTAGCTTCAGGGTCTAACTTGTCAGCAACAACTTGCACGATTTTTTCAGATTCATGCAATGTTAAATCTTCACCACTGGAAATATTAATTAATGCTCCAGTAGCGTTAGATATATCAATATCAAGTAAAGGACTGCTTAATGCTTCATGTACAGATTCCAATGCTCTGTCTCCAGAGTCAGA
This sequence comes from Methanobrevibacter millerae, assembly GCF_001477655.1. Lineage (NCBI taxonomy): Archaea > Methanobacteriati > Methanobacteriota > Methanobacteria > Methanobacteriales > Methanobacteriaceae > Methanobrevibacter > Methanobrevibacter millerae. The sequence continues at coordinate 462,493 of NZ_CP011266.1, read as the reverse complement.
TTCGCCCATACCAATCATTGCCATACCGGAACCTTCCATGATACTTTTAATATCAGCAAAGTCTAAACTTACGATACCTGGTTTAGTAATTAATTCAGTGATTCCTTTAACAGCCCTGCCCAAAATTTCATCAGAAACTAAAAATGCTTTAGTTAATGGGAGATTTGGAGCAACTTCTAATAATTTATCATTTGGAATAATAATTACAGTATCAGCAGCATCTTGAAGTTTTTCTAAACCTTCATCAGCATTATTCCTTCTTCTAATACCTTCTGCTGAAAATGGCATGGTAACAACAGCAACAGTTAAAGCACCTAATTTTTTAGCAATTTTAGCAACAATAGGAGCTGAACCTGTACCAGTTCCACCACCAAGACCACAGGTAACAAATACCATATCTGCGCCTTCAAGAGATTCTCTTATTTCATCTTCTGTTTCTTCAGCACATTCTTCACCAATGCTTGGATCTCCACCAGCACCTAATCCTCCGGAAGTTTTTCTACCTAAGAGAATTTTTTTATCAGATTGACTGTAATATAAATCTTGAGCATCAGTATTGACTGTAATTGTTTCAGCACCTTCAATACCAATTTCATTTAATCTTGAAATAGTGTTATTTCCTGCACCACCTGCACCAACAACAAAAATATTAGTTTTTTTGATAAATCCGATTAAATCTTCGTCTATATCGGATGAAATAGTTTTTTTGGAATCTACTTTTTCCATTCTTTCTTCAGATTCTTTAATTGCATCATCTATAAATTTCACGAATTAACCCCACATACTCTGCTTAAAAAATAATTGTTAAATATTTCTGTTTAAACTAATATTTAAATGCAACTATAAAAATAAAAAATATTAAGGATTTTCATTAAAATTAGCAATTAATTATATTAATCCCTTGGCATAGCTATAATTTCATGAATTTTCAAATTAAACAAATCTTTAGCATTAACAGGAGTTAAAATAACTGCAGTATCCACACCAGAACCCCTACCACCGATTGCGATAATTTCTTCACCTACTGGAATTAAACCAGCATCCGCAGCCATTATTGATATTTCACATGCCACTTTTACACCATGAGAAAACATACGTAGTGTGTCTGAAACTATATCCAAAGGAGCATATCCTCCATATTTATTAGTTACTCCACGATTAGCTCCGCTGAATGCATGGCATCCAACAAAAGTCACAATACCTTTTTCACCCAATTCATCCAACATGTCTTCACTGATATCTAAGGCATTTTCCTCCTTAAACCCGGAATGGTGAGTGACATTAATAATTTCTGCATCACCATCTATCGCATCATATAATTTTAACGCAGATTTGCCTGTTGAAGAGGCAATGACAATATTATCAATGTCATCAGTTTGGTCCAGTCTTTCCTTTACAGCTGCCACTAACTCATCAGTATAATCTTCACCCTGTTTTTCAAAGTATGTAATTTTCATTATCTCACCTTTAAATATTATATAATATCATATATTATTTAAGGATTTTAATATGATTGATGAAAATATAAAACATGTGATAAATGGGAACTATATTGTAATCCCAATAGAAACCGGATACATAAAACCTAATGAAGACTTGAATTCAATAATTATTCCTGCCCGTGAATTAATGGAAGACGGAGATTATTTAGTAATTGCAGAAACTCCAATTTCAGTTTCACAAGGCAGACTAATAGATGAAGCGCAATACACACCATCCCTTACGGCCAAGTTCCTAACTACCGTCTGGAGCAAGTATATCTGGGGATATATTCTTGGACCGTTATTGGGAATTAAAAAAAGAACTATTAAAAATTTAAGAAGATTACCTGAAGAAACTAAAGCCCATAAAGAAGTTGTTCTTCAATTATATGGATTAAAACATGCACTCAAACCTGCTTCAGAAGCAGGAATTGATTTGAGTAATGCTCCAGGAACATGTGTGTCACTGCTTCCGGAAAACCCTGAAAAAGTAGCTCATGACATCAAATCAGAAATAGGTAAGGAAGTATGTGTCATGATTATAGATACAGATGCCACATACATGAAAAATGGAAAATATTTTACCGGTCTTCCAATAGCCATAGATGGAATTGAAGCAGACAAGGGATTTTTCGGATATTTCAAAGGCCAGCTAAGTGAAAATATGGGATCAACCCCATTAGGCTGCAGTGAAGAAATAAGTGTTGAAAAAGCCCTTAAAATAGCTAACATTGCTGAAGATTATCAAAAGTCATTGTCAACTGAAATGAAAACAATACATAGTGTGAAAAAAGTTTTAGGAACTTCTGAAACTGGAGTTACTATTGAAGCTCTTGACAGTATTACACATACCCCCGCAGTAATCATACGAAAAATCAACTAACTTTTTATAATAGAAGAAACAAAATTAATATATTATTATAGTTTTAGGGGTAATTAAATGATAAATAATCCAATAGTTAACGATTTTTTAGAACAAATTGTAGGCGCTGACGATTTAAAAAATATTAAAGCCATCATCCAAGCATTAATTGACGGTATTGATACAGATGAAGCAATACATGAAAAAACAGAGATAAAATTAAATACTGTTAGAAAATTACTTTACAAGTTACATGATGCATCAATAGCCAATTACAAAAGAAACAAAGACCCTGAAACACAATGGTTCACATATACTTGGAGATTTGAAAAAGAAGAATATGTTGAAGAAATAACTAAATTTTATGAACACAGATTAAATGAAAGACAATCAGCATTAGATAATTTGGAAAACAATTTATACTTTGTTTGCTGTATGGAACCAGAACACTTTAAAGGTGATTATACGGAATCTTCAGAATTCGAGTTCTATTGCCCAGTATGTGATTATGAATTAGAACCTTATGATGCAAAAAAAGAAAAATCCCTATTGAAAAGAAGGATTACTATTGATAAAAAGAATTTCAAAAAATTTGAAGAAGCAGTAAATGAATAGACATGATAGAAATTGAGATTCTTAAAAAAGAAAAAACACCACAAAATGTTATAGATCACTCAATAGCAGTTTGTAAAAAAGCATGTGAAATAGCTAAAAATTTCCCTGAAGCTGATTTGGACATCATGCAGAAAGGTGCATTATTGCATGATATAGGCAGATCCAGAACTCACGGCATTACCCATGCAGTCGAAGGTGTTGAAATTGCTCGAGGATACGGATACGGTGATGATGTTTTAAATATTATCGAAAGACATATTGGAGCGGGCATCACCAAAAAAGAAGCTGAAGAGTTGAATCTTTTTGAAAAATCATATGTTCCAGAAACATTAGAGGAAAAAATTGTCGCTCATGCAGATAATTTAATTAGTGGAACTGAAGAAGTTGACATTGATTTTGTAATAAAAAAATGGAAATCCCGAATGGATAATCCTGAAGATAATATTAAACGATTAATAAAACTTGATGAAGAGTTAATACAAGCATTTAAGGATGAATAAAATGAAAGTAATATGTTCAAGTGAAGAATCTTTATATAGGCCAGAAGCCGTAAGATGGAGACAAAGAATGGAATGGATGGAACCTGTGGGAGATAGCGTTGTTTTGCTCCCGTGCAGTATGAAAAAACCATACTCAAATTCCAAATCCCATCAAGCATTTAGAAAAGTTACTCGGTCTTTTCAAGAGCTTATTGTAACTTCACCATTTGGAATTTGTCCAAGAGAACTTGAAAATACATTCCCCATCCAATCATATGACGTGAGTACTACAGGTTCATGGTCTCAGGATGAAATCCAAGAAAGCGGCCAGTTAATTAAAAAATATTGTGAAGGCAAAAATGTCGTTGCACACCTCCATGGAGGATATTTGGAATCATGCGAAGCGTTTTTAGATGACTTCACATTAACCTGTCTGGATGGAAAACCTACTTCACCAGATTCCATTTACAATTTAAGAATGGAACTTAAAAAGCATGAAAAAATAAATAGAAGAGACAAGGTTTTAAATGAACTCCGCTCCATTGCAAAATACCAATTTGGTCCAAAAGCCTGCGATTTTATACCAGATAATGTTAAAGCAAAAGGAAGATATCACAAAAAGATAACTGTTGACGGCACTCAAATTGCCATGTTAAATATGGATACGGGACTTTATCGTTTAAATCTAGCTGGTGGAGAAATCTTAAAAGATTTGGGCATTAATATTGTCAATATTGATTTTGATTTAGAAACAAATACCGTTTTTGCTCCAGGAATTAATAAAGCAAGTCACAATATTGTTCCTAATGATCAAGTTGTTGTTGTAAACGATGACAAAGTTGTAGGTGTTGGAAAGGCTATTTTAACAGGCCGTGAAATGGAATTATGCTCAAACGGCATAGGTGTTAAAATAAAACATCGTGTGAAATAATCTTTCAAAAACAATAACATTATATATAATCAAACATCAACATTAAATATATTATTTGTTATATTATACAATAATAAAGAGGTGACTATTAAATGTCAGAAGAACTAGTTAATTCAATAAGAGATGCTGTTTCTGTTATTAATGACCCACACATGGGAGTTAGTATTGTTGAAATGGGAATTGTACAAGATATAAGTGTAGATGGTGACGAAGCTAAAATTATTATTAAACCAACCAACCCTGGTTGTATGAGTGTTGCTCGCATCGCTGCGGATGCTAAAACTCAAGCTGAGAAAGTTGATGGAGTATCTAAAGCAGTTATTATTGTTGAAGGCCACGCAATGGCAGATTCAATAAATGAAATGATTAACAGATAATTGTTATATATTTCAAGTTAGTTAAAAATTAATTAACTTGAAAATTTTTGATTTTATATAAAAAAACTAAAAAACCAAAAGATTTATATATGTATAAAATCCATACATATATTTGTTGTTACATAGGCTAGTGGCACAGCTTGGTTAGCGCGCTCGGCTGATAACCGGGAGGTCATGGGTTCGAATCCCATCTAGCCTACTTTACTAAACTATTTTTCTCGAAATTATCTTTTTCCTGACAATTTATTCCAAATTTTTTCAAAATATTTAAATAATATTATTCAATTAATTAGTCATGTAAAATATTTTTTATAATTTCCAAATCATTTAAATAGTATATTCAACATAATATAACTTAAATGTACAAAAAAGTGTAATAAGGGATAAAAATGTGGGAAATCATACATGAAAAATTTAAAAAATACCCTGCAAGAATACGTGTTGCAGAAAAAATGATTGAATTAGGTCTTTCAGTTCATGAAGATGGAAAAATATATTGTGGTAATCTAAAAATAAGTGACAAAGCATTGGCAACTGCAGCAAATGTGGATAGACGAGCTATAAAATCAACAATTGAAGTTATTAATGAAGATTCTGAACTATTTGATTTATTCAACAACATCATTCCCGCAGGAACCCTACTTAAAAACATTGCAAAAATAGTAGATTTGGGAGTAATAGAAATAGAAGTTGGATCAGACAATGAGGGTGTGCTTGCTGCTGCAACAAACTTAATTACAAACAATGGAATAAACATAAGACAGGCCTATGCTGAAGACAGTGAACTTCAGAAGTATCCTATCCTCACAGTAATAACAAATGAACCTATAAATGGTGAGTTAATTAATGAATTTTTAAAAATAAAAGGTGTCAATAGAGTATCAATCTATTGATTCAATCCTGCTTCAATTCTTGCTTTTTCCATTTCTTTATCTTCTTCTTCAAGAATTTCCAATAATTCTTCCCAAGCTTCTAAAGACTCTTTAGCAGCTTCTTCTGATAATTTTTCGATAGCATAACCTGCATGGATTAAAACATACTCACCAATTTCAACATCAGGAAGTAAATCCATTTTAGCAGCCTGTCTTGCTCCACCAAAATCAGCATACAAAACATTGGCTTCCCTATCAATTTTAACAATTTGAGCGGGTGCTGCAATACACATATTTTTCATCTCCAATAATTAAATTATATTAATAAATAAATATACTATTAAATATTATATAAAATTATCTAAAAGGTGATGAAGTGAAAAATATTGTTATAGGATCAGGCCCTGCCGGAAGATTAGGGTCTTATGAACTGGGCAAATTAGGTGAAGATGTTACTCTAATTGAAAAAAACCATATAGCAGGCACCTGCTTAAATGAAGGATGCATGGTTATTTGCGCACTGAGTGATATTTCTAAATTCATAGATTCCAACAAAAGATTTAACGAGTATGGATTCATTAAAAGCCAAGTTGATGTTAGCTATGAAAAAATCGTTTCAAAAATTAAAGAAACACAGGACTTGCTGAGAAAATTAAATCAGATGGAAAATGAAAGTGTTGGAAACAATGTCATATATGGCGAAGCATCAATAGATGAAAATACTGTAAATGTTAATGGTGAAAGCCTTGAATACGACAATCTGTTAATAGCTACAGGAGCAAGACCACACATTCCAGATGTTAAAGGCAGCGAATATGGATTGACAAATAAAGACATTCTAAAATTAGATGATATTCCAGAAAAGCTAAATATTGTTGGCGGAGGAATCATTGCCTGCGAAATTGCCAACATCTTCTCAACATTAGGCAGTGAAGTCAATGTGATAGTAAGAAGTGAATTCCTAAAAGAGATTGACGAAGATGCAAAAGATTATATTTTAAAACATATCATGAAAGATGTGAATGTTTTAGAGCATACCGACATTAGTGAATGTAGCAAAAACAAAGTTATATTGACAAATGGTGATGAATTGGAAGGAGTTCCATTTTTTGCAACAGGAAGAGTGCCTAATTCCGAAATTGCAGAAGGATTTGTTGACATTAATCCGGACAAAACAATAAAAGTAAATGATTTTATGGAAACATCCAGAGACAATGTATATGCTGCAGGCGATGTTACTGGAGGATGGCAATTAACTCCAGTAGCAAGAATGGAAGGAATTTGTGCTGCAAGAAATATGGCTAACTATAAAAATAAAATAAGCTACAACTCAGTTCCTCAAAGCATAAGTTTAAACACTGAAGTCAGTTTTGTTGAAAACGAAAAAATAGGTGATGTTGAAACTGAAACAATTGCACTTCCAGCAATAGCTGGGCCTGGAGCATTTTGGAAAATACTTACCGGAGATACTGGCTATGCAAAAATAGAATTTGATAAAGAAAATAATAGAATTAAAAAAATCAACTCAATATCCCCATCATCAGTTAGTGATGTTGCATATTTATCATACTTAATGAGAATAGACTCACCATTAGATGAATATTCAAATTTCCTGGAGATACATCCGTCCACGGATACAAATTATAAAATCATTAAAAATTTGTGGTTATAATTTATTTACCACAAACATCTATTATTTTTTGTGCTAATTTAGGTTTAGCATCCAACAATTCTTTAGAAAAAATATCTGCACGATCTTTAATTGAATCATAATTTTCAAAAGCATTTAAAATAGTTTCATTAGCATTTTCAATATCTGTTTCTAAAATAGCTCCTTTAAAGATACCTTCCATATTGTGATATCTTCCCCACTTGATTTTAGTTATAGTGACTATTGGGACTTCACATGCCAAAAGTTCCTCAATCATCACACCATCATCAGTTAAAACAGCTAAATCTATATAATTATAAAGATGATTCAGCCAATCGAGAAAACCTAAATAAATAATTTTATCCCGATTAATCAGATCCCCATACTCATCATGCATAGGATAACCTATCAAAAGGACATTATACTCATCAGTGAAATTAACAAAGTTGTTAGCAGCTTCAATCATGCCCTTAAAAAGAGATGATCCTGAAGAAAAGAGAATAGTCTTTTTATTTTCATCAAATAATGAATATTCCTTAAGTTTTTCCAATGCAATATTTCCATCACCAGAATCTACATCATCATTTAACGGATAATAAGTTTTAGACAGGTTTTCGGGCAAAACATCTTCCCTGAATAAATAATATTCCGGCAAAATTATAGTATGATTTAATTTAGGGCAAACTTTCATATCTAAAGGAGTAGAACATAATGTTGCACATGGTTTTCCAGCAAATTTAGCACCAACACTAGCCACAATAGCTCCACCACCGATAATGCCGACAACAAAATCAACGTCCAATTTTTTAATTAATCTTCTTGCTTTGAAAGTGGCAGTAAACATTTTAAAAGCCGCTTTAAGAGAAGACACTTTGGTAGCTGCATGGCCTCCCGCCTGAGGAATGGAAATCTTATGCCAAGTCAAACCATTCTTTTTAAAGATAGTTCCTGGAGCAGACTCATCAAGAGCTATTTCACAGTGAACACCTTTTTTTTCAAGAGCAGATATCACATTATATGCAACAACTGCATCTCCCCCCAAGCCTCTACCTGTGATAATGACTAATGCATTCATTTAACGAACCCTCCCAATAGATTGTGGTTCTTTTTGAACAAAGCCATCTGTGTGAACTGCATGAGGATTAAACAATAGTCTTCTAAAACCCAAAGATATTAAAATTTCATTATTAACTTCATATTGCTTATCCTTAAGAATCCATTTTCTAAATAAATCACCCAATCCTCCTCCGGTTAAAACATCCATGATATAATCACCGAAAGTAGGATTCAACAATCTTAAACGTTGTCTGAAGAATACTTTAAGAGTGCTTCTTCTAACAAATGCTGTAAATAGAACTGTGAATATTGCAAGTAAGAGAGTCCACCAGAACCCACCAGTCAAATAAAATGCAATACCTAAAGCCACCGCAAAAGTGTGGTTTCCGACTTCACCCAACATGATTTTTCCTGCAAAATCAAGAGGACAATAAGCCAGACAGACAACGAATATTAACAATGGAGTATAAGTTGCAGGAAGCTCTGCAACGGGATGTGATCCTGCAATAACCATGCAGATTATAGTTACTATAGACATTACCATAGTTACCATTGCACAGGACCCTGGCTGCATATCGGAAATGTTCAACGGTTGAATCAGAAATGCAATAATGATTGATGATAATCCGAATCCATGAATAAAACCAAGAATCATTACAAGAATCATACCGATTCCTCTTGAAAACTGGCCGATTTCTATATTCATAAAACTGAACTTCCTTCTACCGAAAACATCATCAATAAAAGCACAAATACCGATGATTAAAACAAGATCATTATATCCTGGCAGTAAATAAAAAGATAACACAATAAATGGAATAATTCCAACTCCACGAGGAATTCCACCTCTCACATTAGGAAACAAGTTTCCTAAAAATCCTCTTTTACCAAGAAATCTAAACAATGCATCTACAAAAAGTGTTCCTAAAGCAGTAACTATAAAAACATAAATAAATGCATAAACCATCGATACATACATAATATTTTCTCACTCAATTTATTACTTATAAGTTATAATTATAATCATATATAAAATCTATGATAACGCATATCTCAAAATAGCTGCAATGCCACCCAAACTCTCTAATTGCTTACCACCATCATGTTCACTGCTAATAACCATGACTTCTCCTTTCATATTTTCAACCATGTCCATTTGCTGGCCTAAATTATTAGTTGCAACCATTTTATCCAATATGAATAATTTTTCAACAGCACCTAAGTTAATGGCATTAGTGGTTTCAGTTAATCCATATGCTACTTTAGATGAATTTTGAGCAATCTCTTCCAAAAGGCCATTAATAGCACCCATTTCACTGGCGACTCTGTTTTCAACAGTTAATTTTTCAACAGTACCTTTTTTCAGCACTTCATGGATTCCAACTCTTCCACCAGTACCAGTACTTTCAATAATAGATTTTGATGCCAAATCCTTATGTTTATCCTTTATATAATCATAGAAATCGTTTTTATAAAATCCCGGTCCTGCAATGATTATATTTTGAATTGAATCAAATTTATTAATGGAATCTATAATGCTTTCATAGAATTTTATAATGTTTTTATTCCTATTTTTATCCAAAATGCGTTTTCCAGAGATGTTTCCTTTAACTGGCCCATAATATTCAATACCAAATTGTCTCATCAGACCCAAAGTTGCAGTATCATCCTCAATTACAACAATTATCGCAGATAATTTTTTAGAAGCATCAATAGCTTGTTTTAACCTTTTCAATGCCCATTTTGGCCATTTCAATTTCTTTATTGTTAGAGGAGTATTTAACTTAACTTCCAGAGTATGATGTGAACCTAAAGGGATTAAGTCCTCAGGACCTCGAGTAATAACTCCAGTCAATCTTAATTTACCTGTGAATAAATGAAAATTAATACTTTCTACATCAATGCCCAAATAAAAAGTTTTTTTGACCCCCCGGTCACTTCTTAATTTATCTCCAGTATTATCCTGAATTCGACGGGTTGTTTTTGATGAAACATTGTCTGAAACCTCAACTATATGGGACAAATGCCATAAATCATCCAATGTTTCAGGAATTACCTCAATTATTCCATCTTTAGTATCTTGTTTAACGATTTTCATTGATAATTATTTATATAAATAATGTTTATTAAAGTTATTAATATGAAAATTGGAATAATTGGTGGAAGTGATGGATTAGGAAAAACATTAATCTATTACTTTAGAGATGAATTTGATGTAACTATAAGCGGCAGGGATCACAAAAAAGGGCAGAACGTTGCAGACGAAATGAATGTTGAATATATTGAATCAAACAAAAAATTAGCAGGCATGAGTGATATATTAGTAATATCCGTTCCAATTAATTCCACAACATCAGTTATTCGCGAAGTCGCACCATTCATGAAAAAAGGTTCTCTAATGATAGATGTGACTTCAGTAAAAGAAGAACCTTTAAAGGCAATGCAAGAAAATCTACCAAGCAATGTAGAATATATTCCAACACACCCTGTTTTTGGTCCAAGAACAACAGAACTTGACAATCAGGTTATTGTACTGACAGCACCTGAAAAAGGAAAATGGTACAAAAAGGTATATGATTACCTGTCAGGCAAAAACATGAGAGTAATAGAAACCACCGCAGAACATCATGACTATATGATGAGTATTGTCCAGGTTTTAACTCATTTTTCATTTATTTCCACTGCATCAGCCATGGAAAAGCTAAAAGTGGACATTACAGAAACAGAGAATTATGAAAGCCCAATATATAACCTGATGATTGATATGATTGCACGTATCGTTTCACAAAACCCATATTTAACATATTTCATACAATCAACAAACAACAACGGAGAAAAAATAAGAAACACATTTTGTGAAGCTGCACTTGAACTGAAAGATGCAATTAATGCAAATGATGATAAAAAATTTGTTGAAATTGCAATCAAAGCAACAAAAAATATGGGCGATACAAAAAATGCACTAGGTAGAAGTGACAAGGCAATCAATGCGCTAAGCCATGAATTTAACATATTGAAAAAATCAATCGGAAATGAAATAGCACTGAAACATATTTATTCAGGAAAAGTGCATATTGGAGTGTTGGAAAAAATAGAGGATAAAACTGCAGTTTTAGACAATGGAACAAGACTTCGTATAGCCAATATTGAAGTTTTGAACAGTGAAGAACTGCATCAATGGAAATTAGATAACATTGAAGAAAAACAGCAATCAATCAGCTGCCTATTTAACGACAAAGTTACTCCAAACATCATTGTCGAAACATTGGAAAACGTTGAAGATGTTACTGAAGTTGTTTTGACAGACATTTATCAGGGCCCTCAAATTGACGAAGGATATGAAAGCTTAACATTCACAGTTAACGCACTATCAAAAGAGGCATTTATCAACGTGAAAAGTATTTTAACAGGATTTGGTGGTGTTTTAAGATAATTCCATCAATCAGATTATTATTTTTTTAACAATAGAAATTTGTTCGTTTTATATCGAACAAATATTAAAGTAATAAAAAGTAATTAAATTTTAAAATTAAATATAAAGAATAAATAACAATTTTTAAATTTAAAATAAAATAATAAAATAATAAAAAATAAAAAATAAATAAAATAAAAAAAGAATTAAAAAAATAAAGCATTATAAACTTGTTTTAAAAAATTTTTTTAACCGAAACCTTTATATAGTAAAACATACACACTATATTTGTCAAAGTTAAACTGACATGACTGCACTAAAAGGCAGTCGAATTTCTTATCATACTAATAAAAATTATACGGAGATGATATCTATGACTCAAAATGAAAAAACTTTAAAAGTCGCAGAAGCACTTTCTCAAAGGGAAATTGGTCAAGGTATTGCAAGAATTGATCCTAAGGTAATGGAAGAATTAGGATTGAATGAAAGAGACATTATTGAAATTAACGGAGATAAAAAAACCGCTGCTATTGTACTCCCTTCACAAACTGACATCGGCCTTGGAGTTATAAGGATTGACGGATTAGTTCGTAAAAATTCCGGAGCTACCATCGGTGGTGAAGTGACAATCAAAAAAGCAAAAGCTGTGGAAGCTAAAAAAGTAGTTTTAGCACCTACTGAAGATAACATCCGCGTACAAGGAGATGTGCGTGGTTTATTCATGGGTAAAGTAATGATGAAAGGAGACATAATTGGATCTCAAATCAGGGCTCCAAGACCAAATACAGGATTTAACAGCCTATTTGATGAATTGCTAGACTTTACCCCTGCAATGAGAGAAATCAGATTTGCAGTATTATCAACCCAGCCTGGCGGAATAACCGTCGTCGGACAAAACACCGAAGTGGAACTTCATGAATCCCCAGTTGACGTAAGCAAACTTGAAGGAGTAACCAACCTCGTAGATGTCAGCTATGAAGATATCGGAGGTCTTAAAGAAGAAGTTAAAAAAGTAAGAGAAATGATTGAAATTCCTCTTAAAAGACCGGAATTATTCGAAAAATTAGGAATTGCTCCACCAAAAGGTGTATTAATGCATGGACCTCCAGGAACCGGTAAAACATTACTGGCTAAAGCAGTAGCCAGCGAAAGTGATGCCCATTTCATATTGATTAACGGGCCGGAAATAATGAGCAAATACGTCGGCGGATCTGAAGAAAACTTAAGAGAATACTTCGAAGAAGCGGAAGCAAACTCCCCATCAATCATATTCATTGATGAACTAGATGCTATTGCTCCAAAAAGAGAAGATACAAACGGTGAAACTGAAAGAAGAACCGTTGCACAATTATTAACATTAATGGATGGTCTTAAATCAAGAGGACAGGTCGTTGTTATCGGTGCAACAAACAGGCCGGATTCACTTGACCCAGCACTCAGAAGACCTGGAAGATTCGACAGAGAAATCGAAATCGGAGTTCCTGATGCTGACGAAAGACGAGAAGTACTTGAAATTCACACAAGAAACATGCCAATAGCTGAAGATGTTGACTTGAACAAACTTGCAACTACAACACATGGATTTGTAGGAGCAGACCTGGAATCATTATGTAAGGAAGCGGCAATGAGAGTAGTTAGAAGAATCCTTCCTGAAATAAAAAGTGATGAAGAAATTCCTGAAGACGTACTTAAAAAAATCATTGTAACAAAAGACGACTTCAAATCCGCACTAAAAGAAATTCAACCTTCCGCATTAAGAGAAGTTCTCGTGCAGGTTCCAGACATTAAATGGGATGATGTAGGTGGACTTGATGATGCCAAACAGGAATTGAAAGAAGCTGTCGAATGGCCTTTAAAATATCCCGACAACTTCCAAAAACTGGGCGTTAAACCTCCTAAAGGAATATTGCTCTACGGAATTCCTGGAACAGGAAAGACCTTGCTTGCAAAAGCAGTGGCTAGTGAAAGTGAAGCAAACTTCATTTCAATCAAAGGTCCGGAACTCCTATCCAAATGGGTTGGAGAATCCGAAAAAGGAGTTAGGGAAGTATTCAGAAAAGCAAAACAAACTGCTCCAACAGTAATATTCTTCGATGAAATTGACTCCATTGCAAGTACTCGAAGCGGAAATGATTCTGACAGCGGTGTGACAAAAAGAGTTGTTAATCAGCTATTAACAGAAATGGACGGTTTGGAAGAACTTGAAGATGTAGCAATAATTGCAGCAACAAACAGACCAGACATTATTGATCCTGGATTAATGAGACCTGGAAGATTCGACAGACATATTAAGGTCGACACCCCATCAGAGGAAGCAAGAATTGCAATCTTTGAAGTCCATACCAAGAACATGCCTTTGGCAGATGACGTTGATCTTAAAAAATTAGCAAAAAGTACCGACGGATATGTCGGAGCAGATATCGAAGCCGTATGTCGTGAAGCAGCAATGCTCACATTAAGAAATGACATAGAAGCTTCTGAAATACCAAACAAATATTTCAAAGAAGCTATAGAAAAAGTGAAGCCTGCAGAAAATGCAGATGAACAATTAGTCCAATATATGTAAGGAAGCTCACCACTTCCTTACTCCTCCTCTTATTTTCTAGGCAAAATCTCATCACTAGGCCTTAAACTATTACAGTAATATTGAGCCTTATACTCTATGAATGAGAATTTCATGCCGTTAACACCATATTTCGGATTGTATCCAAAAACATTAATGTATTCATACAAATCATCACGCTCATTTTTCAGAGCCTTAGTAACCTCATACAAAGCTTTTGTATCATCAATGGCTCTGTGGAAATTAACTTCTTCAATACCATAATAGTGAACAGCATCAATTAACTTATGAGGATATGCCTTTCTGTCTTTAAAAACTGTGTATGTATCAAGCCAATTCAAGTTAGCTACAATCTCATCAGCTTCATCAGAAAAATGTCTTTTTAAAAGATAGTAAATAAATGACAAGTCAAAAGGAGTGTTATGAGCAATCATCAAAGTATCTGCTGTAAGTCTTTGCTTTAAATCATCAGCTATGACCTCTTCAGGAACTCCTTCACTGTTAAGCATTTCATCAGTGATGCTTGTGATTTGAGTTATTTTCGGCGGAATCGGTTCATCTATTTTAATGAACTTATCATATTCCTCAGTTATTACTCCATCCTCCAAAGTAAACATTGCAAGTTCAATGATTCTAGAATTTATGCAATCCAATCCAGTAGTTTCTGTATCAAAAAATATAATTTTAATTTAAATTCCTCCAATAATATATTTCAAGCAATGATTTAAAATAGTTAATGGAGAAAAATTTATTGAGATTTTTATTATATTATTATGGATAAAAAATAGGCTTTTATCCAATTTTTCTCATTTTTAAAAATCAAAATCACCCCACAAATTATTGATAAAAAAACTTTATTTTCATTATTTCAACCAAAACAAATCACAAAATACCCTTTGAATTCTAATTCAAAATGTAATTAATACAAAAACATTGCCAATGAAATTTAACATTCATTAGTATAATTTTATCATTTTGCACTAAACATACTATTCAAATACAAAAGTTAAATTAATTTAAAAATTATAGTAAGATTAGGTGAGAGTATGGTCAAAGATCATCATGTTATAGAAGCACTTGGAAAAACAAAAGTAGTAATAGAAAATGGAGAAGTGGTGTCTGTAGGAGAACCTCTAGTTGAATACTGTCCTCTTTTTGATAAAATTGACAATGCAAAAAAGCTCGATAAAGACTACATTAAATGGAATATGGAAAAAAGAATTCGTGAATTTGGCATGTGTACAAAAGAAAGAGTTGTCAAAATGCCTGATATGATGTCTTTTGGTATTTCAGAAATATTAAAAACCAATAGAGAATTAGGCCAAATCGATTGTGTTGTTGGGGTTTGTGAAGGTGTTGGAACATTATTGATAACAGACCCTGAAATAATCCAGGGCGTCGGCGGCAGAGTGTCTGCATTAATCAGTACTACGGCAATACCAGAAGTTATTGAAAAAGTAGGAAAAGAAAATGTATTAAATCCGGACACTGCAGATTTAGACCCGATTAAAGGATTAGAAATGGCGATTGAAAAAGGTTATAAAAACATAGCGGTTACAATTTTGCCTTCAAGAACAATACTCGAACTTAGAGAGTATCCTCTTCCAGATGATGTTAATGTCTATATTTTTGTCGCGCATACTACAAATGCAAGCGATGAAGAGGTAGAAATTGCATTTAAGAATGCAGATGTCATAACTGCATGTGCCAGCGATAAAATTAGGGATTATGCTGAAAAAGAAGAAGTTTATTATTCAGGTTCAAAAGTACCTCTTTTTGCAGTTACTGAAAAAGGTCGTGAATTTTTAGATAACAGACTTGAAAAAATAGGCAAAGCATTAACAGCAAAAGATTATCCTTTAAAAAGAGAAACTCACCCATATCCATTAATTTAAAATATCCGATAAAAATAATAAATACTTTAATGTACAAAATTATCTTTAATGAAATTACTATAAATGAGGGAAAATATTGACTCAAAAAAGTGAAGCTATCAAAGGCAATATCACTCAAGAAATGAAAGATGTTGCAAAACAGGAAAATATTGAAGTTGATAAACTAGCTAGATTAATAGCGGATGGAAAAGTTGTTATTCCAAAAAATGTTAATAGCCATGCAAAAGCCTGCGGTATTGGTGAGGAGCTTTCAACAAAAATTAATGCAAACATTGGTTCTTCATCAAAAATCGATGATTTGGAATTGGAAATAAATAAAGCCAAATTAGCCGTTGAGTATGGTGCAGATGCAATAATGGATTTATCAACCGGTTCAGATTTAAAATTATTCCGACAAAAGATTATGGATGCCATTGATGTTATTATCGGAACAGTCCCAATTTATGAAGCAGGAGTTGTTACCTTATCAAAAGGAAAAGAAATCGTTGATATGGACCCGGACGACATTTTTAAAGCTATTGAAAATCAGGCACGTGAAGGAGTTGACTTCATGACACTTCACTGCGGCATCACTAAAGATTTAGTTTCAAAATTAGAAAAGCAAAAGCGTATGATGGGAATTGTCAGTCGTGGAGGTACTTTTATGGCCTCATGGATTAAGCACAACAAAATGGAAAACCCATTATATGAAAATTACGATTATCTTTTGGAATTATCCTATGAATATGACATTACATTATCATTAGGTGACGGACTCAGGCCAGGATGTTTGGCTGATGCGAGCGATATCCCCCAAATTCAAGAATTGGTCAATTTAGGCGGTCTTGTTAAAAGAGCACAGGACGCTGACGTTCAGGTCATGGTTGAAGGACCTGGACATATGCCAATGAATCAAATAAAAGCCAATATGGAAATTCAAAAAACAATATGTCATGGAGCCCCATTTTATGTCCTCGGACCATTGGTAACCGATTTGGCTCCAGGTTACGATCACATTACCTCAGCAATCGGTGGTGCAATAGCTGCAAGCAGCGGAGCTAACTTCCTTTGCTACGTAACTCCTGCAGAACATTTATCTCTTCCTTCACTTGAAGATGTAAAAGAAGGAGTAATTGCATCAAAAATAGCTGCAGAAGCTGCTGATGTTGCACGAGGACTTCCACAATCATGGATGAGGGAACGTCAAATGGCAAAAGCCCGTAAAGAATTTGACTGGGAAAAACAGTTTGATTTAGCATTTGATAAATCAAAACCAAGAACATATCGTGATAAATGCGAACTGGACGATGATGAAATGTGTGCAATGTGCGGAGAATATTGTGCAGTAAAAATAGCAAAAGGCGATTTTTAATGAAATATCAGGAATTAGTAGATGTTTATTCTGCTTTAGAGGCAACGACCAAACGTTTAGAAAAAACAGATATTATTGCAGAATATCTTAAAAAATTGGATGCTGATACCATTGGAAAAGTTGGATTGTTACTCTTGGGAGGAGTTTTTCCGGCATGGAGTTCAGAAGAAATTGGTATTGGTGCAAAACTTGTTGAAAGAGCTGTTGCAGAAGCTGTTGGAACCACACAGGCAAAAGTTGAAGATGCAGTTCGAGATGAAGGAGACATTGGTCTTGCATGCATAAAATTGTACTCTAAAAAGTCCCAGATGACTTTCTTTTCACAGCCATTAACCATTAATTTCGTATTTGATAGCTTGCAGAAACTGTCAAAGATAAGCGGTTCAAGGTCTACTAATCGTAAAATTTCAATCATTTTAGAATTATTATCACAGGCTTCAGCTACTGAAGCAAAATACTTGACCAGAACAATTACTGAAGAGTTGAGGATTGGCGTTGGTGACGGCATAGTCCGTGATGCAATAGCACAGGCTTTTGATATTGATAAAAAAGTCGTTGAAAGAGCTCAAATGCTAACCAATGATTTTTCAGTTGTAGCAAGAACTGCCCTTTTGGAAGGTGCAAGTGGATTATCAAGACTTAACTTGACTCCAGGAACACCTGTTAAACCAATGCTTGCCCAATTATCACTGCCTGTTGCAGAAATCATTCCTGAAATGGGTACTGCAATCTGTGAGACAAAATATGACGGAATTCGCCTTCAGGTTCACAGAAACGGTAATGAAATCAGAATATTTACACGAAGACTGGAAAATATCACACATGCCCTTCCGGAAATCGTCGAACTGTTTGATGAATATCTTCCCCATGACGACTATATCGTTGAGGGAGAAGTTATTGCTACAAGAGACGGCAAACCTTTACCATTCCAGAATATTTTACATAGGGTGAGGCGTAAATACAATGTTGAAGAAGCAATGGAAAATGTTCCATTGAAATTATACCTATTTGATGTATTATACTATAAGGAGCCAATGATTGATGAGCCGTTAATGACAAGAAGAGAAACCTTAGAAAATATTGTCGATACATCAGTTGATGAAATGAACCTAAGCACGATGATTATCGGAACACCTGACAACATTGATGAAATAGAAGAACTATTCAATTCATCCATTGCCGCCCACCACGAAGGAATCATGATTAAAGATGCATCAGAACCATACATTCCAGGAATTAGAGGCAAAAAAATGCTTAAGTATAAAGCAGAGCCTGAAACATTAGATATGATAATTGTCGGCGGAACATATGGTATCGGCAAAAGAGGGGATTTTGTAGGGTCTTACCTTGTGGCACTTAGGGATGAAAATGACGAGTTTAAAACTGTAGCTTATGCTGCAACCGGTCTTGATGATGCTACTTTGGAGTATTTGACCGGGAAAATGAAGGAAATTGAAATAACAACAAAAGGCCGTGAAATTGTTGTTGAACCAAAAATTGTTTTAGAAATTGCTTTTTCTGAAATTGTCGAATCTCCAGAATATGAAACCGGCTACTCTTTAAGGTTCCCTGTTGTTAAAAATATAAGAAAAGATAAGGGACCTATGGATGTTGACACAGTTGAAAGACTGCTTTCAATGTATAAAGCACAATAAAAGTGATAAAAATGGAATGTCTTAACTGCGGAACAGAATACGATACAGATTTTCAATCAGAATGTCCTGTTTGTGGATTTTCAGTCGATACAATAATTTGTCCGGAATGTGATTGTCCTGTTGATGAAAAGTACCCGTGTAATTGCGGAAAAACATTAGATGAGTTTGATATTGAAGAAGAAGACGAAGAATTTGATTATTATGATTATATGAACGAGGAAGATGATGAAGAAGACGAAATAGATCCCGGTGACAGCATCTGTGAAAACTGCAGCCATTGGATTACACATCGTTTAGGTTCCGCTTACGGAATGATATGCCAAATGACAGGTGAAAATACCGATCCTGATGATTATTGCAGCTCATTCAGCCAGATGTTTCATTTTTCAAACTACGGGGACGAGGGGCAATACAGTTTCATCGATACCGACCAGGAAAAGAAAAGAAAATTAGACAACTGGCGAAACAGAAGATACTGAATGAAAACAAAATAACCTCACCATACAATATAACCAGATTAAATCCTATCCAATTTATTAATTTCAATAATTAAAAGAAATTTTATGAAAATTACAGACGATAAATTATTAAAAATAGCTTTGGTTACTTCTTTAATAGGTTTAATCGGACTAATTTTATTTACCCCCTCAATTGAAGTTAAAGAGGTTAAAATTAAAGATGTGACACGTGCCATGATTGATGAGGAAGTCAGCATTAACTGTGTTGTAACTGAAATCAAATCCTCAAAAAGCGGAAGCAGTTATTTTTTAACAATAAATGACGGAACAGGACAGATGCCATTAATCATATTTGAAAGCCAAATAGCGCAGATGCAGACAAATAATCTGGATATAAATGATTTCAAGAATAAGAAAGTCAATGTTGTTGGAAAGATTACTGAATACAACAATGAAATGGAAATTGTTTTATCAAGCGGAGACAGTTTGAAAATTATAAACTAACAATCGTTAGTTTTATATGTGATATAAGTTATAATAAACTAACAAGTGTTAGTTATGAACAATAAAGAAAAAATTTTTGAAAAATCCATTGCCCTTTTTTCGGAATACGGATATGATGGAGTATCCATACGCAAAATTGCCAGTGCAGTAGGAATAAAGGAAAGTTCAATTTATAATCATTACAAAAGCAAGGAATCAATATTGGATGCGATTTTAGCATATTATATTAATGAAATGACAAAAGATGAAATTCCACTTAACCAAGCAAGCGACAATCTGGACAAAAGCCTAGAATATTTCTATAAAGCAGGTGTGGATCTTTATACATCCAAATTAAATGATGTCAAAATGATGAAAATCACCAGAATCATTTTTGTTGAAACATACCACAATGAAAAAATCAGAAAATTTGTAAAAACTGCAATTGTTGATGCGGCCATAAATGGATGGATAGCTCTTTTTGATTTGATGAAAGAAAAGGAATTGATTAAAAGAGATTGCAACTCAAAACAGTTAGCAGAGTCTTTCTATTATTATGGATTATACTTACTAATTGAACATGTGATAATTAACTATCCTGAAGATGATGAAAAGTTTTTAAAGGAACTTGCAAGAAAAAGCGAAATCCAAATGAAATTAATTTACAATTCAGTCAAAAAGAGAGATTAATATAAAAGACAATAAAATTGTGAGAGTGTAAAAATGAAATATCTGATTATTAACGGTTCACCGAGAAAACAAAATACATATAAAGCAATACAAATAGCCAAAAACAACATTGAAGGAGAATTTGAAGAAATTAATTTACTAAATGAAGAAATTCCAATGTGTATCGGATGCCAGAACTGCATTATGAAAGGAGAAGAGAAATGCCCACATTTTGATAAAATCAATCCAATTATCCAAAAAATAAACGAATGCGACGGACTGATTATCAGCTCCCCTGTTTATGCAATGAATGTGACTGCATTATTGAAAAATTTATTTGATCACACGGCATATCTATATCACAGACCAAGATTTTTCACAAAAAAAGCACTGATTGTAGTTACATCAGCAGGAGCCGGACAAAAAGATGTGGCTAAATACATCGATGAGACATTAAGGCATTGGGGCTTTAATAAAACATATATTATAGCACAAGCCATTGGAGATGGAAACTTCAATGAATCAAAAATCAGCAAAACCTCAGAACAATTCTTTAAGGATGTAACAACTAAAAAACTCCATTCTCCAAAATTAAATGATATCATATTTTTTGATGTATGGAAAACAATGGCAAAATCACAAAATTCAATTGAAAAGGACAAAGAGTATTGGAATGAAACCGAATTAATCAATTATGATTTTGCACCGGAAATAAAATTAGGAATATTTAAAAAGATATTTTCAAAATTGACATTTTTCATGATGCAAATGGTGATAAAATAAATAGTTATTTATTAATAAAAAACCAAATTTAAACTTAATTAAGATTATAAGGAATTATTAAAATGTCAGATAAAAAAAGATTATTTGGAACTTTTGGTGTTAGAAGGACTGCAAATGATGTATTAACTCCAGAATTTGCTGCAAGACTTGCTGCATGTTATGGAACTCAAATTCAAGGTACCGTTGCAGTTGGTGGAGACACAAGAACTTCTAGCCCAATGTTAATGGAAGCTGTAAAGGCTGGGCTTTTATCATCAGGCTGTGATGTTGTGGATTTAGGAATCCTGCCAACACCTGGTGTTCAATATGCTGTTCGTAAATATTATGATGGTGGAGTAATGATTACTGCTTCACATAACCCTCCAAAATATAATGGAATTAAATTTTTAGATGAATACGGTATTGGAATTCCTGATGAAATGGATTTGGCTATCGAAGAATTATACTTTGACAATGAACCGAAAAGAGCAGAATGGCATGAAATTGGTCAAGTTTACCATAACGATAAAATCATTGATGAATATGTTGACGAAGCAATATCCAAAGTTGATGCTGAAGCAATTCGTGAAGCTAAATTAAAAGTAGTCGTAGACTGTGGAAGCGGTGCAGGGGCTTATACAGCACCATATTTAATTCGTAAATTAGGATGTGAAGTAACAACTCTAAACTGCCAAGCAGACGGATCATTCCCTGGTCGTGACCCTGAGCCTATTGAAGAAAACTTGCAGGAATTGATTTCTGTTGTAAAAGAATTAGGTGCAGATATTGGTATTGCTCATGACGGAGATGCTGACAGAACTATCTGTATCGATGAAAAAGGTAATTTTGTTTTAGGAGATAAAACATTCACCCTCGTTGAAAAACAAATGCTTAAGGAAAACGGTGGCGGAATCATTGTTACTACTGTCGCAACATCCCAGGCAATTTATGATATTGCAGATGAATATAATGGTGAAGTAATAGCTACTGCTGTTGGAGACTTACTTGTTGCACGTGAATTGCATGAAAAAGAAGGATTATTTGGTGGTGAAGAAAACGGAGGTTTAATTTTCCCAGACTTTGTTTATGGAAGAGATGCAGTAATGACTGTAGCTAAAATCTTAGAGACTTTAGCATTGGAGAAAAAATCACTGTCCGAATTAGTGGCTGAACTTCCAGTATACTATGCACGTAAAATGAAAATCGAATGTCCTGATGATCAAAAGCAATCAGTCATGACACAAATAGCTGATGAAATCAAAACCACTACTGACTTTGAATTAGACTTAACTGATGGTGTTAAAATCCTAAAAGACGATGGTTGGGTGATTATCAGACCATCAGGAACTGAACCAATATTCAGATGTTTCGCTGAAAGTGACAGTCAGGAAAAAGCAGACGAAATGACTGAATGGGGTATCAGTTTAATTAAAAAATACAAAGAATAATTGAAGTAATTTTTACTTCAATAATTTTTAATTTTTTGAATGAAAAAAAGACCACACCTACAAAAACTATTAATTTAATAAACTACTTTTTTAATTAAATCAAAAGTAAAAGAAAAAATAAATAAAATAAATGTTCACATCTACATTAGAAGTTATCCAAACATTCTTCTTTTAGGAAAAATGCATCCTCATTGTCAGGGCTTCTAAGCAACACTTTATTGAAACTGTCTACAGCCTCTTCAAATTTTCCAAGTTCCATCAATACAACACCTTTATTCAATAAAAAGTCAATGTTATTTTTTTCTAAGGAAATGGCCGTATTAAAACATTCCAGTGCTTCATCCAGTTTTCCCAAATCAATATATGCATTACCCATCCTATTAATAGCATCGGCATCCATTTCAGAGTCATCCAAACAAACTTCAACCGCCTTGTCAAAAGATTCAATAGCTTCTTCTAAACGACCCATATCCGTTAAAAGGTTTCCCCGAGCATTCCAAACTTCTGGATTTTCACCATCGATAACAATAAGTTTATCATAAACCCTTAATGCCTTATCATATTCACCCAGGACTTCCAAAATAAATCCTCTCCAATACAAAACAATAGGACTGCTTGGAGAATAATTATAAGCAATGGTGCTTGCTTTTAGGGCACCTTCCAAGTCACCTGCATTTAAAAGAGCAATAGCTTTATTGTTTAATATATATTCATTATCCGGTTCAACTGACAATGCTCTGTCATAACATTTAATAGCATCATCAAATTGACCAAGCCTTGAAAGATTATCCCCCTGCTTATTTAAAAGATAAACATCATTCGGGTCAATTCTTAAAGCTGCATCATAACACATTGTGGACTTATCAAACTTACCACTGTCAAAAAGAATATCTGCACGTTTAGTGATCATGGATTTCTCATCGATTTTGTCTCCTTTCCAATCATCAATATCCAATTTCTCAAAATAAATGATTTGGAATTTATCCGATGGATTCACACGACCGCCATACATTTTTTTAAACTCTTTCAGCATTTCATCTGAGTTTGCAAAACCTTCATCATGTGCAATTTCATCATTACCAATAATATCATCAAAAGAAATGTCTTCAACATCAGTGACAATAGCTTCAAAAATCTTCATTTTTTCCTTTGAAACTAGATTCCAGTAGCAATATAATCGGTCACCTTTTTTAAGAGGAGATTTCCAAAGTTTACGAATAGTCCTTCTCTTTTTACCTGTGATTACATCAATATCATTACTAGAAAATGATAATATTGGCATTTTGAACCTCCAGTATTATTCAATAATTTGCTCCCCAAATTCTCCTGTTTTAACTTTAACAACACCATCAAATAACGGCTTAATCTGCTCAGCCAATTTTCTTAAATCATGAGGATTTGGAACTTCCACTTTTTCCAAAGCAGGATCTAGAACATTCTTATTTCTAAATTGCTGAATAGTGTAAATATCTCCTTCAACATCATTTACTAGATTATAAATATCCTTTTTAGTGTGAAGGGTTGGAACATAAGTAGTTCTTACCTCTAGATGAACATTATCATCATTATTTAAAAGCCTCATTGATTTTTTAACTTGTGAACCCACATTTGCACCAGTGACCTTTCGATATTTTTCAAAAGGTGCCTTAACATCCAAAGATACAAAATCCAATAATCCCAAATCCAATAGCTTTTCAATTTTATCAGGATATATTCCACTGGTATCCAATTTGGTTTTAAGACCAATACTTTTAATATATGTAAACAATTCAATCAATGCATCCAATTGCATTAATGGCTCTCCACCAGACAATACAACAGCATCAATAAAGTCAGCAGCATTATCAATTTCAGATTTTATTTCCTCAAAAGTTTTTTCAGTATCATCTTCCAATAATTCCACATTATGGCAATATCTGCAAGCCAAAGGGCATTTGGACATGAAAATAACCAAAGACATATTTCCATGAAATTCAATAGAAGAGATTAAAGTTCCACCCACATACATTAGTCAACTACCTCATGAACAATTTCAATGAACCTTTTATTTTCATCCATTGTACAAATACTAATCCTTATCCAATATTCATCCAAACCTTTAAATGAAGTACAGTCCCGCACAATAATTCCTCTTTTCATGAATTCACGAGTGATTTCCGCTGCAGTATAACCAGTATCCTTAACTCCAATCAAAATGAAATTGGATTTGGAAGGAAATACATTAAGAGATTCTATTTTTGATAATTCATCAATCAAATAATCCCTGCTTTCAATCCCGTCTTTAATTGATTTTTCAATGTAATCCTTATCTTTAAATGTATTTACTGCCGCAACATAAGACAGTCTTGTTAGAGAAAATACAGGTTTAATCCTATGCATATATTCAATGATTTCCTCGCATGCAAGACCATAACCAATTCTCATTCCCGCAAGACCCAAAACCTTGGACATTGTTCTGATAATAAAAATATTATCATATTCATCAATCAAACCCTTATTAGTCACTTCAGAGTATTCAAAGTATGCTTCATCAATAACAATCAAGATATCCGGATTTTCACTGGCTATTTTAACCAAATCTGCCTTTTCAATTAAAGTTCCTGTAGGATTGTTTGGGCTGCACAAGAAAATCATTTTTGTTTTAGAAGAAATGCATTCAAAGATTGAATCGATATCCAAAACATTTTTATCCAAATCCCATTTTGCATAAACCGGATTAGCGCCATATTGCTGCAATAAATATTCATAATACATATAAGAAGGCAAAGGCACTATAAATTCATCACCAGGTTCAATGAATGTTTTAGCTAAAACATCAATGATTTCATCAGCTCCGTCACCACCTATTATGACCTGAGAATCTTTAACATCAGAATAATCGGCAACTAAATGAACTAACTCCTTAAGTTGTGATTCAGGATATCTGTTAATGGATTCCAATTCATTTTTAATAGCTTCAATAGCCTTTGGAGACGGACCCCAAGGATTTTCATTAGATCCCAATTTGATAATATCCTCTTTTTTCAATCCGAATTCTGCAGCAATTTCATCTTGTGATCTTCCAGGAACATATGAGTCCATATCACTAACAATTTGTCTTGGTTTCATGATTTAATCTTCCTTATACTGTTTGGAAAGTCTAACATAATTATCAGCATTCTCTTGGATGTGTTTGATTTGTTCTGGTGAAACATCTTTAATCAGTTTAGCAGGAACTCCTAAAATCAAACTGTTTTCAGGGAATTCTTTTCCTTCACTAACAACAGCTCCTGCCCCAACAATAGAATTTTTTCCTATTTTAGCCCCATTCAAAACAGTAGCATTCATTCCAATCAATACATTATCTTCCAAAGTACATCCGTGAATGACAGCCCCATGACCAACAGAAACATTTTCCTTTATTACAACAGGATAATCTTTAGAGCAGTGAACAACACAATTATCCTGAACATTAGAATTGTTTCCTATTCTGATTGATGCTACGTCTCCTCTTAGGACAGCACCATGCCAAATAGAAACATTTTCACCAAGTTCAACATCACCAAGCACTTGAGCACCAGGGCATATTACAATAGAGTCTTTTTTATTTTCCATAATATCACTAGTTTTTAATTAATCTTTATCTTTTTTCTTGTCCTGAACAATGTGAGTTTGCTTTAATAATACTCTCGTATCAGACGGCAAGTCCTCATATAACAAAACATTTGATCCAATAGTTGAATTTGAACCTATTTTTACACCCGGAGAGAAACTTGAGTTAATTCCCGTCTTAACAGAATCACCAATAATTGCTCCAAGCTTACGTCTTCCACTATCTTCCATTGCATCTTTGATTTTTGTCTTAATATTAGCATTATCAAAACGTAAGTTAGCAAGATTGGTTCCGGCCGCAATGTTACAATTAGATCCAATTACAGAGTCACCAACATAACTCAAGTGACTTACATTAGTATTTTCCATAATGATTGAGTTTTTGATTTCAACGGCATTACCAACATGCACATTATCACCAAGATAAGTATTACCTCTGATGTAACAATTAGGACCTATATCACAGTTTTTACCAATGTAAACATTACCTTCAATGTAAACTCCAGCCTTAATAACACTTCCCTCGCCCAAATATACTTCCCCATGAATATGAGCACCGTTTTCGACTTTACCTTTAATCTTAGTTTTTAAATTGCCAATAAGCTCCTCATTTACTTCAATAAGTTCCCATGGCCTTCCAACATCAATCCAATCCTTATCCGTCTTATGACCAATGACCTCTTTACCTTCAGCAATTTGCAATGATACGGAATCGGTAATTTCGTATTCTCCCCTTTCAGATATTTCCGTTTTTTCAATTTTTTCAAAAATATCCCTGTTGAATACATAAAGTCCTGTGTTTATTAAATTACTAGGAGCTTCCTCTTTTTTAGGCTTTTCAATAATATTTTTAATGTTGCCATCATCTATTTCAACAACACCAAAAGCAGAAGGATCTTCTACCTCAGTTAAAACCATCAATGTATCTGGCTTTAAATCATCGTATTTTTCAATGATTTCACTAATTATTTCATCATCAAGAATGATATCCCCATTTAAAACCAATAAACTATCTTCAATAAAGTCTTCACCATATGAAATAGCATTAGCAGTTCCAAGGAAATCCTTTTGAGTTTTATATGTGATGTTAACACCGAAATCAGAACCATCACCAAAATATTCTTTGACTATCTCTTCCTTATATCTAACAATTAATAGAATATCTGTTATACCATTATTTTTTAATGCTTCAATGTTATACTGAATAATTGGTTTACCGGCGACAGGCAACATAGTTTTAGGCTTTGTAAGTGTTAATGGCCTCATTCTTGAGCCTTCACCTGCACTTAAAATTATTGCTTTCAATTTTATTACCCCATATTAATTAAAAATTATTATGAAATATTATGTTTTTTCTAATATATTAAATAATACATTTACTAAAATAAGAAGAATATTGGTGAAAACAAAACATGTCATATTTTTATTAAAGCATCAATAATCTATAATAATAATTAAAAAGTAATTCGTTTAATGAAAGCGACAATCAAGATATATTAATATTAATTGAAAATTACTAAATTAGTTAAAGAACATCTACATCACGATGGCAAGTTAATCAAAATCAGTAATCAATTATAAAAAAAGTAAAAAAAGTAGGGTTAAAAAACCCTTTTAGTGTTAAATTTTATTGTTTACGTCTTCTTAAAGGAACAAGTGCAAAAATGATCAATAATAATATGATTATTGGGTTACCAGTAGCTTTGCTATCCATAGGAACATGAGCAGAAGATTTTGCATCTTGAGGGCAATCTGGAGTAGGCTCTGGAGTTGGCTCCGGAGTAGGGCCTGTTCCATTGACAATAGTCACATCAGCACTAGCATTCACATTACCCGTCATGTTTGATCCAGCAACAGCAACGTTTGTAACGTTAGCAACTTTAGTAGCAGTACATAAAATTGTAAAGCTCACACTTTCATTAGCAGCTAAACTACCCTCGTATAGGTATAAATTACCAACTTTATTCCAACCATCACCCATGAAACTGACAAATTCTAATCCATCAGGAATCACATCAATGACAAATACATCACCAAGGATGCAATTACCCGGGTTTAATACAGTAATAGTAAATTCAACCAATTCACCAACATTTACTGAATTTTTATCTGCTTCTTTTATAACTACAATATCAGGAACGCTGACAACAGTAGTATTATTGGAGTGTGCTTTTGCAGTAGCATTGCTAGTTAAATTAGAACCAGCAATAACTTCTGGCATGAATAAACCACCAACAGTAGTATTGAAGTATAAAGTGTAATTGATAGATTCACCAGCCCTTAAAACACCAGAGTAAACAAATCTATTACCAACTTTAGTCCAATTTTCACCTACAAATCCAGTGTAAATTAATCCTTCAGGGAATACATTATCAACATATACATCTCCGAGGATACAATCACCATCATTAGTAACAATTACATTAAAGCTAACAGGCTCGCCAACAATAACATTCGGATTATTGGATATTTCACGAACTACTAAGTCAGGAGTGTAAACTGTAATCGGAGCACTAGCAGTATGATTTAAAACATCAGCAGCACCCACAATAATATCGTTTGTGAAATTACCTGATACAGTAGTATTAACCACAACAATTAATTCAACGCTTTCACCAACACCTAAAGAACCGGAATAATAGAACATGTTTCCATCATTAGTCCAATTAGGGCCGATATAAGTGTCATAAATTAATCCTTCAGGAATTATTTCATTTACAAATAAACCATTAAGTTCAATGTCTCCATCATTAGTAATAACAATTCTGAAACTAGTGGAATTACCGGAGTATACTACATCTTCAAGTGCAACTTTAATCACAGATAACTCAGGATCATGAACACTTACAGTAGCATTACTTTCTTTTACTTTTGGCTCTTGAGTACAGTTAACTGCAGCAATGTTAACGAATGTTCCATTAGTTAATGTTCTAACTACAATCCATACATCACGAGATTCATTATTTAAAAGATGACCAATATTCCAGATGAGTTTATTTCCATCTTTTGTGAAACCTTCACTTGCGGATACAACTTCAAATGCAGATTCATCTATGGTATCTACAATAACTACGCCAGTAGCATCCATAATACCATTATTTTTTACATTAATTGTAAAGTTTACAAGATCACCCACATTAGTTGATGTTACATTAGCTGTTTTGTTGATTCTTAAATCTGGATTATATACAGGTACAGTTACATTAGCAAAAATTACTGTTAAATTTTCAGCACAGTATACAGATGCAACATTTGTGAAATTACCTTCCATAGTAGTTATAGCTTTAACAGTTATATTTATTGATTTACCGCTTTCCAAGAAAGCAATAGTATGATTTAAAGCATAACCGTCAACTAGGATTAAACCTTCAGGAAGTACATCAGTAACTACAACATCAGTAGCATTGAATGGACCATTATTAGTTATAATAATGGTAAATGTGATTTCATCACCTATAGAATAATCATTATCATCTGCAACTTTAACGATGTCTAAATCGACAGGTTTGAATACAGTTACAGTAGCAGTACTATTTTTAACGGTAGGCTCTTCAACACAATTTGCATGAGCAACATTGTCGAATGTACCATTATTTAGCACTCTAACAAGAATCCATGTTGTGAATGTTTCTTCACTAGCCATTTTATCCAAGTTCCAAACGATTGTTTGACCATTTTTATTATAATTACCTCCAGCGTCAATAAATTCAAATGAATTATCTAAGACATCAGTAATGTTAACTTTTGTAGCAGGGTTGTTACCGTGGTTACGGACAACAATAGTAAAGTTAACTAAATCGTTAACAAGCCCTTCAGTTACATTAGCTGTTTTTTCAATCTTAATATCAGTAACATATACATTTACTGTAGCATTTGAAGATTTGACTGCGTCATTTTCAGCACAAGTAGCATTCACATAATTTGTGAATGAACCTTTAGTGGTTGTTCTAGCAGTAATGTTGAATACAAATGAATCGCCACTAGCCAAGAATGGTATTGTGTAATCGAAAGTACCATCAATTAAGTCTAAGCCTTCAGGGAAGGTATCCTTAATAATAACATTAGTAGCATCACTAGGTCCATTGTTGGTTACAGTAATTGTAAATACAACAACGTCTCCAATAGCTGTATCATCATAATCCACAGTTTTGACAACATCCAAATTGACAACAGGAATAACAACTACATCATCACTATCAGATACAGGAGTTCTATTTTCAGCACAAGTAACATTAGCTATATTAGTGAATGTACCGTTAGCAATAGCCCTTAATGTAATATCAAAGGCATATGATTCTCCTGAGTTTAATGAAGTAATATTCAATATACCGGTTTCGCTATCATAAGCAGAATCACTGGAAGTTACAAATTCAAAACCTTGAGGAACTAAATCAGTGACGACCAATCCAGTTACATCACCCCTTCCAGCATTAGTAATGTTAATGACAAATGTTACTTCATCATTTACATAAATCACTTTCTTGAGAGCGGTTTTGTTAATTGTTAAATTAGTTGGAACAACTTCGAATTCTACCGTAGCATTATTATTGGTATAATTTGATTCATGTTGATCGCATTTAGCATTAACGGTATTGTTAAACAACCCAATTTCAGAAGTTTTAACAACCAAAGTCAATGTAGCGGAAGCACCATTATTCAATTGATCAATACTCCATACATTAGTAGCTTGATTATAACTACCCATTGAAGCATCAACATCAAGAACTGTTAATCCACGAGGAAGAATTTCATTAATAACTACATTAGTTGCATTATTTGTGTTAGCGGCATTACTTACAGCAATAGTGAAAGTAATGTTATGTCCAACAGTAACTAACTTATCAGAAACACTTTTTGTAATGTTTAAATCAGTGATTGGAAGCACTTCAAATATGTTAGCTGTTATAATGTACTTATAATTTCTATCTTCTGGGTGGTATGCCATGATAGTATAATTACCTGGATCTAATCCAGATAACGGATATGAATAATCACCATATAATCCAGTGTGCACTAATCTTGAATCAACAACCTGGCCAGTTTCATTGCTGAGTACCTGAACCATAATAGGTTGATATCTTTCGCGAGGATCTTGGTATAAAACACCCTCTTTAGCACCCAAAACAGGATTAATATCACTAGGAAGAGTAGTATCTACTTGACTTACATCATCGTTGATAATGAATGAAACACTATTGAATGTGACATCTCTGACATCACCAGCATTGTAAATACCGTTTATGATATTGTCTCCACCAACATAATTATAGACTTTAATATTGACATCATAGCCATAATATGTTTTGTTTATGATACCATCTTTACAGTGAGCAGCATTTGTACCATTTACTTCAAGCACATAAGACCATGCTTGGTTCTTGATGAATAAATCATCACTGAAGTAAGTGTTTGATGCATTATTATATACTGCAGATCCATTACGTGCCACATTGTAGTCGAACTCGTTTGAACTAAGTTTATTGTTGTTTGCACCAACATAAATTGCTCCACCAAGTCCATCATCGTCAACACCAGTAACATCAAGATATGCACCTAAAAGACCAGGTGTAGTTTGAACGATTACTGCTGTTTTATTAGTAGCGTTCGCAGTGTTGTTATAGAATTTAGAAGCTTCTATAATATTATTTTCACCTGCAATATAAATGGCTCCACCTTTAGTTTTATTCTTATCTCTACCAGTGTCAATTCTTAAAGTGTAGGTTGCATTGTTATAATAAAAGTTAGATTCTGAAATCAATCCATTGTTACCTTTAATATAAGCTGCACCACCCTGAACCGCATTATTGTGGTCAAATTCAGAACCGATAGTTCTTAAATCATTATTATTTGAATATAAACCTCCTCCGAGGATAGCTTCATTATATTGGAAATAAGAAGCAATAATTCTACCATCAGTACCATTAGTGAATATAGCTCCACCACGGTTAGCAGTATTACTTATCAATTCTAAACCAGTCATATCAACGATACGACCATTATTCCAGTTGATAGCACCACCATCAAAGGTAGCAGTATTGTTTTCAAAGTAACTGTCTGTTACAACAACTTCAATCTTATCACCATGTGCACAGTGTTCTAAGAATATAGCTCCACCATTGGATGCATTATTTGATATGAATCTGGAATCTTGTACTTTACCAAAGAGACCTGACCAGGATACAGCACCACCATTAACATCAGCAGAGTTATTTGTGAAGTTGGAATCCATAATCAAACCGTTATGACCCTTCCAAGACACTGCACCACCATTATTTTTAGCATAGTTGTTATCAAATGCAGAATTTCTAATCCTACCTTTTTCAGAACCTTCATTCCAATTAATAGCACCACCGTCAACACCAGCAGTGTTATTTGCAAAGTATGAATTAGAGAAAATAGTATTACTGCTATCTCCCAAACTAGATGATTCTAAGTATACAGCACCACCATTTTTAGGAGCAGAGTTATTTATGAAGATACATTCATCAGCAAGACCCTTAGGTCCAAGCCATATGACTGCACCACCATCACCACCTTTTCCAGCACTAGAAGGATTATCACCAACTACTCTGTTATTAGTGAAGTTTGAACCATAAATGACACCATCATGACCATTCCAGTATAAAGCACCAGCTGATCTGTGAGCAGTATTGTTATTGAATACAGAATTTTCAATTCTACCGTTAGAAGCACCGTAATGCCAATCTATTGCACCACCATTTGATCCAGCAACATTGTTTTCAAATATACTGTCTTTAAATGAATTATTAGTACAATCAGCACGTCCTTCTACACCACGTAAGAATACAGCCCCACCATGGTCTTTTGCATAATTATCAGTAAAGATACAGTTTTCAACACCACCGTAAGAACCAGTCCACATAATAGCTCCTCCGTCACCGGAGTTACCCATTATACATTTTTCAGTCCCATTTGCACGGTTATTTGTGAAATTGGAATCTTTTATGATACCTTTATTACCGAACCAGAATACTGCACCAGCATTAGCACGTGCAGTGTTGTTGATAAATTCACAACCAACGATTTGGCCATCAGTACAACCTTCATGCCAATCAATAGCACCACCATTAATTGAAGCAGTGTTATCGATGAAAGTGGATCC
Organism: Methanobrevibacter millerae; assembly: GCF_001477655.1. Classification (NCBI taxonomy): domain Archaea; kingdom Methanobacteriati; phylum Methanobacteriota; class Methanobacteria; order Methanobacteriales; family Methanobacteriaceae; genus Methanobrevibacter; species Methanobrevibacter millerae. The sequence continues at coordinate 428,759 of NZ_CP011266.1, read as the reverse complement.
TAAAATATCCGTATCATGTGCATCTTCCAAGTATATTGCACCACCAAAACCTTCGTTTAAATCATAATTAAATACTGAATTTGCAGTAAAATTACAATCAACAACATCAGTTTCATTTACAATGATAAATATTGCACCACCTTTTAAAGCAGAGTTTGCATTGAATGTGGAATCTTTAATAGTAGCATTTTTACCTTGAACATATATTGCTCCGCCACCAGTACTGTTTTCAGTACCAGTCATAGCATTTACATGGTTATTGTCGAATTCACTAGATTTGATGTTGATATTTTCACCAAATATGTGAACAGCACCACCTTCAGTAGGCATATTTTGTAATACACTACTTACTGGGAATCTCAAGTCATTATGTGTAGCATAGTTATCTTTAAATGTTGAATTTTCAACAAAACTATCTACACCATCGATGTAACCAGCACCACCTTGAACAGCACGATTATCAGTAAAGTTTGAACCAATAACATATACCATATCACCATCCAAATAGAAAGCACCTCCTCGAATAGCATGGTTATTTTCAAATTTGGAATTAACAATATGATCATCTGAACCATTTACTGCAATAGCACCACCAAGACCGCCTTTTTCATTTATACCATAAGCAGTGTTGTTAATGAATTCTGAGTCGTATACGAATATACTGTTACCCGGAATGTTAACTGCTCCACCAATAGCAAGCAAATCATCAAATGAATGAGCAAATCTTAAATCATGAGTAGCAGAGTTATTATAAAATCTTGAACTACCAAAAGTAGCATCAGATTTATCAATGTAGACTGCACCACCCTGAATAGCACTGTTGTTTCTGAATTCAGTGTCGTTAATGTCGTTTAAGGTACCTCTGTAGTATATTGCACCACCAATAATAGCCTGGTTAAATTCGAAATCTGTATTTTCAAGTGTAGTATTATAACCTTGAATAGTAATAGCTCCTCCATAACTACGTAAATTACCATCACTTACAGCCGTATTACTTGAAAATGTTGTATTATATATAATTGAATGATTACCATTAATACCAATAGCTCCACCCATAGGGTTATACATATTATACATATTATCAACAGCAAATGCTAAATAACGAGTAGCATTATTACCATCACAGTTAGCATTACCAATTCTGGTTTCACTACCTCTAATATATATAGCACCACCTAAAACAGCAGAGTTATCAGTAAAGTTAGCATCAATAATATTGGAATATGTACTGACACTATCAATATATATAGCACCACCTAAAATAGCCTCATTTTCATTAAATGTATTATTGAGAATATCAGCTGAATGACCATCAATAGCTATAGATCCACCATTACCATTAATAGCATAGTTGTTATTGAATTTACTTTCAGTTATGTTAGTATCATATCCTACAATGAATACAGCACCACCAGTAACATTAAGAGCAACATTAGGATTCATGTCTTTAGTAGCATTATTACTTTTATAAGTACCATTACTAAGTCTGGTATTATTACCTATAATATAGATTGCACCACCTTGAACAGCCCTATTGTTAGTAAAGTTCATTACATTAGCAGAAATACCATTACCATTAATATATGCAGCTCCACCTTGAGTAGCAATATTGTTGGTAAACTCATTATAATCAAATGTAAGATTTCTACCATCCATGTAAAGAGCTCCACCTAAACCTTCAAGCTTAGTTGTACCTGCAATAGCACTATTATCTGTGAAAATGTTATCATATACAATTGTATTGTTACCAATAATGAATAAAGCACCACCAGCAGTAATCATAGATGAATTATCCCGAATAGGATTTAACATAGCACGGGTTGCAATGTTATCAGTAAATATTGAATCATATATATGTGCATTTTCCCCTTCAATGTAACATGCTCCACCTTGTATAGCATTGTTTATGTTGAATGTAGAGTTAATAATAGTAACGTTTTCACCAATCAGTCTTGTTGCACCTGCAAATGAAGCATTATTGTCTTCAAATGTACAGTTATCAATTCTAGTATTGGTACCGTTAATGTGCACTCCACCAGCATAATCATAAGCCATGTTGTGATAGAATATTGAATCTTTAATTACAGTATTGTTAGCCGTGAGATATACTTCCAAGGCCACTGAACCGTCAGGATTTGTAACATTGTGCATACCACCGACAATATCAATTACACCGGCATGGCCTTCAGCAACATTGTCTATGAAAGTACAGTTTTCAATATAGTTGTTGCTTCCCAAAAGAGCAATAGCTGCACCACTACCATCCCTATAGGAATTCTGTGAGTGGTTTCCTGAAGCGAGGTTATTGATGAATACTGAATCCTTAATAGTAATATTACCTACGTGAGATTCTATACCTGCACCATAAACCGCCTGGTTACCTTCAATCCAATTGTTTGTAATGGTAACATTCATACCAATTATACAGTAAGCCGCACCGTGTACAGCATTAGTATTGTTGATAAATGTATTGTTATGAAGGGTTACATTAGTTGCCTCATTCCATATTTTGAATGAAAATCCTAAGGATTGAGTGGAAGAATTAAATTCAGCATTACCTGTATTATTAATGAATTTATTGTTACTTGCGTTAAATCCATAAAATATAGGGCCGTCATCCCTATGGTTATTGTCAGGCGGAGAACCGGAAATAGCTATCATCTGATTTGCATTATTATTTATGAATGTACAACCATCGATAACACCACCAGACATTAGCGGCTCACTACCTGCAGGAGCATTCATATATGCAATTCTAACAATAGGCTGTTTTTTGTTAAGAGTAATGTTTTCAAAAGTACAGTTAACTAAACCTGACCGATAATTTTGAATTTTTTCATCACCCAAGAATATAAACGGCATTGAAGTAGTTTCACTTGGTGAATACTTACTAGCATTAAAATTTTTGAAGTTAATACCAGTAAGAGTGGAAGAACCACCACTTAAATCCATAAATCTGTAATCTACAGCATATTCGGATAAGTCTATAGTTGATGTTTTACCATCATCTTTAGAGAAACCTCCGTATATGTTGACAGTGATATTTCGATTATATGAAAATGAATTATCATTTGGATTAAGATTTCTGAATGTTATATACTTTGCACGACTGCTTCCAGTATTATCCCATGAATAATAACCAGTAGATATTGCATTATTCCCATTATAAGCACCATCGAAAGTATTGTTATCTAAAAAGATATTAAATTCCATAATACCATTTTTAGCATCATCCCTAACTCTCCAAAAGATAAATTTAATTAAATTGCTTAAAGAAGAGGTATCATACTGCTTGCTGAAATGTAAATCCTTTACCTGACCAACTTCATAAAGTGGTTGATCTGGATTTAAAGTAATATTTTCAAATGTACAATCTTTTATCAGCAGTTCCGGATGAAGACTAGGATTAGATTTATCACCCAACTTAATAAATGGAACGGTAGTGGAAGGATCTACAGTATTAGAATGATCGTTGACATTAAAGTTTTTGAAATTAATACCCTGAATTGAAGAATTTGGAGTACTAAAATCCAAAAGTGCATAATTTGCACCATAGTCAGTTAAATCCAATGTTGATGTCAAACCATCATCTTTAGTAGCTCCACCATATAAATGAATAGTAAGAGCCATATTCTTGTTAAAATTCATCCCGTTGAATGTTAAATAGTTAACACGACTTCCAGTGGATGATAAATAACCCGTTTGGATAGTACCTACACCAGCATCACCATAACCTCCAGTGAATGTTTTATTGTTCAAGAAAACATCCCATTCACGAGTAGCAGATGGATTAGCTTGCATGTAATCCCTAATTCCCCAATAAAGTGCTTTAAAGAACCTTTCTAAAGGAATTATATCATCATCTACCCTACCAGTATCATAATCAACACCATAAATAAATGTTCCTGCAGTAATACCTACTAAATCATCAGATCCAACACCCAATAAGTTAGAATTGGCATTTACCGATGCTGCAGAAGAACTTGCAATATTTGAAGCCTTCAAATCATTATCTGCATTGACCTGATTATCAGAATCAACATTAATCTGAACATTAGACGTGTTAGATGAACTGTCATCGACAGAAATCTCTGAAATTCCGCCAGTATTAACATCAGCAAGTTGAATATCAACTTGTGTTAAGTTATTATCTTCAAATGCTGTTGTCGCTTGAATTGAGCATAGAATAATAAAAATTGCCATTATTACGATAAACTTTTTGCCTTTCATTTTGTATTTTCACCCCCTGATCCAGCCAATTAAGAAAAAAATGAATATAATTATAGGCAGATAATTAATATCCATCACTTATATATATTACTTGTGTTATATATATTTTACCTTAGCCATAATATAATAATTTTAAGAAAAAATATTATAATACCTATATTTGTTTAATAAATATTATATACAGTATATAATTATATAAATATAATAAAAAAAATAAAAATTAACAAATATAATTATGTCCATCAAATTTTGATAAAAAAAATGAAAAAAATCTTTTTAATAAAATAATAATAAATTAAATAGTTTCTTAAAATCAATGCCAAAAATACTGAACTGTTTAATAATTAAAAAAAATTATATTTCAATGAAAATCCTAGAATAATTAATGGAAAAATTTAATGAAAAAGGAATAATTAATTTTAAATATTAGTATCAATACATTTTAAATTATATTAGCAATGCTGATAAAAAAATAAGGAGATAATAATATGACTATATATGTTTGTTTACACTGTGAATACAGATTCGATTCAGAAAAAGGAGATCCAGCATACAACATTCCTGCTGGAGCAACACCTGCTGATATGCCAGACGACTGGGTATGCCCAGAATGTGCTGCATTAGGTATTGAAGCATTTATTGCAGAAGAAGAATAAATCTTCTTCCAACTTTTTATTTTTTTTCTAATTTTAAAGCCAATAATTAAAAAAAGATTAAGATGAATAATTCATCTAAATATTATCATTTATTATTTTTTTGCAGATTTCACAGAGTTCCTCTGCCCTTTTTGCATCACGTGATTCTAAAGTGATTCTGACATAGTCCTCTGTTCCGGAAGGTCTTACCAAAACCCAACTGTCATCTTCAAAGGTCAATCTTACACCATCAATAGAATTGATTTCGCGAATGTCATCAAAAGCATCTTTAAGCAATTCTTCCATATTGGTCATCACTGCAATTTTTGCCTCTTTTGAACAGGTTATTTTTTCGCGAATGTTAGGATATGATGGAATTTCTAAAAGCAATTCAGATAATTTTCCTTTCTTGGATACCAATTCAGCCATTCTAAGACCGGACAATATTCCATCAGGACACATGCAGAAATCAGGATGCAACCATGTTCCTGACGGTTCACCGCCGAATGCTGCATTCTTTTCAATGATAACTTCAGCAACATTGACGTCTCCAACAGGAGTTCTCAGGACTTCACCTTTGACTGATTCATCCATACATAAGCCCGCATCGACAGTGGTTACAATATCGCCATCGAATTCTTTTGAAATCAATGCTAAAAGTGAATCGAATGGAGATATATTACCGTTTTCATCCACAGTAATCATACGGTCTGCATCACCATCGTGTGCAATTCCCAAATCTGCTCCAATAGCCACAACAGTTTTCATGAGATTCTGCAAGTTTTCAGCATTAGGTTCAGGATTTCTTCCAGGGAAAAACCCGTCAGGCTGAGAATTGAGAGTTGTTACTTCACATCCTGCTTTTCTAAATACTAAAGGTGATATTTCACTTCCCGCACCGGATGCGCAGTCAATAACAACTTTTAATCCAGGTTTTATATCAACCATATTGACCAAATCATCAATGTATCTTGCCTTAATCTCTTCATTTACAGAGATTGAACCGACCTTATCCCAGGTTACAGACTTGTATAATTTATTGTTATAGATATTTTCGATTTCTGCTTCCTGAGATGAAGTATAAGCCATTCCATTTTTATTCCAAAGCTTAATACCATTATACTGAGAAGGGTTATGGGATGCAGTTAGCATTATCCCTGCATCAGCATCAAGTTTTTCGGTAGCATATCCAACTAATGGGGTTGGAACCATTCCAATTTTTACTACATTTACACCACTTTCAAGCAAACCTGCACAAATAGCTTGGTCTAACATTTCATTAGTAGTTCTTGTATCAAAACCTATTACAACAGTACCCTTATTTCCCAAATAAGATGCAAGGGATTTACCTACATTTAAAGCAAGCTCACAGGTTACTTCAGAACCTATTTTGCCTCTAATTCCAGAAGTTCCAAATAGTTTTGCTGCCACCATAAAATCACCTAAGCTCCAAATTTGTGTGCATAATTCATTAAGTCCATCATGATGTTCATTACATCAGAACCGCGGATTCTGTTAAGTCCACCTTTAGCACATGCAACTTCAGAAAATTCGCATACATCATCAACCCTCACTTCAGGACCTCTGATAATTACAGGCACAGGGTCTCCAGAGTGGTTTTTAACAGAAATTGGAGTTGAATGGTCTGCAGTCAAATAAATATAAACATCTTCGAGTTTTATTAATTCACTCATAACGATTTCATCCACTTTTTCGATGAATTCCTTTTTCTCTTTTATTTGGCCGTCATGGCCTGCTTCATCAGCACCATCAATGTTTATTAAAAAGAAGTCATGGTCTGAGTTTTTAACTTGATCAATAATAGTATCACGAATATTATATAAATTAGTGTCAATTCCACCAGTAACATCTTCCATTTCAATGATATCCATTCCTGCAAATCTGCCTATTCCCATTATAAGACCTGTTTCTGCAATACATGCTGAGTTGACTTCATATTTATCATTCAATGATTCAACGACCGGAACTTCTCCTGCTCCGCGGGGAATAATAATATTCGCTGGAGGTTCACCTTCTTCAATTCTTTTTAAGTTGACTGGATGGTCTTTAACCATTTCATAGGATTTTTTAACCAGTTGATTTAAAATATCTGCAGTCTTTTTAGCCTCTTCTGAATCATCCAAAGCCTTTACTTCTTTAGGTTTGTTGCCTTCAACTTTAGGGTCCGCATCACTTACCTTATCTGATAAGCCTTCTCCCCTCAATACTAAAACTGCTCTGTGACCGGTAGATTCCTTGAAAATAATTTTAATATCAGGATAGTCTTCCAATTTCATTGTATTTAAAACTTCAACGATTTCTTTGGTTCCTGACTTGATTCTTCCTGCACGTCTGTCTGTAACTATTAAATCTTCATCAGCGGTTGAGAAATTACATCGAAATGCAATGTCTCCAGGCAAAACATCTACACCAACACCATTTGCTTCAAATGGACCTCTTCCAGTGTAAACTTCATAAGGATTATAACCTAAAATAGATAAATGTGCAGTATCACTTCCAGGAATAATTCCCGGAGCTATTGAATCCATAATACCAGTAATTCCCTCAGCAGCCATTTTATCCATATTTGGAGTATTTGCGGCCTGAAGAGGAGTTTGATTATCAAGTTCTTTTAAAGGACGGTCTCCCATACCATCCATAATTAATACAATACCCTTCATCATATCACCTTTAATAATATATATTCATTAGTAAATTTATTTTTTAATAGTTATATAATTATAGCATCAAAATAATTTCAATAAAAAAAGTCAACAAAAATGATTCAAATAAACTGCCAGGTATTTCCAATGCCTTTTAAAAAAAATATTTGTTTCATATTTAAATAAGCAATATTCCAACAATGGCTCCAGTGATAGTTGCAATCAGATTAACATGTTCATTTGTCAACATATTTGCCCTTTCAAATGTTGCGCCAAGGAAGCTATCCATAAAACAACCCACAGTTCCGGAAATGACAGAAACGAGAATTGCAGAGACAGGATTTGAAACAACACCCAATAAATATGCAGATATACCAATAATTAATGCCCCCAACATTCCAACAGCAGTTCCAAGCACAGATACTGCACCATCAGTTCCGGGATCCACTTTTTGAAAGGTTGTTATTAATCTAGGCTGCTGCAAAATTCCAATTTCAGAAGCTAAAGTATCCGCAGTAGCCGTTGCAATAGCTCCAATAAAACCTCCGACAAAAGGCAGGTAATACCCGCCGAAAGCAGCCATCATAAAAGCAACAATACCATTTGAGATAACATTTTTAGATGATCTTCTTCCCTCATATTCACCTAAGGAACGTTTATAGGATTTTGAATATTTTGTTGCAATTAAAGATAAGACTAAAAATATAACTAAAAGAAGTAGCCAATTGGCTCCGGCTGAAAAAATAATGACTATACCCATTAGAACCATCGTAAGAGAACCTAATAAGTCTAGAGATTTTCTTTTGTAAGTTATGAATCCTAAAATAAATAAAGCGATAACATAACCCCAATTAATCATAACTGTTTCAACCATATTAATCATTATTAAGTATCTATCTTACAGTATAAATAATTAATTAAATTCGTCTTTAACAAAACAAAGAAATTTTTGCTATTCTTGAAAAATCTTTTCTTAACTAATTTTAAAACTTCAGAAAAATTATTTATTTCATCTTTAAACAAATTTATATGACTTAGTGGTTTATCATAACTTTTTTGCTTAAATAAATCAAAAATCAGTTTAAAAGAAAGTATCAAAAATTTTCCGCAAGAAAATCAAAAAAATTTAGAGATGTTAAATGAGAAATTTAATTATATAATTAAAACATGAAAAATATCATATTTTAATAAAAAAATAGAATTGTAAAAGTAATCTTAGTTGATTACTTTACTTTTGATAATTTCCACTCTTTTAAGTGGGTAGATTTTTTTAGCAGTGTGGTAAATTTCAGATGCTAATTTACCATTTACAGAAGATTTAACTAATTCTTCGTAAGTTCTTTCTGCTGCAGTTTCTTTGAGTAAATCTTCAATGACTTGTCTCATGTATTTTTGTTGGGAAGATTTTGCTCTTCTGATAGTTACTGCCAATACATGAAGTTTGATTCTGTGTTCATCTTTTGTTGTAACAATAGTGGAAGCATCGATTCTGGATGTTCCTCTTCTAATCATACTTCTTACATAATCAGTAGTAGTTTTGTGACCGGTAAATTTGGTGTTTGCAACATCACCAGCTACATTTTCAATTTCAAACCTGAGTTTAATGTATTGTTTTGAGAAGTCACCAGTTAATTCTCTCATTGTAACTTCTACTCCTCTTCCAATTAAGAGTTCTGGATCTTTAGCTGGAGTTTCTCCAATTTCTTTTTCTTCAAACATTAATGGTGTTTTAATAGTATACCATGATTTTTCTTTCCAAGTGTCACGTACTCTACGTCTAGATTTTGCTTTTGCCATTATATCAACCGTTTTTAATTTTAATAATATTTTTAATAATTTAGCGAATCGCCATTTAATTTTGAAAAATAGTCCTCAAATAGAGTATTTCATTAATCTTACATAAAATAATCTATAAAATGAAATTATAACAGATTATAACTCTATAATCTCTTATTTGACTATTGTGAGTTCTTCTCACGTTATTTAAAGAATAATTTGTAATTTAGTTTTATTTAATTAAAACCCGCCCATAAAGGTTGTTATTAGTTATTTTATTCATGGTATATAAATATTATTGAAAAATTATATGAGCATATAAATTGCACTCAAAATAATCAACACTGCAAAAATTTTTGGAATATAACTTGTCTTTTTAATGAAAGATTCGAAGTTGATTTTAGACATCACAAAACTTAAGACCAATAATGTTAATCCAAAGCCCAAACAGTACAATATGATATTGAATGACGCATAAAAAGGATCCGCTGAGGATACAAGAAGAGAAATCAGACTCATCAGATAGGCACTGTAACATGGCACCCATGCAACTGATGTTAAAAAACCCAGTGCAAATGAACCAAGTATGCCATCATGATTTCTTGATTTGACTGTTATAAAACCAAATGAATAGTCAAACAACATCAGGATACCAATTATCAAAAGTAAAACCGCAGAAATAATCCTAAAGTAGCTGATATACTGATATACAATTGCTGTGAAAAATCCCGTTAGAAAAACAATAATCGTAAAAATTGAAAACAAACCCACAGTAAATGAAAGAATTTCTGCTTTAGTTTTTGATTTTAAGCTAAATCCAATGAATATCGGTAATATCGGCAGTATGCATGGAGACAATATTGAAATGACTCCTGTAAAAAAAGAAATTAAGGGAAATACTTCCATCTACATCCCCTTAATAGTGTTTAAAAATTCTCCCGCATCAACATACCCTTCAATTTTATTTATTTCCTTTTGATTAGAATCTAAAAATATCATGGTAGGGGTTCCGACAACATGATATTTGGCTGCCAATTGCGGCTGAGAGTTAATATCCACGACAACAGTGATGAATCCCTCGTTTAACTTGGATATAACATCATTGTTTGATAAAACATCTTTTTTTAATAAATCACAATAATAACAGCCGTCCTGATCAAAGACCAGCATTATCGTTTTATTATCCTTTTGAGCCTGACTTACTGCCTGATTTAAATCAGTAGTGTTGTTAATAGCATCAGCTGCAAAGCTAACTGATACGCTGCAGGTCAAAATAGCTATTACAAACAATACATACAATATTTTCTTCATTAGGCTACCCCCATCATAATCAATGCAAATATGAATACATCAGTACACAAATGCGTGATGTATGATACCATTATATTTTTCGTTTTGATATAACCAATGAATTCAAAGATTGAGCCTAAACCCTGCAATACAAGTACAGAAAACAATGATCTGAAATCCATTGCATGCAACAATGCAAAGAATACCATTACAATTAGCATTGATACTACAACAGACAGTTTACGATTATTGGAATACTTGTACAATATCCTTAAAAATAACATGAATGGGACAAACTTAATTAACTCCTCACCCATCAATGAAAACAACAATGCAACAATGGATGCAATATTTAAAGAATTTTCAGCTATTGTCGGAGTAGCACTCCAACCATAGTAATCCAAAACGCTCCCCACTGCTAATGAATAAATCATATAACCGGCAAAAAGACCTATTGCAAGCAAAACTTCTTTTGACTTCGGTTTTTGAAATATTGCTGTATAATCCCATTTCAAATAATACAACACAGGAACAAGAACAATCAGTATGAATAGTATTCCATCAAGGATTTCATTACCGGTTAATCCCTGCATCAGCATTCCTACAATGGATGCTACGATTAAAACTATCCACCCACTTTTAGGAACATATGGATTTTTTTATAAAATGGAAAATCCCTATCCTCATTTTCAAAATTAAAGTAATCATCATTTGACATAATAATAGATTAAATATTAATATTAAATAAAATTAATTGTTTTCCAGCTTATGAAAAAATAACTTTAAAACTACCACCCATAGAAATAATTTCATGATTTTATAAAAATTGTTCAGTTATGCTGCAAGACATATCATCAACACCATGGCCGGAACCAATATATAATTACATTTATATATCATGAATAATATAACAATCGTTATAGAAATATGGCAATAATTATATAATCCCATCATATAATAAAATAACATAAAATATAGAAACTGAAAAAGAGCTGATAATCACTACATGATGGAATAAAAAAAGGAGGCACATAAATGAATCTTTCATATTTAAAAAAGCTAACAAAAGATGAAATTCTATCTGGTTCATTTGGAATCGAAAGAGAAACATTGCGCGTCCATTCCATAGGAGAATTATCATTAACACCACATCCAGAAATTTTTGGCGATAAGATAAGCAATCCCATTGTTACAACAGACTTTTCGGAAAGCCAAATAGAAATAATCACACCAACATTCAATAACATTGATATGGCATTCACAACATTCTGTTCGCTGTCAGACATGGTCAATGAAGCCCTGCCTGAAAACGAATACTTCTGGTTCCATTCACTTCCGTCCATATTACCTGAAGAGAATGAAATACCTATTGCACATTACGGTGACGATGAAGAAGGACAAAAGTCAGAGGAATATCGTATAAAACTGGCTAAAAAGTACGGGCTTAAAAAACAGATGATTTCAGGCATTCATTTTAATTTTTCATTTGGGGATGAAACTCTCAGGAAATTATATTCAATAGTTGACGAGGAGTTCACATATGAAGAATTTAAAAATGAGGTTTATCTGAAGATAACTAGAAATTATATCAGATATTGTTGGCTTGTTATCTACCTAACCGGCAGCTCAATAGCCTGCCATAAAACATTTACCTCCGATTGTATTGATTTAATGGATAAGCAGGACGAATACGGAGATTACTATTCAACGATAGGATGTTCCCTTAGAAATGGATCATGCGGTTATAAAAACCTGAAAAAATTATATCCAAGCTACAAAAGTGTTGAAGAATTCACACAAGATGTGACATCATACATTGAATCCGGAGATTTATCTGAAGCAAAAGAACTTTATACTCAAATCAGATTGAAACCAAAAAATCCGAAAGATATGTTAAACTCCCTGAATGAAACGGGCATAGAATATGTTGAAATAAGAACCTTAGATATTAATCCATTTTATAGGTGCGGCCTTACAAAAAGAGATATGCAGTTTCTGCATCTGTTTACAATCTACATGCTAGTTAAAAATGAAAGCGATTATGAAAACTGGCAGGAAGAAGCTTTGATTAACGAAGAGCTTACTGCGGAAAGAGCATTTGATGATGAAATGAGACTTATCAAGGACGGTGAAGAGATAACCTTGAAAGAATGGGGTCTTGAATTAATTAATGAAATGCATCACATGGTTGATGAATTAGGAATCAATTACCATGACATGCTGGATTTGATGACATTAAGACTTGAAAAACCTCATGTTACCTATTCAAGAAGATTGGTTGAGTTAATAAAAGAACAAGGATATATTTACACAATTGCAGACTTATCATTGAAAAACAAGCATAAAAACAAAAATACAAAAATAAATGAAATGAAAGAATATAGGAAACTTGCCTTAAGACAAGTTTAATTCTTCATGAAGTTATAATGGTCAATATAGCGTTTTAAAACTTCATCAACAGATCCTTCATCCGCAACCAGTTTTATGTTTAACTCATTGGCTTTGACTTTAGATTTAAAACCATATTGTTGAGCAATAATAATATCACAGTCTTCACATGCTTTAATTACTTTGCTTCCCTGATGCTGACTTTCCAAATCAATGTCAACTTCCCTGTGTTCTACAAAAGTCAAATCGTCATCTTCATAGTCATAGACATACAAAGAATATCCTTTTCCCAAATGCAAATCCACATCCTTACCATTTGATGATACAACAGCAATTTTCATAATTATTCACCTAGTTTTTTTATTATCCTGGAGACATTCTCACCAAATAAACGTATAGTCTGAATTCCTTCCGTGTCTTCAAAGGCAGTTCCTTCCTCACCTGCAAAGACAATGTTCCAATATGTACTTCCGGCAATAATCATATTATTGATTGGGAAAAACATCGTCATTTCCTGCAATGTCAATGTCTGACCCCCGCGCCTTCCCACAGCAATAGGTCCACCGACCATCCAATCCAAGAACCTGTCCGAATATCTTGAAACCTTTCCAATCCTTTGAAGCGCTGCCATGACATCTCCCCTTGCAGTTCCAAAATAAACAGGTGCAGCGGGAATAAAACCCTGAGCATCACGCAGTTTGTCAATGATTTCATTCAATCCATCATTCAAAGCACATTTCCCCGTTTCATGACAGGACAGACAGGCTTTGCATGATTGAATATTTTTGCCTTTTAAAGATATGATTTCTGTTTCAACACCGTTCTTTTCAATTTCGCGAGCACACACGTTTAAAACATCCAAAGTGTTGCTGTTTGCTCTCGGAGAAGCGTTTAACAATATTACCTTTGCCATAAAATCACCTAAACTTCAGCCCCGTCAAGTGCATGATGACATGTACAATCTGAGTCCTCAGCATTCTTAATAAAGTTATAAATTAACTCCAATAAATCTTTTTCAAGAGACTGGATCATTTCAAAGACCTCATCTATGGTCAATTCATTTTCAGATATTCCTGATGCATAATTGGAAACAATACAAATTGAATTATAGCACATTTCCCTCTCACGAGCTAGGGTTACTTCAGGAAGTCCTGTCATTCCAACCAAATCCCCTCCGAGCATCTTAAACATTTTTATCTCTGCAGGGGTTTCAAATCTAGGGCCCTGTGTACAGACGTAGGTTCCACCTAATATTACATCACCTGATTTATCCAGAATATCCTTTAATTTAGGACAATATGGCTGTGTGACATCAATATGAACCACACTATCTTCATAAAATGTTTTTTCACGATTTTCTGAAAAGTCTAAAAAGTCATCCGGAATGACAAAAGATCCGGGAGGCATTTCCAAATTCATGGATCCGACAGAATTTGTTGCTATAATCTGTGTCACACCAACATTTTTTAATGCATCAATATTTGCTCTGAAATTGATTTTGTGTGGAGGAATACTGTGGCCTGAAGCATGTCTTGGAATAAATGCTACTTTTTTTTGAAAGATATCAAGAATGGATACTTCTACATCCCCGTAATCTGTAGTGACTATCTTTTTTTCCACATTGTCTGCTTTAGAAGTTATTTCGTATACTCCACTTCCACCAATAATTCCAATCATAGTATAACTACCCTTTTGTAACGGCTAAAGGTTTTACTTTAGCTACAAGTTTTGCAATTCCTGTTGAGTCAGATACGCGAACTACACTGTCAACATCCTTATATGCACCAGGTGCCTCTTCAGCAATGACACTTTTTGATGTTGCCTTTACCTTAATTCCATTGTTTTCCATATTATTCACTATATCTTCAGGATTGTAATCCTTTTTAGCCTGTGAACGTGACAGTACCCTTCCTGCCCCATGAGCAGTAGAACCAAATGTTTCTTCCATTGCAGTTTGTGTTCCGTGCAATACATATGATGCTGTTCCCATAGTTCCCGGAATCAATACAGGCTGGCCGACATCACGGTATTTGACCGGAACCTCTTCACGGCCAGGCCCGAATGCACGGGTTGCTCCTTTTCTGTGAACAAGAACTTCCATATCTCTTCCCTTGAAGTCATGGGTTTCCTCTTTAGCGATGTTGTGAGCTACATCATAAACTATTTGCATGTCCATATCGCGGGCAGATTTGCCTAAGACATCTTCAAATGATTCACGAATCCAATGAGTAATCATTTGCCTGTTTGCCCATGCATAATTCGCTGCAGCATACATTGCTTTTAAATAGCTTTGAGCTTCTTTAGAGTCAAGAGGAGCACAAGCAAGTTGTCTGTCTGCAATGTTGATTTTATAATTTTTATAAGCCTTATCCATTAATCTCAAATAATCTGAACACACCTGGTGTCCGCATCCACGGGAACCTGTGTGAACCATAATAACAATCATTCCCTTTTTCAAGCCATAAACATCAGCCACCTCTTCGTTGTAGATTTCATCAACGACCTGAATTTCAAGGAAATGATTACCTGAACCAAGAGATCCGAGTTGTGGAATTCCTCTTTTTTTAGCCTTGTCACTGACTTCAGATGAATCAGCCGCTTTGATTCTTCCGTTTTCTTCTAAAACTTCCAAATCCTCATCCCATCCGTAGCCGTTTTCGACAGCCCATTCGGCACCGTAATCCAAAACATTGTTAATGTCGTCCTGGGATAATTTTACTTTTCCTTTAGACCCGACACCTGACGGAATGTTTTTAAACAAAGCATCCACAAGTTCATCCAAATGGCCTTCAATATCTTCTTGGCACAAATTGGATTTGATTAATCTGACACCACAGTTAATGTCAAAACCGACACCACCCGGAGATACAATACCGTTTCTCATGTTGAATGCTGCAACTCCGCCTATTGGGAATCCGTATCCAAAGTGAATATCAGGCAATCCGATAGAGTATCTGAATACACCAGGCAAGCATGCAACATTAACGATTTGCTGGACTGCACCTTCTTCAAGTGCTTCAAAGCTTTCATCATCAATATATAACCTTCCGGAAGCCCTCATCTGCTTGTTATAGCTTCCCGGAATTTCATAAACATTATCTCTAATTTTTTTAATTTCATCTTTGATAGTCATAAAAATCACGAGTTTATTATGTTTTAATATATTTAAATCAATTGAATAAATAATTTTCTTTTCAATATCAACCCTGTTAATTTAAGAAATTTTTGTGAAATTAATTTTTTTATTCACCTCTTCTTTGAGTTGGAGGGAATTTGTTATTTGGATCTTTGGCTGTTCTGTCAGGATTCCTATCATTTACTCTATTTTTTTCAACTAAGTTCGATTGTGCGGTATTCAATATTCGTTTTACAGCATTTTCTCTTTCCTTAGGGTCATCCGATAATAAGTCTGGCATGTCTAATTTAATTAATCCGAATAAGACATTGAGATTTGTTTTATATTCGTGTTTTAGGTTTTTATTTTTTTGTTTTTCTTGTATTTTTTGGTCTGCATCGAGTTTCATTGCCATGAGATAATTAAACATGAATATGTTGGCGTAGAAGTCTTGTTGTATGATTTCTTCGTTGTATCCGCTGAAGTTTTCTATGTGTATTATGTTTTTTAATCTGTCGAAATTGGTTTCTATTTTCCATCTTTTGTTATATAATTCTTTTAAATCGGAGGTAGTGAATTTATCGAAGGGTAAATTGCTTGCTAGTATTTCTGTGTATTTTTTTCCTGTTTTAGTTGTTAGTTCTATTTCTGTTATTCTTATTTCTGTGCTTCTTTTTTCTCGTGCTTGTTTCTTTAATTCTTCATCGTGAAAGTTTTGTGTTCGTATTCTATTTATGGTGATGTTTATTATTTCATCATTTGTTTTCATATATTTTCGTTCGTTTATAAAGTCATCTGCTTTTAATCTTATTAGAAAATATGAATTTATGCTCTTATGTTTGAGCATTAGTTCAAGGGCGTCGTATCCTCTGTCGTAGGTTGTGATGGTGTTGGTCATGTCGATTCTTTGGTTTAAGTTGTCTAAATCTTGCATTGCGAGTTCTACTTCCCCTATTTTTTTGCTGTTAGTTATTGTGGCCGTTAATATGAAATCTGTTTGTGTATCTGCAATGCAGGATGCTCTAAATCTTATTAATTCCTTTCGCAATCTATTGAAATGTGGATTATTTAATTCTTTTAGTTGTTTTTCTGTGTATCCAATATTTGGCGCATCGCAAATGCTAGTATCGCCTGCAAGTATTGAATATCCCCCATAAAGGCCAGGTCGTTCTGAATCGTTGTAAATTCCATCAATAAAGTCTTCATTCATATCCACATAACAAACATGGTCGAGTAATTTTCTTCTTTGAGAAATGTTAGATTTGCTTAATGTCATATTTTTATCCTTTTTTTCTTTTCTAATAAAATTTATAGCTTCAATTGCAGTTGTTCGGCCACAATCATAGAAAGGATACTTGATTATACTTTCCAGATTAGTTTTTCGATTTCGAACAAAATGATTTTTTCCATCATCAATTATATATTTTCGATCAACATATTTATTTAAGTTTACCCAAGTTTCATCACAATATTCCATGAAATTAATCATCAAAAACAGCCCCCAAATCCTGAAATTCAAAACAAAAAATATTGAATAACTCTATATAAAAATATAATTTAATAATATTTAATATTAACTATTAAAAATACTTAAAATTAGATATAAAATACTTAAAATAATCATTTAAACTATTAGAATAATTACACTTAATTTAAAGTAAATTAAAAGAATATACATGGAAAAATTACCAGAAAATGGAAAATAAGAAAAAAATAAAAAATTAATAATATGGTCTTAATATAAAAAATAAATATGTTAACGCAATTAAACATCAAATAAAAAATTATAAATAGAAAAAATAAAGAAATAAGACAATATAATTAAAAATTCAATATTGAGTTTCTTAAATTAACAGGGTTGTTTCAATATATAAATAAAAATTAGGGAAAGACTTCATTATATTTTTGAAGAAATAAGAGTATTTTAAAATTTTCATACGGTGAAGTGATGCATATTACACCAGTATATATTGAAAATTCCAAAGAACAATATCAAGTGTAAAATAATTAAATAAAAAATAAGATTATTTCAAGCTTAGGGTAATTGTAGCGTCACCTGTGCTTAAAATATTTTTCAACTTATCCGAAGACACGTTTTGAATTTCGCCTAATTTAGTATAGTCCCAAGTATGATCGTTGTAAAACAAAGAAAGCTGATTTGACTGATAAAGCATCAAATCTCCGGGAGATGCCATTACATCCTCATCATTGGACGGGAGATTAAAACCTAAATTACCTACCTTTTCAAATCCCCCATAATCCTTAGCATTAACTGTAATATTTCCTTCCTGAAGCTTTTTAAAAAGCTCATCAGCGGCAGGATTTTTCTCTAATTTAACGTCAAATGTGTTGTTGTTAACATTAAGTTTAATCATATTATCATCAGCAGCACTGACAGATGAAATGACTAAAAAAAAGACAGCAACCATAATAATAACTCTTTTAATCAAACAAATCACCTTAAAATTATTTTCTGAATAATGCAGAAATTCCTGCAATCAAAAGCAATATTGAACTTAAAATACCCAAGTGACTGGTACTAATTAAGATTAATACTGCAGAAGCTATAAAACCAACACCAGCATATTCATTATCCCTACTTACATAAAAAGATGATATGAATCCCAAAATAGCTCCTATAATAGATAATATTGCTATAAATGAGTTTCCTTGCATTCCCCAACTTTCAAGAAACAGAAATAATGATCCTGAAAGCACAGCCAGAACAGATCCAACAATACCCAAAATTTGTTCAAATAATCTGGAAGTTGTTTTAATTATTTTCATAATATTATATTTACTTAGTATTTTATTTATAATTATAAGTCTACTATTGCCTTCAGCCATACATCATCAGACATGTTGACTTCCATTTGATGGAACGTTATTGCCTTAATTTCACAGTCACGTTCATGCTTGTCCCAGTTAATATCTTCACCTTTAATTATTGCCTTGAGATGATAATCATCATCAGTTTTTTCTATTTCAATGATAAACTCCGAAAATAGCATGAATTCAACTTCATGATAAAACAATAATTCCTCCAGATAGTCGTACAATAAAGACACTTCATCTTCAGAGGTTATTTCAAATTCTATGGATTTTTGTGGATTGATATTATCTGTATTTGATATGATGTTAAATATTGCAAGGCCGGCATTTTCAAAAGCCTCATTTAAATTTTTGCCAAATGCATAAAAGCCTATATCTGCTGTAACGTCAAAATATTCAAATTTCTTCATAATTTTACCTTTGAAATATTACTTGTCAAATGCTCTCTCGCTCTTTGCTTATATATGGATACCAAACAACTTAAATATAGTGATGTGATTATTATGTTTAAAAATAAAGATACTGTAAAAAGAGCAGATTTAAGGAAAAAAACTTCAATAGTTGATGAAATTGCATATTCAAATATCGACATTAATACTTGCATGGTAACGCTCACTGTATTTGTAGTGTTACTTTTATCTGTGCTTTCTGTTGTAACAGCACAAAACCCATATCTTTTATAATGGGAAAATAAGTACAATTAGATTAAAATACCAAACCCTTAAAACTATGAGTGCAAGGGCGTTATCTTGCAATTAATCTAATTTTAAATACAAAACTAACTTCCGTTAAAAATATACAGGTTAAATATCAAAATCATCAGGGTTGAAACGAAGGATAACTTCACGTGAATTACCCCTAACCCCTGATCCTGTATATTTTGTATCAATTAACCTTAAAAATTCTAATTTATCAAGAGTCCTGTTATAAGATGAATAGCTAACTTTTTCTTTTTCACGGAATGCTTCACCCAAATCACCAGCCAATATGTTATCCTCACTGTCTATAATCAGTTCAAGCAAACTTCTTTCAATATCTGTGAGGGAAGCCAACAATTGAGAAACATTAACTGAAACCAGTGAATCAATAGCTTCATCAAAATGTTTTTGAGTTATTTCGCGTGATGCATCAGCTTCTGCGATGTTACCGCAGCTTCTCAAAAGGTTTATTCCAGTTCTCAAGTCCCCATTGTCAAATGTAAATGTTGCGATTTGTTCTAAAATATCATCATCCAAAACACCCGGATAAAAACCAGCATTGACACGGTCTTTTAAAATATTTTCAATTTCTGAGTAAGAATAAGGAGGGAATGTAATTTCCTGCGGAATGAAGACAGTATTTACATTTTTATCGAAAGCATATTTGAATTCCAAATCAGACAATATTGCAAAGATTGCGGTTTTTACACCAGGATATTCCTCATATGCTCTTAAGATATCATAAAATAATTTGTTGGCATTATTGCTCTGGAATAGGTAATTAACATCATCCAATGCCAATATCAATGATTGTGAATTTTTTTGAAGCTCCAACATGATTTTTTCATATATCCTTGCAAATGGAACTCCCGTTTCCGGAGGTAGAAATCCGAAAATCTTTTTGTGAACTTGGGATATGATTCCAAACCTTGTGGTATGCAACTGACAGTTAATGTAAACACAAACCACTTTTTCAGTGTTTTTTTCAACAAGTTCGTATACCTTTTTGATTGCTGTTGTTTTTCCTGTTGCAGGTGATCCAAGTACCACTGCACTTGATGGCTGTCCTCCACGCATGGCCGGCCTTATTGCCATTGCCATTGCTTCCATCTGAGTATCTCTAAAATTATAGTTTGGAGGCAGGTAATCCGGATCAAATGCATTAATATTTTGAAAAAGACTTTCATCATGCATTAATATATCTTCAATTCCCATAGTATCTAATTTGTATTTAACTATTAAAAATAATTATTCTTTTAAGTTGATTATGTCAACATTTTCATTTTCAATTATCCATTTTGTTAATTTTTCTGCATATTGCAGTTTTTTACGTTTAATTTCATCAGCAGGTCCTGTGACTGTTGGCAAATTAGGTCTTGAGTATTTGGTTACAATATCCCCAAAATCCATTCCTGCAAGAGTAATTTCAGATGCATTCAATGCCACAGCCAAAAATATTGCCCTATCACCATCAGTGAATCCTCCAAAGTTGTATACATTACCTACTGGCTGAGCCTGAGTGGTTCCCAGCACATTAGTGAAAAAGGAAGTAACATTAACAATTTTATCTGCATTATCACCATGAGCATGCACAACGATATTAGCCCCCTTCAAGTTAGCAATCAAAATATCATCAAGATTACCATCCAAATCAGTTACAACTATATCCGGTGCAAGTTTTTCTTCAATCATTGCAGTTGTAGCACCATCAGCAGCAACAAGAACATAATCCTTCAAATCATATTTTTCTTTTAATAATTTGATATGATCTTTAACTGACGGTCCGGCACCAAAGACAATGAACTTGTCTGAAAATCCAACAATTTTACTTAAATCTTCAAGTGTCAAACATCCCTCTTCAGCCAAAATTTCATCCAATAATTGGCCGCATTTTTCATCATCTTCACGGGAAAATCCAAAATCATCAAGAATTTCTTTATAATATATATTCCACTCACCAAATTCCATGTTAAAACCTCATTTGTTAACAATATTAATATCTTTACCTGCAATATGATTATATAATTTTGCAATTTGTCTTAAAGTATAGCCAACCAAAACTGCAGAAATAATGGTTCCAATATTTACACTTCCCCAAGGGGTTGTATAAAAGAAATAGCACATAAGTACTGAAATAACCACCATAATAGTATCAAAAGCTATTTTAATTGAAGAAAATCTCCAATTTGTTACAATAGCTACAGATTCAACACAACCCTCACCAGGCAAAGGCGCAATATTGGCAGGCATATAGATAAATATTCCCAAAGCTATCATAAATATACTGACAAAAATCAAAATTAAATTTATTATTATATTATCAGGAATATTTAGTGAATACACAATGTATAAAGTTAAATCAGTGAAATATCCAAATAAAAAACAATTAATAAACTGCAGTAATCGTTTTGGCTTAAATTCAGACCTTAAAATTATCATCTGAATAAAAACTAAAGCAGCATTAAAAATTACAGTAGTAATTCCAATATCAATATTAGCACATAATGTGA
The DNA here is from genome assembly GCF_001477655.1 of Methanobrevibacter millerae. Taxonomy (NCBI): domain Archaea; kingdom Methanobacteriati; phylum Methanobacteriota; class Methanobacteria; order Methanobacteriales; family Methanobacteriaceae; genus Methanobrevibacter; species Methanobrevibacter millerae. The sequence continues at coordinate 406,622 of NZ_CP011266.1, read as the reverse complement.
GAGAATAAGCGATGGAACTTATAGGAGTTGTTCCAAATGTTGATTTTATGGAAAATGCAACACCAAAAGCCATTATAAATAATCCTAAAACAAAAAAACAAATTCTCTTAATCATCTAATAACTATATATCCATTAAAATATTTAAATATATTCATAATTAAACCAAATAATGTTTTAAAGAAATTATATTGAATAAAAAGATTAAAAAAATAAATTTATATACTTATTTAAACAAAATAATGACAGACATGATTAAAATAGCTTATTGTAATGTAGAAAACCTTGACCTGAATAAGGCATATCCATTGGTTTCTGCAAAAAGAAAGGAAAAAATTGACTTTTATAGATTTAACAAGGACAAAAGGCTCAGCTGCGGAGCTTATCTTTTAGCTGAAAAAATGCTTGCTGAAGAAGGTATAGTGAATCCTAATTTTGAAACCCACAAATTCGGCAAAACATACATCTCAAACTATGAAAATATTTATTTTAATATAAGCCATTCAAAAAATATGGTTTCATGTGCAGTATCCGATGCAGAAATAGGTTGCGATATCGAATTCAATGACCCCCAAATTGATTTAAACATAGCCAAAAATTATTTCTTCAACAGCGAATATGAAAACATCAAAAGGTCAAAAAATCCCTCAAATGAATTTTTTAAATATTGGGTTTTAAAGGAAAGCTATATGAAATATTGTGGTTTGGGATTTCGCTTGGAATTAAGTGACTTTGAAATAGTGATTGACAGTGAAATCCGACTTAAAAATGATATCCACAACATCAAGTTTAACCTCTTTGATGTCGGCAGGTACAAGCTAGCCACTGCAGGCCACTTCAAAACAAAAGAGGTGAATGAATATTCACTGGAGGACTTATACTGATTTTACATCTTCTTTAGATTAACGTGCTCGCCTGTTATTATATGATTTATTTTATGGATTAATTTGACCGTTGGTCCAATGAAGAGCGCTCCAAGAATCGTTCCGATACCGACGCTACCGAAGTTTCCAAGAAATACATAGCTCAAAATCAAAGCGGAGGCAACAATTGTTACATCAAAGCATATCTTGATTAATGAAAATGGTCTTTTTGTTACAATTGCAATTGCCTGCGTAACACCTTCAACAGATAGAGGGACAATATTGGTTGGAACATAGAAAAACAATCCTAAAGCAATGAAAAATATTGAGAGCAAACTCATAATCAATGCTACCCAAAGTGAATCTGCAGAAGGTATGAAATACATCAATGAGACTGAAAAGCTTGTAAATGCACCAAACAATACACCCACAAACACCTGCAGAAAATGTTTTGGCTTAAAATCTCTCCTTAAAAGCAAAAGTTCAATAGCTACCAGAAAGGCATGAAATATAAATGTTGCAACACCAATTTCAATTGCCCAAATCAGGTTCATCGCATAAGGTATCGAACTTACAGGAGCTGAGCCCAAATCAGACTTGATTGAAAAGGCAACTCCCAATGTTATTAAAAACAAACCAAAAATATAATTAAAAATGCGTTTAAATGTTAATTCTTCACCGCTGAACTCCATAACTAATTATATAGTATAATATATTATTTAAAGTAATATTAGCACAAAAATGTACAATCTAAACGGAACTTAAATTGCCAACTAAATATTTAAAAAGTATAAAAATCAAATATTTAATTAGATTTAGAAATGCTAAATCTTTTTTTGTTTAATGGAGGAAAATCAATGGATGATATTTTATTAATGCTTCCAGGTCCAACAACAGTAGACCCTAGAGTCTTAGCTGCAATGTCAAAAGCTGTTGTAAATCACAGAGGAGCAAAATATGGAGAAATCTTGACTGAAACTACAGAATTAATGAGTAAAGTTTTCCAAACCCCAAATAAATCTTATTTATTAACTGGATCCGGTACTGCTGCAATGGAAACCGCTGTTGCAAATACCGTTGCACCTGGTGAAAAAATATTAAATGTTGTAGGTGGAAAATTCGGTGAACGTTTCATGAAAATAGCTCAAACTCATGGAATTGATGCACAGGAATTAGCAGTCAAATGGGGAACTGCAGTAACACCAAAACAAATTGAAGAAGCATTAGATGCAGATGAAGATATTAAAGCAATAACCGTTGTACACAATGAAACTTCCACTGGTGTAGCAGCACCAATCGAAGAAATCGGTAAAGTAATGAAAAACTATGATGCATTATACATTGTAGATACTGTATCATCACTTGGAGGAGACCATGTAGATGTTGAAAAGTTCGGCATTGACGTTTGTGTAACCGGATCACAAAAATGTTTAGCTGCACCTCCTGGAATGGCCGCAATCACCTTAAGCGACGATGCATGGAAAGCAGTCGACAACGTTGAAACCAACACATTCTATTTAGACTTGAAAGCTGCAAGAAAAAGCGGAGACAAAAACCCTCCTGAAACTCCTTATACCCCATCAGTTTCATTAACCTATGCAATGAATGAAGCTTTAAAAATAGTTATGGAAGAAGGATTAGAAAACAGGGTTGCACGTCACCACAAAGCAGCTAAAGCCAGTGTTGCCGCAGTTAAAGCATTAGGTTTAGAATTATTCGCAGACGAAGCAGTATCCTCTGCAACCGTAACTGCAGTAAAAATACCTGAAGGAGTTACAGATGCTGACTTTAGAGGAACAACCCGTGACAAATACGGTGTGGAATTAGCTGGAGGACAAGACCACTTAAAAGGAAACGTCTTCAGAATAGGACACATGGGATGCATCTCATACAAAGAATTAGTACAAACCTTTGCAGCTATTGGAATGACCTTAAAAGGTTTAGGTGCAATTGACGATGCTGGTGCGGGTGTTGCATCAATTACAGAATCATACTTATGATTCTACCCATTTTTCCTTTTTTTAATTGATAACCAAAACATCATCATACATATTTTCAGTTTTCAATTTAACAAAGTATTTTAAATACAACTACCATATCTAATAATAATTTAGGATGTGACATTATGGCTGAAAATATAAAAACAACTGTTGAAGAATTACGTAAACTCATTAATGTTGACAATGTAATTGGTTCACCAATTGAAACCGAAGATAAAATACTTATTCCAGTAATGAGAATGGGTGTAGGTTTTGGTGCTGGTGAAAGCCTTTTAGGAAACGAAGGAAATGATGTTGCAGGTGCAGCAGCAGGTGTAGAACCAATTTCCATGGTTATGATTCCTAAAAAAGGAAATGATGCTGAAGGAGTACGTGTACTTGACTTAAGTAAAGGAACCGAGACCAACAAAGCATTATCTGATTTGGGATTGATTATTACTGATTTGGTTAAAGGCTACATGGGAACAATGAATGAAGGTGAATATGTAAACGAAGAAGAGTTTATTGAACCTGAATTTACAACCTATGATGAAAACGAAAAAGAAGAAAAAGAAAAAGAATAGGACTAATATTTTATGTTAAACATCCTATTGATGATTATATTATTAATCATCATACTCATTTTCATTTTTTTACTTTTAGGCATTAGATTGACAGTTAAATGGCTGAAAATAAATGATGAATATGATGGATGTGTAAAAATTCTTATTTTAAAAAAATTAACTGTCTATACATATAATCTAAAGTCAGATGATAATAAAGATGATAAATCTGGCGAAAAAGATAAAAAAAGAGATTTTAAAAAGTTATATGAACTAGCCAAACCCTGCTTTAATGATTTGAAAACATTCCTGAAAGATGCCATGAATGCAATAAACATCAACAGATTGGAAAATCATCTTGTAATAGGCTTTTCAAATTTCGCCAAAACAGGAGAATACATTGGATATGTTTGGGCAATATCCTCAATTCTTACAGGAATACTTCCAAATTCTCGTTTAAGTGCCGAGCCATCATTCAATGGAGAAGTATTGAATTTTAAAGGACAAATGAACATTGACATTTATCTTTTAAAACTAATCATTCCCACCATAAAACTGATTTTGAAAAAAGAAATTCGCGAATTGATCAAGGGTGTTTTAAATGGATAACTTCGAAAAGGCAATTAATGATATATTTGAAATAGAAAATATTGATGAGATACTATTCAAATCCATTGAAATAAACCCTAATAAAACAATTTACTTTGCTTTTCGCGAAAGTCAAAAAATAATGTTAGGTAAATTAACATCCGTTGATTTGAAACCTGTCTGCTTTATTTTAAAAATTAATAAGGAATATTACTGGTGTCCTTTGAATGATGAAGAATTTGATGAAGAAACTGTGAAGAAATTTGCTTTGAAATTTATTTCTTAGAATGTTTTAAAATTTCATCACGAGAAAAACCACTGGCATCAGCAACTGCATCAACACCAAATTTCTCAACAAACTTAACAGCCATCTCTAAATGACCCCCAGTACGACCTTCCGAAAAACCTTCAGCCTTACCCTCATTAAACAGTTTATCCTCAAAAAACTGACGAGCAGTCTTCGTATTAGGCAAACCAATCACCTCCCCTAATCGTTTAATATCCTCAACTGTCTTTGCATATTTATGAATTACACATCTCATCCCAAAAATCAATTCGAGTTTAAAAAATTCTGTAGAATCTATATTAATTTTAGGCAATGCATAACAAATTTTTTCAAGCATTTCATGATTGTTGTTTTCAAACATCCTAACAACATCCAAAATTTCAAATGCTTCAATTTCAGTGAAGGTATAATTATTTTCTATTCTGTCCAAAATATTATTTAAAATTTCTCTCGAATCAACCAGTACAATAGGTCTGAATATAGGCGTAATGATATCTGTTTCTGATAACTTTAAACATGTTAAACAGTTTTCTAATGATTTAGATGTTTTTATTGCTGAGTTGACAGGACATTTAAATGTATATCTCATATTATCACGATATTTTGCAATCTTTCTGAGAACCTTTTTGTTAACATTGCCACTTTCATCCTCAACATTCATTATTCTTTTTTGACCATCTTCCATTACAATAAAATATGATGTATCTGTTCTTAATGCAGAACCATTTACACTAGGATATTCATTAAAACATGGAGAATCATATTTTCCTGGAAAATTATAATATTTATGTGCAATATCGCCCAAATACCCAAATTGTCTTTTGTTAAGCACATCCAACGGATATTTCATCCGATAATTTTCATCACTATTTTTTATATTTTCACCACCATTAACCATTAATTGTTGTTTATTAGATTATATTAAACCTTATATAAATTTAATTGTTAAAATAAGTCAATATTATTTACTTAATACAAAATAAAGCCATTAATAGAAAATTTAAATGAAAATAAAAATTTTAAAAGAATTGAAAAAAAGTAAATGTAAAGTAAAAATTTAGTTAGGAAGAGGAATATTTTCTCTGTCAACCATGACTTCAACAATCAATGGGCCTTTCAAATCTTTTTTTAAAAAGTATTCAAGGTCAGATAGTGTGTTGATTTGAACAGCATCAATTCCATAAGATGCCGTCAGTTTTGTAAAGTCAGGATTTTCCAAGTCAATCTGATAGGCATCCATATCATAGAAATCTTCCTGCCACTGTCTTATGATTCCATATTCAGAATTGTTTAAAATGAATACTATAACATCCAAAGAGTTCTCCTTTAAAGTTGCAAGCTCCTGCAAGTTCATTTGAAAGTCGCCATCACCATTAATGACAATGATTTTTTCATCTGTTGCAATAGCCGCCCCAATTCCTGCAGGAAGTCCATAACCCATTGGTGCGGTTGCTGCAGGGAATAAAAAGTGGTTAGGCTTTTTGGCATTGTACAGCAATGTTGTCCAGGTAGTGTGGGATCCAGCATCAGCAACGATAATATTATCCTCAAAAGTCTTCAAAATAATTTTAATAGCTGCTTGAGGTTTTAAATCATCCTCAATTCCTTCAATTATCATTGAATTATCAATTTTCAATAATTCATCAATCCAATCGACCTTATTGAATTCCAATGTCATTATTACTTCTTCAACATTGCCCTGAATTTGATATTTACCTTTCAGGACATCCTTGTTGATATTAACATGAATGAATTTATCCTCATCCAAAACGGGAAATGTTCTCTCACTTGCAATTGAACCTAATGCAATAACACAATCGGATTCATCAATTGCATATTTTGCTCTTGGAGTAGCCCGTATGCCAACCAAACCTAAATTAATCGGATTATCTTCAGGAATGATTCCTCGTCCATTATATGTAGTTGCAACAGGTATCTGATACATTTCTGCAAGCATTTTAATATTTTCCGCCTGAGAGATGGCTCCTGCTCCCAAAACAAATAAAGGTTTTTTGGCTTTTAAGATAAGTTCCTGAGCAGCATCCAGAGAAGACATATCGCTTTCACAAAGGTAACATAAATCAAAATCCTGAAACTCTTCACTCAATAAAACATCCCTTGACAAGTTAATGTGAATAGGTCCTTTCGGATTATTCTTAAGACCATATAATGCTGCCTTAAGTGCATATACCGCTTCAGTACCGTTTAATGGGGAGTAATTCTCATGAGTGATGTTTGAAAAGATATCCCTTAGATTGAAAGACTGGAATGCATCAGTATCGCGAATATTCAGGTCATTGTCTCCAGTTAAAACAAGCATTGGAATATTGTCCTTATATGCTGCGGCTACACCCATCACCAAATTCAGCGCTCCAGGACCTGCAGTTGCCATGCAAACCCCAACAGCATCAGAAGTTCTTGTAAATGCATCTGCAGCATGTGCGGCGGCCTGTTCATGTTTTGTTAAAATATGATTAATCTTTGATTTGGACAGTGCCCTATACATAGGCATTATCTGTTCGCCAGGAATTCCAAAGATATGGGTAATGCCATTTTCTTCTAGAATTTCAACCAGCCTTTCAGCTACCTGCATTATTCATCCTCCTGATAGGAACCGTCATATTCACCGGAACCCTTAACTTCAAATACAACAGCCTGAGCAATCCTGTCTCCAGATTTGATTTTATATTCAAAGTCACCATGGTTGTAAATCATGAACATCAATGTTCCATAAAATCCTGGATCACCCACCGCAGTTTGAACTGAAATGAATGAACGCAAAAGAGTTGACCTTGGAAGATATAGCATAGTATAACCCTTTGGAATTTTAACCTTTCTTTTAATGCTTGCCAAATAGGCAGTGTGTGGCTTTAATGTGTAAATTGGACCTTTAATTTCTTCCAATTGAGGCAAATTCTTTTCATTATCTATTAAAGAACCTTCAGATGTTTGTTTAAAAATTTTGTCCAATTCCAAATCAATTCCAGAAGGCTGTACCAAATCCGCGAAATCAGGAAAAACCTTAACAAGTTCGTCTTCACCAAGCATAATCAATATCTCCTATCAGATTAATTTTTATAATTGGTTTTTAATATAATTAATTGGAGGATGAAAAAATGCCTGTAATTACAATAGCTGGAAACGATGGAATTAGTGTTGAGAAAAAAAGAGAAATGGTTAAAAAAGTATCTGAAACTGTTGCAGATGCATATGACTTGCCAATTGAAGCAATAACAGTTTTAGTCCAAGCATATCCAAAGGAGAGTATTGGAGTAGCTGGCGAGTTATTAAGTGACCGATAAATTTTACTATTTTTATATGAGGAAATGATTTCCTCCAAATTATTTTTTAAATAACTAAAAAGACACAGCTTTTGAAATTAATAAGTAAATTATTAATATTAATTAATTAAAAAAATAATTATATAATATATTTCTTACCATATTTGGTTTATGTATATTATTCTAGAATAATTAGTACTATACAAATAGAAAAATATGATTTAAAAATGCCAAAACGGATTGGCAATGATGAAACATGTTAATCTATTTAATTTTACAAAACAACGGAGGAAAAAAATGAATAAAAAGATATTTTCATTATTACTTGTGATATTCGTATTAATATCACTTTCAGCTGTAAGCGCAACTGAATTGAACGATGACAAATCTATCATATATTCATCTGATGATAATGCAATTCTTAGTGTAGATGCGAAGACATTTTCTGACTTGTCAAATGACATTAACGGTAAAGACAGCATAACACTAGAATCTGATTACCAATATAATGAATCTGACGAAGCTGCTTTAAATAATGGGTATATTGACATAACAAAAGACATCACTATTGATGGTAATGGAAACGGCATTTATCCAACATCTAGCGGTAAACTCTTCAATATAAGTGAAAATGTTAGTGTAACTATAAAAAATACAATAATTACCGGTGACGGTAACAGTCCACTCATTTTATTAAACAATAACTCTGCAGTTTATCTTAACAACTGTAAACTGATAAATAATAAATATGAAAAGAGTCCATTTATTGGATTGGATGATGAAATCGGATCAATGACTATCGAAAACAGTGATATCATAAACAATACTGTCTATACACTTTTCCTATCAAAAGTAATGACAATAAATTCAAATAGAATTATTAACAATACTATGGACGGATTTGAAAGCACACAAGAAATTGTTGTAAATGACAATGTATTCCTTGCCAACCAATACCTGTACTCAAATGCTAGGGAAAAGTTAATAATGGAAGGTAATTACTGGGGTACAAATGATGCTCAATCCGTTATGAAAGAATATGCAATGATAGTTCCTCACCGCTTCGCTTTTACTTATGCCAGTTTAAACATTGATTATCCTGAAATCAAATATATCGGTGAAACCGGTACAATTACATTAAGCATTGATAACGACAAATTGCCTGAATTTGAAATTCCTGTTGCACTTTCAAATGACAATGCCGAAATCAATGCAACCACCATTACATTAGGCGGAGGCAAAACCGTAACAATCGCAATCACATTAAAAAATAATGGAACAAGCGAATTGATTATCGGTCAAAATTATGGTGTTACAAACGAAGACACAATTGAAACTCATTTATTTGAAATCTACAACAAAGGTGACTGGTACTTCAATGATGAAAAAATAGTTGATTTGGAAAACATTACCATAGATTTAGGTGGAAAAATAGATGAAGCAGTCATTAAAGCATTGAACAACACCATCCCACAAGGAACTGAAATTACAGTGACAGTTGGAGAAGACATATTCACCACAAATACAACTGACGACAAAGGAAGTTTTGTATCAGACTTATCATCTGTAGAATCAGGAACATATGATATTACTTTCCATACCGAAGGATATGAAGATGCATCCACAACACTTGTTGTTAACACCCAATTAAACTTAATCGGTGCGGATGATGCTAAAGTTGGTGATGCTAAAACAATTATTGCTAACGTAACGGCAAAAGAAGGGAACCTTACTTTATATGTTAACGGTAAGAAAAATCAAACAGTCCGTGTGAACAATAAAACAGCAAGCATAGACTTAGGAGAACTTGAAGCTGGAAACTATACTGTATATGCTGAATTCAGTGATGAAACCGGAAAATATACTCCAGCAACCTCTGAAGAATATTCCTTTGAAATAACCAAATATGCTACTTCAATTAGTTTAAATGAAAACAGCTATAAAATTTATGCTAAAGAAAACATAACTGTTTTATATGAAATAACTCCAAACAATGATGATATTCCTGTTAACTTCACAATTGCTGATGAAAGTATTGCTTCATTTGACGATGGCTTGATTAAAGGTATTATCGCAGGAAATACAACAGCACAAATCATCATTACTGAAAACGACAAATATTTAGGATCCAATGCAACAATCACTGTTGAAGTAATGAAAATAGATGAATATGATGCTAACATATCCAGTGATGTTAACGAAGTTATTTTAGCTTTACCTGAAGATGCAACAGGTAACGTTGCAGTATATGTTAATGGAGAGTTATACGAAACAGTTGCTGTTGAAAATGGAGAAGCATCAACCACCCTTAAAAAACCGGGAAACTACACAGTTAGAATGGATTACGAAGGTGACAATGTATATGCATCTAAATCAAATGAAACTTCTTTAGAAATAACTAAAATGAAATCAGAAATTTCAATGAATACTCAAGACATAAACGTTACTGATAAGGACTCTCCAGTTGCAATAATCACCATGCCCGGTGCTGCTACAGGTAACATCACAATTAACGTTAATGGTAAGGAATATGTTGTTGATATTAACTCTTCAACAGTTAGAGGATTAAATGGTATTTTAGTAATGCCTCTAAGAAACACAGATTTGCCTGCAGGAGAATACAATATAACTGCAACATACAACGGCGATGAATATTTCTTAGAATCAACCGCTAACGGCACATTCAAAATATTAAAACTTGAATATGAATTAGACTACAAATATAATGGAACAACTGTTGTTGTAACCCTTCCCGAAGATGCAACTGGTGAAATAACATTAGACATTAATGGTACAGTCATCAAGGCACCTCTCATTAACGGAACTGCTACATTTAACATAACCGATGTTCCATTAGGTCCTGAAAATGCAACCATCTTTTATCCTGGAGATGACACATACATAGGATTTGAAGATGTCGTACCTATGGTTACAGAAAAAGGAATTGTATTGACTGTGGAAGATTTAATCAAATATTACGGCAATGATGAAAAAGTTAATTTGAAAGTAACAGACTGTAAACTAGTCCCGTATGCTAATCAGAAAGTGAACATTACCATCAACGGAAAATCATATTCCAGAACCACTGATGAAAATGGAACTGCATCATTTGCAGTCAATTTAGGATCCGGAGAATATGAAATTACTGCTGAAGTAAACGGAACAAACAGTACTGGAAAAGTAACAATATTGCCTACCGTGAACGGCACAGATATTGTTAAAGTATTGAGAAACGGAACCCAGTACTACGCAACATTCGTTGATTCTAATGGAAAATACTTAGCTGACGGAACTGAAGTACAATTCAACATTAATGGTGTATTATATAATCGTAAAGTAAATGGTAATGAGGGTTTAGCTAAATTAAATATTAACCTCCCACAGGGAGAATATATTATTACCGCTACAAACCTGGTCACTGGTGAAAATGGTGCAAATAAAATTACTGTCATTTCAAGAATCATTGAAAACAATGACATAACCAAATACTTCAGAAACGAAACCCAATACACTGTTAAAGTAATCGGTGATGATGGCAATCCTGCCAGTGCAGGCGAAAAAGTTATATTCAACATAAATGGTGTATTCTACACCCGTGAAACCAATGCATCTGGTATAGCTAAATTAAACATTAACTTAAAACCTGGAGAATATATCATCACTGCAGAATATGGTGGATGTAAAGTTGCAAACAACATTAAGGTATTGCCAGTTTTAACTGCAAACGATCTCCACATGAACTATAAAGACGGATCTGTATTTGAAGCTACATTAGTTGACGGTCAAGGAACCCCAAGTGCAAATCAGAAAATTGAATTTAACATAAATGGAGTATTCTATTACCGTATCACCAACAGTGCAGGCGTGGCCAAATTAAATATCAATTTAGAACCTGGATCATACATCATTACTTCAACATACAACGGATGTTCAATTTCAAATACTGTTACAGTTAATGATCATACCCTTACTGGAAGTGAAATTGAAAACATTGCAAAAACTTCAATTAACAATGATAACTTCAAAGTAGGAACTGCAACATTAAACAGCAACGGAAATTGGAATGTTCCTGTATATGATTCAAAAAATAATTTAATTACAACATTGATATTTGATAAAAATGGTAATGCATTAGGATAAGCATGCTCTTATCCTTTTTTATTTTTTAATTTAAAAAAAAGATTTAAAGGAGAGTTCTCCTGAAAACTATTGATTTTTTTCATTCAATTCAATGGCATTGTAAGCCAGAGTTTTTAGTTTTTCAAAAAATTCATCATCCAAATCATTTAGACCGACTTCTTCTTCCCATCGATTATTTATTTCTATAAGAGTAGGAATCATTTCCATTCCTTTTTTAGTTAATCTCAATACATATTGGCGGCTGTCACTAGGGGATTTTTCCTTGGATATATATCCATCCTTTTCCAATTTGGTAATGGCTTTTGTAACGCCGCTTTTCGTTAAAAATAAAAATTCAGTCAATTCCTTTTGAGTGCAGGTTTCCTTTCCCAAAAGAATCAGCATACACATTGCCTGAAGCAGGTTTAAGTCATGTTCAGCAAGTGAATCATTCAAGTATTTTCTATTGTTTTTATGAAGAATATATAATATTTCACCAAATCTGTCATAAGTATGGGATTCAACAACTTTTTCAAACTTAATAATAACTCCCCCATATCCGGTTAAGAATATCATATATAGATATGTTATTAACACTTTAAATATTTTGTTAACTAGTTAACTAATTGTCTTTCCAGTATACTATTTTTTTGAAACTGAAATTATCGAATAAATTTTATCAAAATATGTAAAACTATTTTAACAACATATTATATAATATTATAATTAAGGAGGAAATAAATTGAAAAAAATAAAATATTTTTTAATATTGTTAGTTCTTTTCATATCTATCAGTGCAGTTTCTGCTGATGATGGAAACTTCACATCATTACAGACAGATATAACTACAAGTACTGGTAGCATTGAACTAACTCAAGACTATGTATATGACAATACGACGGACAGCGAATTGAAAAATGGAATAGTTATTGAAGAAAATAATTTTGTTGTAAACGGTAACGGCCACACTATTGACGGTTCAAACCAAAGCAGAATATTTTCAATTATAGGTTCCAATGTTACCCTGAAAAATCTTAATTTGATTAACGGAAATAATAAAATAGGTGGAGCTATTTTAAGCAACAATTTAACAAACTTTGAAAACGTTACATTTACGGGCAACACTGCAGAATTTGGTGCTGCAATAGCAGGTACAAATTTAATCATCGAAAATAGTAACTTTACTGACAATCATGCAGAAAAAGGAGTTGTATATTCAGAAAGTGGAAATTTGGAAATTGAAAATTCACTATTTGCAAATACAACCAATTTAAAATTTTCAATGGTTTATGCTACAGGTACACTTACAATCAATGATTGTGCTTTTGTAAATGCAACATCAAAATATGCGACAGCAGTATACAGTAGTGGGAAAACAAAAATTAAAGACTCTGTATTTTCAAACTTATCTGCAGAATTCACTGCAGGAGCAGTTGCATTTAAAGGAGAAAAATCCGTGGAAATTGAAGACACCATCTTTATCAACACCCATGCTAAAAAGAATGGTGGAGCAATATTTGGCGATTTCTCAAGCGACAATTCTGAAAATGCATCATTTGGATTAACATTAACTAATGTATCAGTCATGAATGCAAGCGGAGATTATGGAGGAGCAATCTGTAATTTAGGTGGTATTTTAATTATAGAAAATTCAACAATCATAGAAAACACTGCATACTATGGTGGTGGAGCAATTTATACATCAAATGCAAGATTTGGTATTGATAATAGCCTAATTGCTGGAAATAAAATTAATAGACCAGATTACGGAAATGGTGGAGGAATATATCTTGATTATTCTCAAAAATCCATCTTTGAAAATAACAAATTTATGAACAACACCAAAAATGCAATTTATATTTATGACAGCAACTTTGAAGTTGTGTCCAACATATTTGAAAATAATGGTGAAGCGATATATGCTGTATTTGCAGGAGACTATGAAATAAAAGATAATGATGGAGAAGACACAATAAACTTAAATAATACTGATTATATTACCCTTGTAGATGAAACTGGTGCAAAAATAGAACTTAACGGCAGCAATATCACCATAAAAGATTTACCAGTTAAATTTGATGCACGTGACTATAACTGGACAAGTTCTGTTAAAAATCAGGGCGATATGGGTTCCTGTTGGACTTTCGGTACATGTGGAGCACTGGAAGCTGCATTGAAAAAAGCAACAGGAATAGAATATGATTTCTCAGAAAACAACATGCAAAACAGCATGTTGCAATATTCAAAATATGGAGTAAAAGGTTCTACAGAAGGAGGGAATAGGGAACAAGGATTAGTTTATATCATAAGCTGGATGGGAGTACTTCCTACAGAAGCAGATGCCTATGATGAATTAGGTAAAATATCCCCATTAATAGACACTGGATTAAATATCCATATCCAGGATGCCCTCTTTGTCCCTTCACGTAAAAATGCAACAGACAATGATGCACTTAAAAGAGCGATAATTGAATGCGGATCTGTTACAACAGGATACTATGCATACGATGATGCACCATATTTCAACAAAAACACTTCAGCATATTACCAAAACAATATGTCAAGAACAAATCATGCTATTTCACTTGTTGGTTGGGATGATAACTATTCTGCAAGCAACTTCGCAATGAAACCTGCCGGAGATGGAGCATTCATCATTAAAAACAGTTGGGGTGCAGACTCCGGAATAGACGGATACTACTACATATCATATTATGATACCAGTTTATTAAATACAACATTTGCTATTGGATTTATCATTAACAATACTGAAAACTACACCAAAAATTATCAGACAGATTTAGGGGGAGACTTATCCAGATATATTTTTAAAGAATATAAAGTGACTTATGAATCCGAAGGAAACGATACCATAAGCGCAGTTGGAACATATTTTGATTCAAACGAAGATTATACTCTTGAAATTTATGTTAATAATGAATTAATGCACACACAAAACGGTACTTCACCATTTAATGGTTTCCATACCGTTAAATTAACAAAAGGAATTCAAGTAAAAGAAGGAGATAACTTCACCGCTCTAATGAAAAAAGACAGTACATACCTATTAGAAGATTCAAGACAACATTACCAAGAAAACACTACTTACATATTAGTTAATGATACTTGGAAAGACTTAGCTTCTGACAAGATGACCGTATCACTAAAAGTCTTTACTAAAAATTCAGATGCAACATTACAAACTGAAGATTTAGTTAAAATCTATAAAAACGAATCACAATTCTATGCAGTGATTGATGCTGCAAATCAGACAGTGATATTTGAAATCAATAACCAAAACTACACCCGTACCAGCAATGCAAGCGGCGTTGCAGGCATAAACATTAACTTGAATCCAGGAAAATACTCAATAAAAACAACATACGGTAACATTACTGCATTAAATACTATTGAAGTATTACCTACATTAATAGCTGACAATCTCGTTAAGACATTTAAAAACCAATCACAATTCTACATTTCATTGATTAACAAATCAGGAAATTATGTCCCAAATACTCCAATTACAATGAACATCAACGGAGTATTCTACAACCGTACAACCAATGAAAACGGTACTGCAAAATTAAACATCAACTTAATCCCTGGAGAATATGTATTAACCGCAACTGATCCTTTAACCGGTCTTCAAATGTCATACAACATTACTGTTTTACCTACATTAATTGCGGACAATCTTGTTAAATACTTCAGAAACGAATCACAATTCTACATTTCATTGTTTGATAGTGAAGGAAATGCAGTTCCTAACACTGCAATTACAATGAACATCAACGGAGTATTCTACAACCGTACAACCAATGAAAACGGTACTGCAAAATTAAACATCAACTTAATCCCTGGAGAATATGTATTAACCGCAACTGATCCTTTAACCGGTCTTCAAATGTCATACAAGATTACTGTTTTACCAGTATTGACTGCAGAAGATTTAACTATGCAATATAAGGACGGTTCCCAGTTCAAAGCAACATTAGTTGATGGTCAAGGTAAAGCATTAAGCGGAGCTAAAATTCAATTCAACGTTAATGGAGTATTCTATTATCGTACCACCAACGATGAAGGTGTTGCAGCATTAAATATTAATTTAATGGCTGGAGAATACATAATTACTTCACAATATGAAAATGCAGCAATTTCCAACAAAATAACCATATCTGCATAAGAGGATTTATCATATCCTCTTAATTTTTCTT
Source organism: Methanobrevibacter millerae (assembly GCF_001477655.1). Classification (NCBI taxonomy): domain Archaea; kingdom Methanobacteriati; phylum Methanobacteriota; class Methanobacteria; order Methanobacteriales; family Methanobacteriaceae; genus Methanobrevibacter; species Methanobrevibacter millerae. The sequence goes on along the minus strand of NZ_CP011266.1, from coordinate 390,728 downwards.
TTTTAACATTTTATAGATAGTTAGCAAACTTCTTTTATAAATGTTTCAAGCCATTTTATTTTAAACATGGATTTAATCCATTTACCACCATATTCTCCAAAATATAATCCAATAGAACAAGTTTGGAGAACAATAAAAGCTAAAATTTCAAGAAAATTTATAACTAGCATAGAACAACTAAAATTTATCTTTGAAAATGAATTTAAACAAGTAATTAATAATGAAAGTTATTGGAAAAATTGGCTCTGGAAGTTCCTATGAATTTTTATAATTTTTAGTGTCGTGAACTATAGATAAAGTATTCTAAAATTTACACAAAAATCGGTTTTTACAGCATATACTTGAAAAACATATATCCACATATTTTAATAGAAATTAATTTGTTTAATGAAACAGTACAGAAAAAAACATGCCGATTAAAAAAAAAGAAAAGTGTGAATGAATATTCACACTATGCAGTTATAACTATATTATTTGCTATATTTGAACCATTATAACTTGAAGTTATAATATATTGACCTATCGGCAGGTTAATGCTTAACTTAGCCTGACCTGAAGAATCAGTTACCCTATTGTATAAAACACCATTCACATTGAATTGAACTCTTTGTTCAACATATGGTTTTCCCTGACCGTCGAGGAGTGTTGCGACGAACTGATCTGAAGTGCCGTACTGTTTAGTTAAGTCACTTGCAGACAAAATAGGCAATACTTTAATGTTGTTGGATACTCTGCAATTTTTGTATTCAGCAGTGATTACATAATCTCCAGGAGGTAAATTAATGTTTAGTTTAGCAATTCCTGATTCATTGGTAGTACGGCTATAAAATACGCCATTAATGTTGAATATTACAGTTTCGCCTGCACCAACTGCATTGCCGTCATCACCAATCACTTTTACAGTGTATTGTGAATCATTTCTGTAGTATTTGACCAAGTCATTGTTTTCTATGAGTCTTGAAATGACAGTTACATTGTTTGCGGCATTTTCACCGGTTATCGGATTCATTGAGGTAATAATATAATGTCCAGATTCTAAATTAATGTTTAATTTTGCAAGGCCTTCATCACCAGAGACTTTACGGTCATACATCACACCATTGATGTTGAATCTCACCATTGTTCCGTCAGGAAGATAATTGCCTTGAGAGTCTTTAAATGTTGCATAGAACTGAGTTCCGTTCCTGAACACTTTAACAAGATCAGTTGCATTGACTGTAGGCAAGACCGTGATAGTTGAATAGACTGTATTATTGCCAACAGCAGCAGTTACGTTATATTGTCCGCTGACTAAAGAGATGGCAATGCTTGCAGTACCATTATCATTAGTTGTTCTGGTATAGTTAACACCATTAACACCTATGACCACTGACCTGTTAGCCAGAGGATTATTCTTGGAATCAGTGACAATGACTACAAACCTTTCAGCGCCGTTGTAGTATTTGCTTACATCCGGAGCGGATATGACAATGTCCTCATTAACTGTTACTGCAACAGTTTTGTTTTCAGCTGCAGCATAGTTATCATTACCAGCAAAAGAGACTGTAATTGTGGCACTACCAACACCGACAGCATTGACATTACCTTCCTCATCAACAGTTACAACAGAAGAATTACTTGAAGTGAAAGTTACATTTCCTGCATCGGCCGGAATCAAATCAGCAGAAATGCTTGAATTATAACCCTCTATCAAATCAAGTGTTTCATTGGTTAGGATAATTTCCGTAGGTGCCCTGTTTACAGTTATTTGAACAGTTTTATTAACAGAATTATGATCGCCGTCAGCTATTGTTGTTACGGTTAAAGTGTAATTTCCCACATTCAAATCATAAACAGGAATAGTGAAGTTATCAATTACATCCACATCATTTTCATCGATTTTAGCAGTGATAGCTGTAGCCCCTTCAGTCTCTATAGTGACATTGATGGATTCTCCATAATTCAAGACAATATCATCCAGAATTATTATGGAATCAGCTTTAGTAATATTAATTGTTCCATTGCTGACTGTCAGATTATCCAATTTGCTATGGGATGCGCTGACATTATACTCACCATATTCATCAAATGTATATTCTGCCCACCAGGTTCCATTATCACCATAAGTTGCATTGATTTCAGTGCCGTCAGGCAATATGAATAATAATTCCCCACCTACAACTTCATTTGGAATATTTGATTCCGCAGTAATGTTTACTGTCCTGTTATTTGTTGCAAGAGAAGTAACATTTGCATATAAATCCATGTTTGTGAACATATTTTCCGCCGCAGTGTAGTATGAATCCTCATCGTGGCGAACAACAATGAAATAATCAGCAGCACCATCCAAAACAATCGTACCGTTTTCATCAGTGACTTCAGCCACATTTATAATATTGCCATCAACAATACCCACAATAGTAATGTTTTGACCTGCTTCCCTATTGGATCTTGTGATATTAGAACTGTCAGTATTTGCAATTCCGTTTGCACCCCAATAGGCCACATTGCTAAAATTAACGATATCCGGAGAATAAATCGCATTTAAAAGATTATCCCTACCCATAAAAACGATTTCGATATTGTCTTCGCTTATGGTTACATTGAAAGGAGCAGTATCATCCACATTAGCTTTATTGTTTAAGAAACTAGAATTGGAAATAGTTTTAGAGTATGAACTACCGAAGAAATAAATTGCTGATCCAACAGTTGCATTATTGCCATCAAAATTACAGTTTGTTACATTAGCATTACCCCCGAAGTAAATTGCTCCACCAGAACTGTACTCACCAGTTGCTTGGTTATCAGCAAAATTACAATTTGTTACTTCAGCATTATTCAGTAAGTGAACTGCACCACCCAATCTTGCTTGGTTATCAGTGAAATTACAATTTGTTAGACTACCAAAACCTATACTAATAGCACCACCATTACTGGAAGCATTGTTGTTAGTAAAAGTACAATCTGTTACATTACCCTTACCAAAGAAGTAAACTGCACCACCATCACTGGAAGCAGTGTTGTTAGTAAAAGTACAATTTATCACATCACCAGCAGAACTCAAGGAAAAATAAATTGCACCACCTCTGGTTGCATTATTATCATCAAAATTACAGTTTACCACAGTACCAATATCGCTAAAGTAAACAGCACCGCCTTCTTCAGCATGATTGTCCTTAAATGAAACATCTTCAATAATACCCTCGCCGGCAGCTATTGCACCACCGCTGACTGCTGAATTTGCAATAAATTCTCCATTGAATATTACATTTTCAAAGCTTTTAAAGAAATTAACTCCTCCGCCCGTAGAAGCATTATTACTGATGAAATTGCTGTTGAATGTAATATTATGGGCAGTTTCCCTATAGTTTACAGCACCACCATATTTAACAGCAGTATTGTTTATAAAATCACATGTGAATATGCTATTTGTTGAGACGTTTTTAAATGTTATTGCTCCACCATTACCATTTGTTTCATCAACTTCACCTAAAGCACTATTGTTAATGAAATAACCGGTAAAGTTATTATTATCTGTAGTGTTGTAGAAAAACATTGCTCCACCACAAGATTTAGCAACATTGGAAGTGAAGTTAGAGTTAAATTTATTATAGTTTGCCTTTTTGTAAAAAAAGATTCCTCCACCATAAAGTGCATAATTATTCGTGAAAACACCTTCAAAACTATTGTTTTCAGCTAAACTATAGAAAAACATTGCTCCGCCACTGGCTTCACTTGCATTATTTTCATAAAATTCAGCGGAAAAATCATTATCCATTGATTGTCCATGGACATATATTGCACCGCCTGCCCTTTCAGCATTATTGCCTGTGAAATCACCATTAATTGTGACATTATTAACCTCACCATTAAAGTATATTGCACCACCATTAAACGCACTGTTGTTAGTGAATACAGAATTAATTTCAGAATTTGAAATAGCATTCTCAACATATACTGCACCACCAGATTCGATAGCATTATTATTACTGAATGTTGAATTCAATATATTTATATCACCTGCAAATATTGCACCACCATTTTCAGTTGCATTATTGCCTGTGAAATTACAATTTAACACAGTACCAGAATCCACGAAGTAAACTGCACCACCATTTACAGTAGCAGAGTTGTCAGTAAAATTACAATTTGTCACAGTACCAGAGGACATCCTTATAGCACCACCACCAACACCGTAATCACCAGTTGCCTTGTTGTTATTAAAATTACAATTTGACACATTACCAGTACTCTCGAAGTAAACTGCACCACCATCATAATATGCAGTGTTGCCAGTAAAATTACAATTTGACACATTACCAGTACTCTCGAAGAAAACAGTACCACCATCTATAGAAGCATTGTTGCCAGCAAAATTACAATTTGACACATTACCAGTACTCTCGAAGTAAACTGCACCACCATCTACAGAAACAGTGCTGCCAGTAAAATTACAATTTGACACTTCACCAGTATCCGCGAAGTAAACTGCACCACCATAATCAGTTGCAGTGTTGCCAGTAAAATTACAATTTGACACATTACCAGTACTATCGAAGTAAACTGCCCCTCCATAATATGCATTGTTGCCAGTGAAATTACAATTTTCAACACTACCAGAATACATCCAGACAGCACCACCAAAGTTTGCATTGTTGCCAGTAAAATTACAATTTGACACAGTACCAGTTCCATTAAGTTCAATAGCCCCACCATATCTAGCAGAGTTGTTAATAAAATTACAATTTGTCACAGTGGCAGTATCATAACTCCCTGAAAAGTAAATTGCCCCTCCGCTAGGTGCAGAGTTACCTTTAAAATTACAATCTTCAACAGTAGCAGTATATTTCTCACCTTGGAAGTAAATTGCTCCACCATATCTAGTTGCAGTGTTGCCAGTAAAATTACAATTTGACACAGTACCAGAAGACATCCAGACAGCACCACCCTCTTCAGAAGCAGTGTTATCAGTAAAATTACAATTTGTCACTTCACCATTGCTATTGAAGTAAACTGCACCACCATTTACAGTAGCAGTGTTGTTAGTAAAATTACAATTTGACACAGTACCTGAAGTAGCTGAACTAGTAAAGTAAATTGCTCCTCCATTATCGTCATAGTTTGCATTTTTAATGGTTAAGTTTTTAATTGTTACACCTGAAGCACTTACATAAAATGTACGGATGTTTGATCCTGCCATGTCAATGACTGCGCCGTTACCATTGATAACACCCGGAGTGTTAATTTCAATTGTGTCACCATCGCCAGCATTATAACGATAATGGCTTTTTGTTAAGTTTCCACCAGAATTTATATCATTACGTAAGTCAGAATATGATCCTTCACCACTGGTGAGTATTTCAGCATCCTCTGTTTGTGTCAGCATATTGTCATTTTCATTTGTTTGTATTTCATCGTCAGTTAATGTTAATTCCATTTGATTATCTTCTTGGGTTGCTATTGTTGTTTCGTTTGCATCTGCAGCACACGTCGCAGACACCGTGCATATAAAAATAGCAAATACCATTATTAGCATTAGTTTAGAATATTTCATTTTTAAGGAGTCTCCTGAAAATATTTTATCTTGAAAAAAAATGTTTCAGTTGATTCGAACAATTGTAAAAATATTTACCATTTGTTCAAAAAAATCTAAAAACATTACTAAATTATTATTCACAATAATATATATAGTTACCTACTTAAAAATATACAAATCCAAAGAATATTAAAAAAATAACTAAACAAATAAAATATAAATTGATAATTTATAAATATTTGTTCATGATTTATCCAAATACTTCCCCCATCACTAAACAATCAGTATGCATGAAAACATCACTGAACAAAAGAAGAGAAAAATATGGCTCCTCACTTTATTATTAAACATATGATAATATAAACTGATATTTACCTTCCAAAATATCTTGTGGTATATTGGATTTTGCAGTGATGTTAACAGTTCTGTTATTGGTTGTCTTGGAAGTGACATTCACATTGAATTTAGTGTTGTTTGAGATTGTTGTTTCAGCTTCAGTATAGTATGAATCTGTGTTATGGCGAGCGCTTATGTAATAATTTTCACCTGCAATTATATCCAAAACAATCATACCATTCTCATCTGTGACCATAACATCACTTAAAACAAGCTCGTTATTAACAACTACACCAACAGTGATGTTCTGACCCTCTTCCTTATTGGATACAGACCTAGAAGCACTGAGAGTTGTAATTCCATTTGCTCCTCAATAAGTCACATTGGTAAAAGTAACATCATCGGGAGAATAAATTGCATTTAAGAGGTTATTTTGGCCTGTGAAAATAATTGTAATATTATTATCATTTTTAATTATTTCTAAAGCTTCTGCATTTGCTCTATTGTTTAAAAAAATAGAATTGGAAACCGTATGGGTTACACGATTATTCCAGAAGTAAATTGCAGAACCAGTAGTTGCATTATTGCCAGTAAAATTACAATTTGTCACTTCACCTTTACCCACGAAGAAAACTGTACCACCATCATTGAAGTTATTGCTAAAATTACAATTTGTCACAATTCCTGACTTTTCAAAGAAAACTGCACTTCCATTTCCGGTTGTTTTACCATTTGTGAAACTTATGTTTTTCAATATTACATTGTCTGCGGTTATTTTGAATATTCTTGATTTTTCTTTTGCGTTGATTTTAAATCCGTTTCCATCTATTGTTATGGATTTGTCAATATGGATTCCTTCAATATCAAAACCGCTTTCCCATTCGTAATTCTCAGTTAGTGTAAATGTTGAACCAGGTTTTGCCGCAGTAATATTGCCTTGCAGCTCAGCAAATGTTCCACTATTTCCTTCACTTATCAGTTCATCATTTCCTGTTTGACCTATTAGTTTGCCTTCCTCGAAAGACATCATCTCATCAGCATCTACTTGTGACAATTCAATTGTTGAATCATCTTCACTGGCCAGACACTGGTCGCACCAAATATGAATATGACCAGTACCAGCAAGAACATTATTTTCTTGTATTTCATGAGTTTCAGTTCTCCATTTATTGTAAAAAAATATTTTTAAAAAATTGTTATAATCAAAACACACATTCTAAAAGACAATTTTTGGTTTAAAATATCCAATTCTTGCTTAAAAATTTATCAAAGAATATATAAAAATATAACGAATTTAGAAAATAAGAGCAGACATTTGAATTCTTAACCGGGAAAAACATATCTTTGAGAAAATATATAGACAGTATTTAAAAAAGATGAAATTTGGAAAAATACCATGGATGAAAAAGAATGCTATAACTGCAAACACATGGAATTTGATATTAGCCTTTGCACCCAATATTACTGTAGATTCCATGAAAAATTAGTTAAAATAGATGATAGGTGTGATGACTGGAGCCAATCATCTAATTAAGTCTATTCTGTTGAATAACTATTTTTAAAGTTATTTTGGTTTCATCACTATCCCCTGTGCTCAACTAAAATTAAAGGTAAATTCATGGCCTATTTAACATCAAAACCCTTTTCTATCATGCTGTTTTTAAGAATCTCCATAGCTTTTATCGTGTCTTGTCCTGAAACCCTCTTAATCATTCGGTTGTTTTCATTAAACCTTCCGATGAAATAATCCTGCTGCTGCTTACTAACAAGGTCAAGTCGAGTATAGTTTGTAAGGCATTCAAGAAGCGCAAAAACTCCTCGGTTTAAAGCCTTTGCACACGGATTGTTTTTGACGATTTCTACAACATCACTGCTTATGATATAAGCCTCACCATTTGATGTTACATGGTCTTTAATGGGATCCATTTTTCTAATGTCTGTGACATCGCAAATGATATATGCTTCTGCATTTTTTAATATTGCAATATTTTCATCATCTGTAAACTCTTCAATATCCAGGTTTCCGATGGTTGACTTTACAAAATTTATAGGATCAAAAGTAATATTTACAACATATTTCCTTGTTTCCATGATGTTTTTCAGAGTTTTGGTACCGACAAATAACCTGCATCCAAGTTTATTTTTGCCTTTGCATACAATTCCTATTGGAGCTGCATTTTTTACACCGTCCTTGCTCATGGTAGTGTAAATCCCTTCATATTTCTGTCCTTCTTCAATTCCAACATCTGCCAAATCCATAACCATTTTATCATCCATATAAATTTACATTTTCAATATTATAGTATATTTCTAATCTAATTAAAAATTATTGTGAAAAATTCTTTGATTTAATAAACTACTATTTATAAACCTACCATTTTAATGAATATCATCCTATATTTCCTATGAAATATTAAAAAAATTGTAAAATAGAGACTCACAAATAGTGGAGGAATTAATTTTCATATTTATTTATTCCAGTAAGCTTTTCAATATCTGAATAATTCCAATAGTTATTTTCCCAGTGATAATACACATCTTTTCTTTTCTTAAATATTCTAAATGGAGAGACAGTATTGTCATAAATATGGACAATATCACAAGTTTCTATCAATTCGGGAATTAAATTGAGAGCCTTTTCATATCTTGATTTAATCTTATCTTCAGGAACTCCATGACCTCCCATGGATTGTCTCATTCTTACTCGTGCGATATTTATTTCATAATCATCAGTGAGAACATAAATGCATCTTAGAAAATATCCTTTTTCTTTAGCTTTTTTAAGTAACTTCAGATTTCTATCTGTAGAAAGCACAGTTTCAAATGTGAAATCTTCACCTTTTTTAAGCATTAATTCTCTAAGTTCTTCAGCTTTTTGTGCAGCTTCCAAATCACTGCATAAACTTGATTTTTTAATATCATCCGCATTGATATACACACCAGCAGTTTTTGCCATACGGGTTATTGTGGTTTTACCACTGCCATTGGGACCTGCAAAAACCATAACTTCCGGAAGCCTATTTTTCTGAGACATAAACTCTCCTTCCATCAGGATACTCTAAATAAGCACGTTTATTTTCATCATCATAACCAGCAATAGGAAGTCCTTTAATTTTACATATATCTTGATCAATTTTAATAGATGCTTTAAATCTTTCCGTAAGTTCTTCATCAGAAATTCCATATGTAGAATCTAATTCATTTTCTTCAACCAAAACAAATCCTCCTTATTACTAATTTATACTATAAAATATCAAATTCATTAATAATAAATATTTTCAAAATGCGACTAGATGATAAAACACAGATACACACATAAACTGATATTAATATACTATTGATTTGACAACACTAAAAGAATGATGAATTCATAATCTGGTTGATGATTAAGATATTTTTTGGTTGATGATTAATTTTTTTAAATTCCATAAATTACTTATTTTATGATTTAAAGCATTTTTATGGAAAATAAAAAAATAGTGTTGGTTGATGATTGTGGTTGATGATTACTGTTTTAATCACAAATTTATCTTAAATTATATTCCGTATTTCTACCTTTTCCAGTGCTTTTAATTAATTCTTTATTTTTTAATTTTCTAATAATTTTATAACTGGCCTGAGGGGAAATGTTTAACATCTCTTGAATATCCTTATTTTGAATATGCTTTTTTTCTTCAAGAAGAGTCAATACAGAAATTTCATTTGGGGTTAATTCAATAGTATTGTCATATTTTGATGTGATTTGATCCAACTTCAATACTTCAGATTTGACTTTATCTATTGAATATAGCACACCTTGACAGAAATATTCCAACCAATTTGTTAAATCATGGTTTTTATCGGCACTTTTTAGTGCATCAACATAAGCTTGCCTATCTTGATTGTAATATTCATCCAAGGTGAAGTAGTTATCAATATTAAACTTATGGATTGACAATATTAATGTTGCCATAAGTCGGCTGGTACGTCCGTTTCCATCAACAAATGGGTGGATACGTACTAATTCATAATGAAGAATTCCTGCGATAATGACCGGATACATTTCATCTGTTGAATTGTTTAACCAATCCAATAACTCATCTATCAAACCAGGCACTTTATAAGGATCCTGAGGAATATAATTTATTTTTTTAGTTTGTAGATTACCAATGAATACACGAGTGTCCCTGAATTTACCTTCATATTCTGGATTTTTTAATAAGTCTTTAGTGAGGTCTTTATGTACAGATAAAATTGTGTTTTTAGTAATTGTTTTATCGGAATATTTATTTAAGTTGTTCAATACATTGAAATAATTCAATACATCTTGTTCTGCTTTTGTTGTTGGTTTTTGATTGTTATTGATTAATGTTTTTACTTCTTCCAAGTTTAAGGGATTTCCTTCTATTGATGTTGAATAATGTGAAGACTTGATTAGAGCATCCTGTTTCAATTTAGTGTCATATAAGGGGATGATTTTTGCATTGCTAATAATTTCTTTAGCCGAAGCGATTTGTGCAATATACTTTACAATTTTATCGGTATACTTAAACTGAGGCTCAAACATGTTATCAACTTATTTTTCTTAATTATTATAACATATGTGGTTGATGATTAAGTATTTTTTGGTTGATGATTAATTTTTTAAAAGTCTTTAAAATACTTATTTTATGATTTAAAGAGTTTTAATAAAAAATAAAAAAATAGTAATGGTTGATGATTAAGGTTGATGATTATGACTCTAAGTCATATAAACTGATATTAATATATCTATTGATTTGTCATGAAAAACAATATATTATGAATTATAATCATGAAATGACAAAATCTTATCATTAATATATTATCATGACAGAAAAATCAATATTTGCAGATATCCAACATGACTTTTTGTTTTAATAGATAACCTAGTAGAATATACTTAAAAAACAGATTAATAAAATATGCATTTAACAAATTAAGTATTGATTTATTTGTGCATTAATGTAATTAAAAAATAGAAAAAGAGTCGAGGATATTGTCCTCAACTTGATATTGTTACTTTGTTTGATAATGCTGCACCATTTTCATACATTGATGTGATGATGTATTCACCGGCCATCAAGTTAATGTTTAAACGAGCAATACCATTTGCATCAGTTATTCTTTCGTAAAAGACACCATTGATGTTAAAGGTGATTTTTTGATTTGCAAATGGATTTCCTTTACCATTCAATAGTTTTGCTTCAAACTTGGTTCCGTCACGATATTTCATGTTAACATCTTTTGCTGAAAGAATTGGCAATACTTTAACTGTGTTTGATGCCCTCAAACCATTGTATTCAGCAGTTACGATATAAGTTCCCGGAATCAAATTGATGTTCATGTTTATGTATCCTGAAGCATTAGTTTTTCTTTCGTAAAATACTCCATTAATGTTAAGTTTGACTGTTACTCCAGCATTTACTGGTTTTCCGTTACCATCAAGAATTCTGAGAGTGTATTTTGACTCATTTCTGTAGTATTTTGTTAAATCATGGTTTTCCACAATGGACGGCAATACTGTAATTACTGTCGTGTGCTGTTCGCCTGATGCAGGATTTTCTGCTGTCAATATATATGTTCCTGGGTTCAGGTTGATGTTCATCTTTGCAATACCCTGATCGCTGGTGGTTCTTGTATAATAGACCCCATTGATGTTTAATCTAACTGGAGTATTTTTCAACACATTTCCCTGAGAATCAACGAATGTAGCATAATATTGTGTGTCGTTTCTAAAAATTTTAGTGAAGTCATTTGAAATGACAGTATCTTTTACAGTAACAGTAGAATATACTTTAATTCCACCATATTCTGTTGTTATTTTGTATTTTCCACTGTTTAAGTTAATTGCCATTGAAGCCTGACCATCACTGTCAGTTGTTCTGATATAAGACCTGCCATTAAGATTAATAGTCACATTCTTACCGACAACTGCTTTATAATCTTCCTTAACAGTAACAACAAATCTTTCAGACCCATTATAGTACTTGGTTAAGTCAGGTGCAGAAACTTCAATTTTAACATCCTCAACTGTGAACTTGACTGAAGTGGAAGAAGATGATTTATGGTTAATATCACCACTGTAGGTGGCTTTAGCTTCGTAAGACCCCACAGCCAAATTATTTAATGTATATGTAGCCTTACCACCATTAACCTTAGCAGAATAATCCTTGCCGTTAACAGTGAAAACCACATCACCAGAAGCAGTTGAAGGATCAATCAAAGCAGTTAAAGTAACACTATTGTGTGAATTCTTGGCATAAGACAAAGTATTTTTAGTAGTTAATTTATTAATAACAACCTTAGCCTTTGTTGAAATATCTTTATAAGTTACAGTAGCATCATAACTTCCAGCATTCAGGTTTAAACCCAAAGAAGCCTTACCATTAGCATCAGTCGTTCTGGTGTAGTCAACACCATTAATGTTAATATTAACATTAGCATTAGCAACAGGAGACCCACCTTCAGTTAAAGTAACTTCCAAACGTTCAGAACCACCGTAATTTTTAGTAACGTCCGGAACATCCAATTTGGTTGATGATTCAATTGGTATTGGGATAGTGAATTCTGAAGTAGAACCTCCTATTCCACCAACACAGGATATCGTTGCATCATGAATCCCTCCAGATAATCCATTTAAATCAAATGAAGCTAAACCTTTTGAGTCCAAAGATTTTTTAAATGTTTTACCTGCTATGTTTAAAGTAATGTCTCCTGAAAGGAAATTACCATTATAATATCCATGAACGGTTAAAATATTATCCTTTAATGAAATTCCTTCAGAATACAAATTTGAAAGATTTTGTTCAATTTTAATATTGGATATTTTAGAGACCAGATTACCCTCTTCATATATTAATCCAAGGGACTCATCAAATGAAATCATTTCCCCACTCCAACAGTAATTATCTGCAAAATAACAATTTTCAATATAATTAAAAACATAATCGAAATAAATAGCACCACCATAAGAATTAGCAGAGTTTTTAATGAAATTACAGTTATTTACAACAGTGTTAATACATTCTCCATAAGTTAATGCTCCGCCATAGGAAGCACTATTTTCAATGAAATTCAGTGAATGCAAAATATGATTTTTACCGTTGATGAAAATAGCTCCACCAGTTCCGGCAGAATTCTTGGTAAAATTTGAATTAACTAAACTTACTTCAGATTCTTTTCCCAAATAGACTGCACCACCAGCTCGAGTAGCAGAATTATTTATAAATTTACAATTATATATTTCTGCATTACCTCCTAAACTAATAGCACCACCCAAATCTCCATGATTACCCGTAAAGGTAGAATCTTCAACTTTTACATCACCTGCAGCTGCAATAGCACCACCATCCCCATGATTATTAGGATATGCATCATTATTTATGAAATCAGATTTTTTTACATTGACTTTTCCCCATGCATTTAAAGCACCTGTATTATTGCGAAATATTGAATTTTCAACAGTTAAATCATTATCTGAATCAATAGCAATAGTATAATCATTATCATAAAATGAACAAGCATTTGCAAAAACATTTTTTGCAGAAATTACACTTGATGCAGTATAACCCGAATTTGAATTTCCGGAATTTTTAGTGAAAGTACATCTGTTTATTGTAACATCAGCACTTGAATAAACTGCAGCACCGCATCCATCCTGAATATAACAGTTTATAAAATTACAATTGTTTAAAACTAAATTTTTTTCACTATATATAGCTCCACCATTATAAGAACCTGCTTCACTATAATGACCCATAACATAAGCGTTTAAAAAATCAATATCATTCAAAACAACATTACTGGAAGTAATGTAGAAAATTCTGGACTGTCCATAATAACTGCCATCAACATCTATTTTATGTCCATTTCCATTGATGGTTAAAGCTTTATCAATTCTTATTCTATTTGGATCAGAACTATCATCCCTTAAATAATCATTATTTAAAGTGATAGTTGAACCCGCCTGAGCATTATTAATCTTTTCCTGTAATGCCGTGAAAGTCCCGGCATCCTTTGCACTTAATTCATTGTCTATTGATACACTTAACGTATCATCGATTATTGTCTGATTTATATCTTCTGTCGCTGATACAGCAACAACAGAAACAATAAATACAACCAGACAAATTACTATAAAAAATTTTCTCTTCATAATTTTCCCCCATTTTAAGCCGTTTTATATATAAATACCTAAAATATAGTTAAAATTTTATCAAAAGATATATAAATATATGGCGATTTAAAAATAAAAAAAACTTTTTTTGGAAAAAATTCTGAAAATAAGAATAGAAAAATGTGAAAATCAATGAATAAGATTCAAAATACTTGAGTAATATAAAAAATGATTTTCTCTTTAAATATATTAGAATTTAAAACAATGTAATATATGATATTTGCCCAATGATGTCCCGAAATACAATATACTGGATTAAATGACACGGTAAATCATCAAACAAATTATATAAGTTGATAATTATGAAACAAGAGTATGAAAAAAGCATTTCTATAAGGCGGGATAAAGATATGGTACGGATGATTGAACTACAGCAAATGCTACCTTTAAACACTTCAAGTATCATGCGGTTAGCTCTAATAAAGTTTTACAGGGAACAGAAGAAATGGTGATCTTAATGGATAGTCCAATATACTATTTTAAAAAACAACTACTTCAAGATAAAGAAGAAATAAACTTTTTCTTAGACTTATGTAAACAATATAAGAAAAAAGATAGACATTATTATAATCTACCGCTTCCAGATGAGATTTATGAAAAATATGAAAATGGTTTAGACCATAATAGATACAATAATATAAACAATTTAAATAAATACGAAGAAGAATTAGAATTTTACAAATGGGTGGCGGAAGAGTACGATAAAAATGATTTCATAATAACAGATTTTCATTTTAATAGAGGATTAAGAAATGACGATGATATTTTAAAATTCTATATAAGCCCTGATTACAAAAAAATAGCACATGAAATTTGTGATGAAATCGAAACAAAAATAAATATACTAAAAAATAAAGGAAAAAATTAATAGAACCATTGTAAATCACTACAATATATTATGTGATATACATTCAACAATGATAAAATGATTACTATATATAGTGATTAATAATATTAAAAATTAGTTAAATAAATTGTTGTTTTAATGAATAATGAAGTAGAATATATTTAAAAATCAGACTAATAAAATATGCATTTAACAAATTAACTATTAATTTATTTATACATTAATACAATTAAAAAATAGAAAGTGAATGAAGTTAATCATCCACATTAGGCAGATATTGTTATAGTGTTTGCAATGTTTGTACCATTATAACTGGAAGTTATAACATATTTTCCAGGCATCAAACGAATGTTTAACTTAGCCTGACCTGAAGAGTCAGTTACCCTATTGTATAAAACACCGTTTATGTTGAATTGAACCCTTTGTTCAGCATAAGGTTTTCCCTGGCCGTCAACAAGAGTTGCAATGAACTGATCTGGAGTGCCGTACTTTTTAGTTAAGTCATCTGCAGTTAAAACAGGCAATACTTTAATATTGTTGGATACTCTGCAATCTTTATATTCAGCAGTGATTATGTAATCACCAGGATGCAGATTAATGTTTAATTTAGCAATACCAGATCCATTAGTTTGACGAGTATACATAACACCATTGATGTTAAATGTCACACTCTCACCAGCACCAACAGGATTACCATCATCACCAATGACTTTAACAGTGTATTGTGTTGCGTTTCTGTAGTATTTGACCAATTCTTTGTTTTCTATGAGTCTTGAAATTACAGTAACATTGTTTGCAGCATTTTCACCTGTTTCAAGATTCATTGATGTGATGATATATTGACCCTGTTCAAGATTAATGTTTAATTTGGCAAGACCGTTATTTCCTGAGATTTTGCGGTCATACATTACACCGTTGATGTTGAATCTTACCATTGTCCCATCAGCGAGGTAATTTCCTTGGGAGTCCTTAAATGTTGCATAGAACTGTGTTGCATTTCTGAAAACTTTAACCAAATCAGTTGCATTAACAGTAGACAAGACAGTGATCTTTGAATAGACGGTATTATTGCCGACTATTGTGGTTACGTTATATTGTCCGCTGATTAAACTGATGGCTATGCTTGCAGTACCATTCACATCAGTTGTTCTGGTATAGTTAACGCCAGCAACATTAATGATTACAGACTGATTAGCCAAAGGATTATTCCTAGAATCAGTGACAATGACAACAAAGCTTTCAGGTCCATTATAATATTTAGTTAAATCCGAAGCAGAGACATTTACTGTGTTATCTTTAACGTTAACTGTAACAGTTGTTGAGTTTTTAGCATAGATTTCATTATCACCAACTTCAAGGGTAATGATTGCTGTACCTTCACCCACAGCGGTAACAATACCATTTTTATCTACAGTGGCAACAGATTCATTACTGGATGTGTACTTAATTTTAAGCAATATTGTATCCGGTTTTATAGTTGCATTAATTGCGTATGTTTCATCAACTTTTAAATTCAAAGTATCATTTTCAACACTGACACTAGCGTCGTTTAATGCGACATTAACGGTTATTGTCTTATTTTCAGCAGCAGTATAATTTTCATTACCGGCAAAACTGACTGTAATAATTGCTTGACCTTGACTATTAGCAACAATAGTTACATTATCTTCAACAAAAACAATATCCTCATCACTGGATGTGAAAGTCAAATTACCTGCACCTGCAGGAGTTAAATTCACTAAAACAGGGACCTCATCACCTACTTTTAAATCGAGTGTTTCATTAGCTAAAATGATTTCAGTAGATAATTTATTTACAGTGATGTTGGCTTCTTTAGTTATTGGATTGTGATTTTTGTCAGCTATTGTTGTTACAGTCAATGTGTAATTTCCTGCACCTAAACCTGAAATTGGAATAGTATAATTATTGACAGTTACATCAACGCCATCAATCTTACCAGTAATACCTGTTGCTCCTTCAGCAGCCACAGTAATGTTTTTACTTTCACCATAATCCAATTCAACATCCTCTAATGTTAAAGTAGAGTTAATTTTATTAACAGTAATTCCAGCGGTTTCTGTTACAGCAGTATGGTTTTCATCAGGAACTGTAGTAACATTCAAAGTATAAGTTCCAGCAGCCAAACCAGAAACAGTAATCTTTTTACCATTTACACTAACAACAGCAGAAGACTGATTAACAACATTAGCAATAACTTGACTTGCACCAGTGAAAGAAACATCACAAGAACCTTCACTATTATAATCAAATTCGATATTATCAACTGTTAATGTGGATTCTACTTTATTTATAGTAATTTTAGATGTTGCGGTTACAGGATTATGATCCTTATCAGGGATTGTTGTAACGGTTAATGTGTAGTTTCCTGCAGCTAAATCAGAAATCAGAATAGTATAATTATTAATCACAGTAACATTAGTTCCATTGATATTAGCTTTGATTCCAGTGGCTCCGGTAGTTGTTACAGTAACATTTTTGGATTCGCCATAATCTAAAGTAACATCATCAAGTGTTATTGTTGAATTGACTTTATTGATTGTTATAGTTCCATTGTTGATAGTGACATTGTCAAGTCCAACATAGGTTGCATTGACTTTATATTCACCATAATCAGCAAATGTATATTTAGCCCACCAGGTACCATTACCTGAATAATTTGCTTCAATTACCATGCCATCGGCAGTACCATCTAGTAAGATAAATAGTAATTTACCATTTATGACTTCATTTGGAATGTTGGACTTTGCAGTGATGTTTACTGTCCTGTTGTTGGTTGTCTGAGGAGTAACATTTGCATATAATTTCATGTTTGTACTTATTTTTTCAGCTTCAGTATAGTAAGAATCTGTATTATGGCGAACAATAATGCAATAATCACCAACAATATCTTCTAGAACAAATTTACCATCTGAATCTGTGACTTTAGTTATATTCATGATATTGCCATTGACAACTCCAACCACAGTGATGTTTTGACCGGCTTCATTTTTGGACCTGACTACAGGAGAATCATCAGTGTTTGCAATTCTATTCGCTCCCCAATAAGTCACATTGGAAAAATCAACATCTCCATTAGAATAAATTGCATTTAAAAGATTATCATTACCTGTGAAAGTAATTGTAATGATATTATTTTCATTTATAGTAACATCTAGATTTTCTGCATTTGCTCTATTGTTTAAAAAACAGGAATTGGAAACATTTTTAGAGTCTGATGTACTGTATATGAAAATTGCAGAACCGGCAGTCGCATTATTGCCTGTAAAATTACAATTGTCTATTTTACCAGAACCCATCCAGATAGCACCACCATTATAGCTAGCATTATGGTTAACAAAATTAGAATTTGTTACACTGCCAGTTGACATCCAGATAGCACCACCATTGCCGTTGATTGCTTGGTTGTTGATAAAATTACAATTTTCAACATCACCAGCAAACAACACAACAGCACCACCATCATCACCAAAAGCATTGTTGTTGGTAAAATTACAATTTACTATTTTTCCTGAATTCATCCAGATAGCACCACCACCATCACTACCAATTGCCCTGTTGTCAACAAGATTACAATTTGTCACAAAAGCATTACTGCCCCTAAAGTAAATTGCCCCTCCAGTTCTTGTTGCACTGTTATTAAAAAGATTACAATTCTCAATACGGCCTGAATTGTCAAAGTAAACGGCACTACCATGATTAGCAGAGTTATGAGTAAAATTACAATTTGACACAGTACTGCTTGAAGAACTGAACCTAATTGCGCCCCCGTCACCTGTTGCTCTGTTATCAGTAAAATTACAATTTTCTACACGGCCGGAAGATATCCAAATAGCACCTCCATGACTGGAAGCAGTATTATTAATAAAATTACAATTTGTCACATCACCATTATCATTAAAGTAAACTGCACCACCATCATCATTTGCAGTGTTGTTAGTAAAATTACAATTTGTCACATTACCAGTACTAGTGAAGTAAACTGCACCACCCTTATAGGTTGCAGTGTTGCCAGTAAAATTACAATTTGTCACAGTACCAGTCTCATTAAAGTAAACTGCACCACCATCTCCAGTTGCAGTGTTGTTAGTAAAATTACAATTTGTCACATT
Organism: Methanobrevibacter millerae; assembly: GCF_001477655.1. NCBI lineage: Archaea > Methanobacteriati > Methanobacteriota > Methanobacteria > Methanobacteriales > Methanobacteriaceae > Methanobrevibacter > Methanobrevibacter millerae. The sequence goes on along the minus strand of NZ_CP011266.1, from coordinate 371,724 downwards.
ACCAGTACTCTGGAAGTAAACTGCACCTCCACGATAAGCAGAGTTGTCAGTAAAATTACAATTTGACACAGTACCAGTCTCATTAAAGTAAACTGCACCTCCACGATAAGCAGAGTTGTCAGTAAAATTACAATTTGACACACTACCCGTATTAAAGAAGTAAACTGCACCACCCTCACCAGCAGTGTTGCCAGTAAAATTACAATTTGTCACAGTACCAGAATACATCCTGATGGCACCACCCCAACTGCCTTCACCAGTTGCAGAGTTATTAACAAAATTACAATTTGCCACAGTACCTGTGCCACTAATAATTGCACCACCATTAGATGTTGCGGTGTTGTTAGTAAAATTACAATTTGTCACAGTACCAAAAGACATCGTGATAGCACCACCCCGAGAGTCAGTACCAGTTGCTTTGTTGTTAGTAAAATTACAATTTGTCACATCACCCTTACCATTAAAGAAAACAGCACCACCATCTCCAGTTGCTTTGTTGTTAGTAAAATTACAATTTGCCACATCACCCTTACCATTAAAGAAAACAGCACCACCATCTCCAGTTGCAGTGTTGCCAGTAAAATTACAATTTGCCACAGTACTAGTACTCTGGAAGTAAACTGCACCACCATATCTATTTGCAGTGTTGCCAGTAAAATTACAATTTGACACAGTACCTTGATTAAAGAAGTAAACTGCACCACCCTCTCTATTTGCAGTGTTGTTAGTAAAATTACAATTTGTCACAGTACCAGTACCTTGGAGGTGAACTGCACCACCACCATCATAAGTGCCAGTTCCAGTTGCTTTGTTGTTAGTAAAATTACAATTTGTCACTTCACCATTGCTATTGAAGTAAACAGCACCACCATCTCTATTTGCAGTGTTGCCAGTAAAATTACAATTTGTCACTTCACCATTGCTATTGAAGTAAACTGCACCACCATCTCTATTTGCAGTGTTGTTAGTAAAATTACAATTTGTCACATTACCAGTACTGTAGAAGAAAACAGCACTACCATTTACAGTTGCAGTGTTGCCAGTAAAATTACAATTTGTCACATTACCAGTACTGTTGAAGTAAACTGCACCACCATTTACAGTTGCAGTGTTGCCAGTAAAATTACAATTTGTCACAGTACCAGAATACATCGTGATGGCACCACCAATTGAAGCAATGTTATCAGTAAAATTACAATTTGTCACAGTACCAGTACTATAAAAGTAAATTGCTCCTCCACCACCATCAGAATTAACATTTTTAATGGTTAGGTTTTTAATTGTTACGCCTGAACCACTAATATAAAATGCCCTGATTGTTGATCCGTTCATGTCAATGACTGCACCGTTACCATCAATGACTTTATTGTCCTCAAGGATAGTAATGGGTTCACCCCCATCGTAAGTATAGTTTTTATGGATTAAATTAATGTTTCCTGGCTGGCCAATTTCTTCAGCCAAATCAAAATATGTAGCTGAATCCGCACCCAATACCTCAGTATCAGTTTGCGCAATAGCCTCATCATAATCAGTTGAAGCCAATTCATCGTTTTCTTCACTTGTTTGCAGATTATCCTCAATAATATCCTTATCAACGGATAACCCAATAGTATTTGTATCCTCACTTGCTAAAGTATCATCTATTTCACTTGCACTAACACAAGTTATACTTAATAGAAAAACAGCAAGCACCAGCATGAACATTATTTTCTTGTATTTCATTTTCTCCCCGAACTCCTGAAAATTGTATAATAAAAATGTTTTATTTCATTCAAACAATCATAAAAATACATGTCCTTTGTTTAAAACTTCTAAAACATGACTAAAAGTCTATCCACCAATATATAAATATATAACGATTTTGAAGAACGGGGGCAGATAAACTGATATTTATATACCCATTGATTTGACAGTGACAAATGAATAATGAATTCATCAATATGGTTGATGATTAAATTTTTTAAATTCATTAAATTACTTATTTTATGATTTAAAGAGTTTTAATGAAAAATAAAAAAAGGCGTTGGTTGATGATTAATATTTTGATGAAAAAATTAACAAGTATAAATCTTTATACTCCACCAGATAAGTATAATTTTTTATACTATATAATAAAGTATAATTTAATATACTAGTATAAATAAATAAACTAATAGGTGAATTAAATGAATTCAAAACCATTATTTTTACACAACAATTTAGATGAATATTTCTACAACAGAAAAGAAGATATCAAAAAACTCAAATACCAAATAGATTCCCTAAATTACTCCTTACCCCAACAGATATTATTAACCGGATACAGGGGAGTAGGAAAAACCTATCTTCTAAAAAAAATAATGACCGAAATAGAACCCAATATAATATGCACATACATTGATATCGCAAAACTTTATGCACGAACAAAGGAAGAATTAACAATAGAAACAGTGCTTATAGAACTATTAAAAGAAATGAATCAAAACATACAAGCAAATAACTACAAAAATAAGTACAAAGCAAAAATAACTGAATTAATTAATAACCTAAAACTCAAAAAATATGATTTCCATGACATAACCACCATACTAGACATGCCCATACCTAAAACTGAAACCAACTACGGAAAATTAAGTCAATTTGTAATGGAGTTTCCTCAAAAAATAGTAGATGAACTGGATGAATTAAATGGATTCGTAATAATCATAGATGAATTCCAAATGTTAAGAAAAATAAATCATCTTGACAAATTCTTTTGGTTAATTCGAAGTTACAACCAAACACAACATAATGTGAGCTACATATTTACCGGATCAATATCAAGAAGTTCAGATATTATAAACGAATTAAATGGTGAAAGCGGAGCATTTGGTGGAAGATTACAACAAATAACAATTAATCCATTCAGTAAAGAAGAAACAAAAGCATACTTTAAAGACAAAATGAGCGAAATAAAATTCACAGAAGAAGGATTCGAAAGATTTTACAAATGCACAAGAGGAATACCATTATATATAAACAGTTTTTACAATGTAATGGACAGCAATCAAATATACACACCAGAAATAGTTAAAAAAACATTTTTCACAAACATGGAACAAATCCTAATAATGTGGATAAAAATTTGGAGCAGCTTAAACAACAACGAAAAAAACATAGTCGAACAATTAGTTGAAGAAGATTCACTAACCTGGAGCGAATTACTAAAAAAAACAAATATTTCAAGAGGAACATTTAATAAATATCTAACAAGCCTCAAAGATAAAGGAATAATAAGTTACAGAAACAAAAAATATTCAATCGAAGATGAAATGCTTAAAACATGGTTAAACTATGAAAAAGAAGTATATGGAATTTATCCATTATAAATCCCACATCTTCTTTGGTTTCAAAATGAGCCAAACAAAATATAAAACCGTCAAACTAACAAACTTATCACAATTAGAGTCTTTTATATTCCATTTTCACCATACACCTAAGTTCATAAACTGATATTTTATATAACTATTTATTTGACAGTGCCAAATGAATAATGAATTCATTAATATGGTTGATGATTAAGTATTTTTAAATTCCTTAAATTACTTATTTTATGCTTTAATGTATTTTAACAGGAAAAATAAAAAAAGAGTGAATGAATATTATCCATCCACTAAGCATAAATTATTATAGTATTTGCTATGTTTGAACCATTATAACTTGAAGTTATTATGTATTCCCCAGCCTGCAAGTTAATATTAAGTTTTGCATCACCATAAGCATCAGTTGTGCGATTATAGAACACACCATTAATGTTGAAAGTGACAATTTGATTTGAATAAGGATTTCCTGCATTATCAAGCAAATTAACAGTAAATTTAGATCCGTCATGATAAGACATTTCCAAGTCACTTGCATTTAAAACAGATAAAACCTTAATGTTATTACTTACAGAGCAACCTCCATATTGAGTAGTTATAATATAATCATCAGGATTTAAGTTAACATTCAATTTGACATAACCCGTTGCGTTGGTATGTCTGGTATAGAAAACACCGTTGATATTGAATGTCACTTCCTCGCCTGCACCAACATAGTTTCCTTTTTCATCAGTTATACGAACAACAAACTGAGAATCATTCATATAATACTTTACCAAGTCATGGCTTTCAATGTATGGAAGAACAGTCACCACATTTGATTTGTTTTCACCAGTGAAAGGATTATTGGTGGTTATGATGTATTGGCCAGGGTTTAAATTGATGTTTAATCTGGCAATGCCATCATCATTGATTTGTCTTGTGTAAAATACTCCGTTAATGTTGAATGTAACCTTTTTGGATGAGTTTGTGTGGTTTCCATTGCTATCAAGAAGTCTGACTTCAAATTGGCTTGCATTTTTATAATATTTGACCAGGTCATTTGATTCTATAGTTGAAAGTACAGTTATAGTATTTTTAATGGACTGATTTACCCTTGGATAAGAGGAGGTGATGTTATACATTCCAGGACCCATATTAATCGGCAATGAAGCAGAACCATTAACAATGGTCCTTCGATATTCCTGATTGTTAATGGTGAATACCACATAGTCTGAATCAATAGCAAAAGCCCATACATCAAAGTTTTTCGCTTCGCCATAATATTTAACCAAATCATCAGCCCGTATGAACTTCAAAGTCATTCCAGGCCTGGCGCACGGATTAGAACTATTCCAAATTCTTGGATCATTCAAAATATAATCCGGAATAACAGGAGGATTCTCAGGATCATAATAATCAGCAGGCCAAAGATTAGAACTATTCCAAATTCTTGGATCATTCAAAATATAATCCGGAATAACAGGAGGATTCTCAGGGCCATAATAATCAGCAGGCCAATCTTCAACACTTAAATGAAGACTACCATTTTCCAAAACCAGGACATCATTTTTGTATTTGTTATAGATTTCACTAAACCAGTCCTCAATATTTTGATTATGATAGTAAAAAGGAGTACTATTTTCCCAATTAGAAGAGGGAGTATAATTTTCCTTTTGATGAATATTTCCATTTCCAGATTCATCATCAAATGACGGCAGCGAATCATCAGCAGCATCAAAGTCAACAAAAGATTCATCAGTGCAATTTAAATCATCTGCACTGACAGCGGCTATTGATAAAAACATGATTAATGTCAAGACAAAAATGATTTTTTTCATGATATAAAATATGATGGACATTCCATAAAAATATTATGAAATATTAAAATTCATATCGCAAGTACTTATTGATTGAACTTCCGCCAACTTTAAGAAGTTGGGGATTCTCGATTTTTTAACATGCCCCTTGTTGAGTGGAATGTTAATACTTTCGAGCCGATACCCGCGCACCGCAGGCCATGACAATCCCAATATGAAATTGTCTTTATTATTTTTTCTCGGATTAATCTTAATCCTTCATTTTTTATATTAATACTTGCGTTTAAGTCTCTATCATGATGTTTTCCACATTCCGGACAGATCCATTCTTCTTCACTTAATCCTAAATCATGATATTGGTATCCGCAGTTGCTGCATTTTTGGCTTGAAGGGAAAAATCTTCCCACTTGAATTATTTTACGATTGTTACGCTCTGATTTGTATTTTAATTGTCTTAGTATCTCGTATAATGATATGCGTTGTAATTTTGGAGCCCAATGCTTATTTTTAAACCATCCTTTTATGTTTAGTGTTTCTAGTGCTATTACCTGATTGTTTTTTACTATATGGTGTGTGATTTTGTGATATTGGTCGTTTTTCTTGTTGATTTTCTTGTTCAATGCTTTCCAGTATCTTTTTTGAGCTATACGATATCGTTTGCTTCCCGGTTGTTTTTTGCTCATTTCACGCTGATAATATTTAACGTTTTTTTCTTCTCGTGTTAAATCAAATTCTTCGATTTTTAAACCGTTGCTACAGGTTAATGGTCTTCTGATGCCTATGTCAATGCCTACTGCTTCAAAACTGTGTTCCAAGGGAGTATGATTTGTGTTGATGTTTATTATTCCTGTGTATATGCCGTTTTCGTGTTTGATTGTTATGTTGTTGATTTTGGATTCCTGTATTTTTTGTTTATGTTCTTTGCTGGTTTTGAATTTGATTTTACCAATTTTTGGTATTTGTATTCTGTTTTTTCGTTCATTTAAGTGGATGTTATTGTTGTTGGCTTGTATTCTAAATGAAATATTAGGATTTTTTTCTGATTTGAACTTGGGAAATCCAGCACCTTCTTTTTTATGTTTATTATATGCTTTTATAAGATCCCGGTAAACCTGTTGCCGGCTGCTGGATTCGCTTTTTTCAAGGAACGGATATTCACTTCTTAGTTCTTTAAGGATATTGTTTAATGTTTTCTGTGTTGGTTTCACATTTTCATATTTGATTTTTACAAGCATTTTATTCCAAATAAAGCCCCTATTTCCAATATTTTGATTAATTATCTTTTTCTGCTCATCGGTAGGATATAATCTAATCTTGATTGCTTCAGTTACATCTTGTTCTCCCCCATGATAGTTATTTTCATCAATACGACTTGACATGTTTAATATATTAGAAAACAACACCTATATAAAGAAAGTGAGAGAGCATTTGAAAACTAATCATTTCAAATGAAAATTATTGATTAATTATATTATTTTTCTCGTTGTCGTTCAATATACTGACGGATTGTTTCAATATTTGCTCCACCAGTTGTTGTAATAAAATAACCTGTTTTCCAAAATGCACCTTTCCATAAACTCTTTTTTAAAACTGGATATTGTTTCTTTATTATTCTGCTACTTGCACTTTTATAAGAATTAATGAATTTAACCAAATTTGTACTTGGTTTGGCTTCAAATAAAATATGAATATGATCAACCTCCCAATTCGCTTCTTTAACTTGAATACCATATTTAAAACCAATATTATCAAAAATAACCATTAATGAATCGAATATATCTTCATTAATTACCTTTCTACGATATTTAATCACCAATACTAAATGATAAGTTAATATGTATACTGAATGCTGATTCCTATTCAAATTACTGCTCATAATAATTATTATAAGAAAATAACTATTTAAAAATTAAAAAAATAATAGTATACCCAACTTGCAATTCATCCACAACTTTACAGAAGTTGTGGTATTCTTGCATCATTTAGATAAAAAAAATAATATATAACTTAAATAAATACATATCATTATGACAGAAAAATCAGATTTTATTACATTACCGGCATCATTTGAAAACTACAAATGGTATAAGCCGATTCTTGTTATAATTGCAACCATAGTAATGTTTGCAATATTTAGTGGAATACTAATAGCTGTATTCAGTTCAATCTATGGATGGAACTTCATATTGTCCATGACTCATGGCTATGAGGTTATGAATACCGAAATGGGACAGATATTCACTGATTTAGCCGTAATCATCCTGATTCCATCACTATTTGTCGCCACAAAAATCGTGAAAGACAGACCGTTTTCATCATACTCCTCTTCACGTGGAGGATGGAACTACAAGCTCTATTTCAAAGCTATGATAATTCCATTTATCATATACATAATCTTTGAAGCGATAAGCCTCGCCATTAATGGTGCAAAAGGAACAAATCATTTTTCATTGCTGTTTCTTTTCATATGCATTGTACTGGTGCCTTTGCAGTGTATTGCTGAAGAATACATATTCCGTGGTTTAATAATGCAGTCATTCGGATCATGGTTTAAAAATCCTATTTTAGTACTAGTCATCCAAGCCATAATCTTTGCAGCAGCACACGGATACAACAGCTTAGGAATCTTTGAAGTATTTGTTTCAGGTCTTGTTATGGGATTCTTTGCATGGAAAACCAACGGTCTAGAAGTAGGTGCAGCACTGCATACTGTAAACAACATGATTGTTGCATTGACAGTGATGTTTGGACTTGAAATGACCTCATCAACAGCAAAATTAAATGACGTCATATTAGCAATAGTTTTGGAAATAATACTTTTCGCTGTAATGTATTATGTGGGCCAGAAAACCAACTGGTTCGGCGAAATTGAAAATTAAATTATGATTATTCTTCGGAGTAATCAACTTTTTTTCTTAAACTATTATTTAAAGACCATCACAGCACTATTTTTAAAAATATGGTAAAATACATATATTGACTAATCAAAAACATAATAACATGACAGAAAAAAATAAAATATCTGAATTTATTACATTTCCGACAACATTTGAAAACTACAAATGGTATAAGCCAATACTAGTTTTCATTGTTACAGCAATAATGTATCTTATATTAAATGGTATTATTACATTAATCTTTTATGCAATATTTGGACAAAATATGATAAGTTCCATTGTGTTTGGCGGATATGAAGTAATGAATACAGAAGCAGGACAAATTTATAGTGATTTGGGAATTATCATTATACTCCCGGCACTCTATGTTGCAACAAAAGTCATAAAAGACAGACCTCTTTCATCATATGCATCCTCACGCGGAGGATTTAATTACAGACTTTACTTCAAGGCATTATTAATTCCAATTATCATATACGTAATCTTTGAAATAATAAACATTTTTACTGTTGGAATAAAAGGAACAAATCATTTTTCAATACCGTTCTTTATTGTATGCCTTATTTTAGTGCCTCTGCAGTGCATCTCTGAAGAATTTGCTTTCCGTGGTTTGATTATGCAAAGCATAGGATCATGGGTTAAAATACCTGTTCTGACAATTGTTATTCAGGCAATAATCTTTGCAGCATTACATGGTTACAATAACCTAGGAGTCCTCATTATTTTTATCTCAGGACTAGTTATGGGATTTTTCGCTTGGAAAACCAACGGTATAGAAATAAGCTCCGCAGTGCATACCATCAACAACTTAAGTTCAGCCCTCGCAGTTATGTTTGGACTTGAAATGACCACATCAACAATATCCACTACCGACACAATACTCGGAATCATTATGGAAGTAGTGATATTTGTTATAATGTATCTTGCAATTACAAAAACAGACTGGTTCAGTGAAATCAATGAACCTGTATGATTATTCCCTTTGGAATAATCAACTTTTTTATTTTATGAATTTAGGAATTCTTCAAGTTCCTGCTGTTTTTTAATCCTAATTCTTTCTTCTTCCAGAATTTGTTTCATGCGTTTTTCTCGTTCCAATTCCTCTTTTTGCCAGGTTTCATATAAAGAATTTGATAAACGTTTATCCTTGAGAAAACCCAAATATTTTTCCTGAATAATACTATTTAACCTTAGAGATAGTGAATCATCAGCATTTACAATATCTTCGTAAGTGAAATTTCTGGAAAGCTGAATTGCCTGCGGACCAACGCCCTTGATTTCAAAAGAATATGAATCTCCTGCATATTCAAGATCAATCTTTTGGTCGTAAAGATTATACCTATTATAGAATGCTTCATCCTTTAACTGGCGTCCAAAAATAGAATCGGCAGAAATCATCTCATGCAATTGTCTTTGACTTATATCAGAGTCCTTAACGATGGCTTCATATTTGTAGTATCTGACAATGACCAGTGCATTTTCCCCGATTAAATTAACTACAAAATCATCAAAACGAAATTTGTCAATTCTTGATTTGTCTTTTGAAATACATTCCCTTAATCTGAAAGCTTCAAATTCCATGATAATATATTGTGTTTAAGAAGTATATAAAAGTTGTGTATAAAAGTAAATTTTTTAGTTATTGATGGTAGCTATCGAATCAAAAATAAAATAAATTTACACCAGAGATTGATTATATTAATTAATGTTATGATAATTTGATGATGAAATTATAAAAGTAGTCAAAAGATTATCTGAGCAATTAATTAAAATGCAAAGAAATAATATGTCAGAACTACATAATAATTAATGTGATAGGATGGGAGTCTTTGACAGATTGAAAAAACAGAAATGGCAGCATGAAGATTATGAAATTCGAATCGAAGGCCTGAAAGAAATAGACAGTGATTTGGAACTTCTAAGTAAAATCGCATTTGAAGACCCGCACTGGCAGGTCAGACTGAATGCTGCAAGACTTATACACAACAAGGACATTTTAGCCAACATTGCAATAAACGACTCATTCACTCCCATTCGCGAATACTGCATAAGCCAGATTGACGATGAAGATGTTTTATACAAACTATTTTTAAACGAAAAGGACACATCCCTTAAAGAAACAATAGCTGAAAAGATTTATGATGCCGATATCCTGAAAATGATGGACAGTATGGACAACGATGAGAAAGTTGAAAAGATAATTACCACCCGCAGGCAAAAAAAGGTCACATACATTACAGATAAAACTCTTTTAGCAGACATCGCCAAAAACGACCTCAATCCGGACATTAGAAGAACTGCAATTAACCAGATTGACGATGAAGAAACATTGTTTGATTTATATAAAGTAGAAGATAACGTATTCAACCGATGGGATATAGTTGAAAAGATTAATGATGAAAATCATTTAAAAGAAATTGCCATTAATGAAAGTGAAGCAATAGTCTATGAAAGCGCTTTTGGAAAGTTGAAAGATGAAAATGTTCAAAGAGAAATTCTTGAAGAAAGGAATAATTAGTCTTCAAAATCCTTTGTAAAATAATCATACAGCTCATCACCAACAATATTGTGAAGAGAATACTTAAAATTAACAATAGGTAGAATTTGGCCCTTATCGTTTTTAATTGTTGTCTGATGCCATTCCACAGGAGTTGCCTGCCCAATATAGTAAAAGTCACGACCCTCATCATCTGACTTTTTAACAAACATATGAATTTTTAAATCCTTATCTTTTATAATTGCCTGAGCCTCCTTGCTTTCCAGTTTGACCTTTGATCTTGTCATCCATGAAAAAGCTTCTTTTGATATGAACTCATCCTTGTATTTGGTACTTTCTGAAATGTCTTCGTTTTTATCATAGGTTACAAAAATAGGGCATGTTCCATGCTTTATTCTATATCCATACATTGTTGATGAATCGTCATGAGGCCAGTTTAATAGCCTGCATGCATCTTTTCTGGAGTATTTCTCAAAGAGCTTAAGGTTGACTCCTTCATTCTGGCCCAAATAAACATTTTCATATTTTAAAAGAGCATAATCCAAAACATCATCCAAATGCTTTCTATATGAATCATGGCTGATAAAATTTTTAAATTGGTTAGAAATTCTATTATTCTCATCAAAAAATGTTGTAATGCCATATTTTGCCTTTTCCTTATCTACAAAGAAGTCCAACTTTAAAATGTTAATAGCTGACTCGATTGATTTTAAATCATCTTCAATACCATACATTTTAAAGAGCAGATTACTGATTTTATCCACATCAAAGCAATTGTTGGCCATCAGGCATTTAAGAATCAATATTTCATGAGGCCTTTTTCCATTGGCCAGATTCTGTGAAATGAAAACAAGTGAATTGATCTCATCATCACTTAAAGTGTCCAAATAGTCATCCTCAACCTTATTTAAAAATAAATGATAACAAGGAAACTGATTATGGGCCAATATAAGTTCAGGATTGAAATCAGCATTATTGTAAAAATCACACAATAGAGGAATCTTTCCTAATTTGAACTTCAAATTATTGTATTTTTCCTTAAAAAGTGCAACTCTCGAAAAGGAAGTGTTGTTAATTGATTCATAGATTTTTTGCTTGGATACCTCATCAAAGTTAATTGAAGAAACACCAGGAATAATTTTATTTCCTTCCATTAAATAACGTCTTAACTTATCCTTATCATAAGATCTGTCACCGGACAATGCCAACGGAATCATATAATTGTTTTTATAGTTTCCGATGAAATCCAGAATTACAACAAAATCCTTGTTTTTAAACTTTCTTAAACCTCTTCCAAGCTGCTGGATGAAAATAATTGGAGATTCAGTCGGCCTTACAAGCAGAACCTGATTGATTTCAGGAATGTCAACACCCTCATTGAAAATGTCAACAGTAAAAATATATTCTAACTTGTTTGGATTATCGTCATTAGTTAATCTGTCAATTGCATCAAGCCTTTTGGCCTGTGAATCATCTCCAGTTAACACAACTGAAGGATGTCCACGCTTATTGAATTCTTGGGAAAGAAGTTTGGCTTCATCTTTTCTAGAACAGAATACCAGAGCCTTTATTCTATCACCAGAATATCCGTAAAACTCTGACTTTTCTAAAAGATAATCAACTCTTTTATTTGATGCAAGATAATTGAAATCCCTAAAATCATCGTTTATTTCCTCATCATCAAATTTTACGTCATGAATACCGAAATAATGGAATGGACATAACAAATCCTCTTCCAATGCTTCCTGAAGTCTGATTTCATGAGCAATATTGTGATCAAAGAGTTCATAAATATCAAAACCGTCAGTACGCTCCGGTGAAGCAGTCATACCCAAATAGAATTTAGGCTTGAAATACTCAAAAATCTTTTGATAGCTTAAAGCACCGGCTTTGTGAACCTCATCAATAATAATATAGTCAAATTCATCTTTTTCAAATTTGGTGTAAATGTCATCTTTCGATAAAGTCTGAATCGTTGCAAAAATATAGTCTGCATTGAAGTCTTTTTTATTACCTGTCAAAAGCCCAAAGGTTTTATCTTTGATAACGTTTTTATAGGCATTAATTGACTGCTTTGCGATTTGTTCACGATGAACAATGAATAAAAATCGTTTAGGATTGAAATCCTTAACTGCAAAAGCAGAAGCATAGGTCTTACCTGTACCTGTTGCTGAAACAAGAATGGCTCTTTTTTCATCTGATTTGATAAGATTTCTGATGTTTGTTAAAAACTGCTCCTGCATGGAGTTTGGAACCAGATCAGTGATGTTCTTTTTCTTTAATTCTTCGGTGGTTTTTCTAAGCTGCTTAAAGTTCAGATTGTCATTGTATAATTTTTCATAAGCAGGAAGGATATCTGAAAGCTCTTTTGATTTGTCCCACAACTGGTTGAATTCATTTAATAAATTGTTGATGATTTCTCCATCTTTGGTTGTAGTAAAACCGACATTCCATTCCTTGTTTTTAACTAAAGCGGCTTCGGTTAAGTTGGAACTTCCCACAATAGCTGAATAGTTATCTCCCTTTTTAAAGATATATCCCTTAGTGTGAAAACCCTCACTTTCAGTAGTAAACATCTTCACTTCAATGTTTTTAAAGCTTTGAAGTTTTTCTAAAGCCTTAGGTTCTGTGAAATTAAGATAATCAGTTGTTAAGATTTTTCCTTTAATGTTTCTAGATTCAAGGTTTTTAAATTCCTCCAAAAGAGGTACAATTCCCCCTAAAGTAATAAAAGCAGTTGAAATAATAAATTCATCACAATTTCTAAGGTTATCTATCAGTTCATTTCTTACCTTAGTGTTTGGGGAATTGAAAAGCAGTTTAGGCTTAAAATCAGGACTGGATGAAATATGCTCATCAATGAACGCAGTTCTAGCCCCGTTTAAAATATCCTCATTAATCATTTTTATCAACAATAATCATGTTTGAGATTTCAATGCTTCTGATTTCTGCATAAATCATTTGCCTTTCAAACTTGTCTTCAGTCTTGTCATAAAGCTCCTTTAGCTTATCCAAATCATAGTTACACTTCTGCATCTCTTCATCAATTCTTTTCATCTTTTCCATGATTTCGCTTTCAAACATGGTCTCCTTTAAATAGCTCACAGCATCCAAGTCTGCAGGAATCCAGTTAACAGAGTCCAAATCATGTTTGGTTAGCCATTTGGCATCATTATGTTCAATAAGCTCTGGAGTTCCGCTTTTGATTGTACAGTCAAAACAGCTCATTTTCAGATAAAAAGTAGGGTATTGATACTCAATGTCCAAAGCGAAGTTTTTGATATCAATTTCAATGTTCAGCTCCTCTTTGATTTCCCTTTTAAGAGCTTCCTCTTTGCTTTCTCCATCTTCGATTTTGCCTCCGGGAAACTCCCACTGGTTGATGAACTCACCATAGCCCCTTTTGGTGGCCAGGATTTTATCGTCTTTGTGAATAATAGCTGCAACAACATTTAAAGTTTTCAATTTAATTCCTCTATTTTAATGAATCGGCGAAATCTGCCTTCGATTTCTATCTGTTTACTGGTTTTGAATAAATTATCCAGTTCGTTAATAAAATTAATATCTTCATTTTTTATATTGTTTCTGTCAATTGAATCCAAATCATCTTTTGTTAAAAGAATGTTGAATTCATCATGCAAAAAATCTTTATCCAAGTCAAACTCCATCAATCTATCTAAAAAGGGATAAAATAAGTTAACATTATAATTAGTTTTATAAAAAGTGGATAGATTGTTATTTATGGTTGAAATGGATATATTGCACAACATTTAATTAAAACCTCTAATTAAATATTATGCAGCTGACGTTATAAAGTTGATGATAATTAATTAGAACTTACCCATTCTTTAATTATTAATCCATCTTGGAACAATAATGTTTCAATAACTATTTTAATAAATTTAGTTAGGTTATCTTCTTCAATTTCAGTATTTCCAGGAGTTAATGAAAATGCTCCAACAGAAGGAATTACCAAATCTTCCTGCAAGAAATATTGTGATTTGGTTCCAGGATATAATACATAAGCACCGGAACTTAGTAATATTGAATCCTTGTATGTATGCATTTTATAAATGTCAGCATCTTTAAAAACATATTCTTTTTCTTCAAGAGCATCTCTTTTATCAATTTCTTTTTCAATTTCAGAATTGGATTTTTCACCTATTTTTTCATAAAAATCAATGATTTCCAATTCAGAGCGATATTTTGCATCAAAATGAATAAAATGTTGCTTTACTGGAGTGGTAATTAACAATGTATAATCTGGTTTAAAAGCAAGAGAATATGACCTATAATCGGATTTATCTGAAAATGTTAAATTATAGAACAATTCTATATTAACTTCATGTCCACGAACATTTAATTTGAATTTTTTAGATGAACGTTTACCTTTGATAACATTAACTTTCCAATTAGTTTTATTTACTTCAAAAACATCTTCAAAATTAATCTTAGTAATACTTAAATCATTTAAAACTTTTAAAATTTCAAAATAACACCAATATTCATATAATTCTGACAGTCTCTTTTCAAATCCTTTAAATTTATTATTCAATTCATCCCAACTTAATCTAAATGAAAATTCAAGCATTAAGAAATATTGGAAAATGTCTCTATACCCTTCTTTTTTCTGCAATACCTGAGAATTAAACGGTACATATTCCATTGTTGAGATTTGATTAAAAAATTTATAAGACAAGTAATAACTAACTTCTTCATTGAAATATTTTAATTTATCCTGAATATAACCTTTTTTAGAACTAAACAATAATTTTTGAACTAAATTTTGAAGCATTTTCAAAAAATATTTTAAAAATTGATTTTCAGGAGTGTCAATTGAATCTTCATGTTTAGTCTGATTAATTGTATACGGCAAGTAACCATTTAACTTTTCAGCCATTTTGATTGGAGAATCTATTTTAAATAGTTTATTTGGTCTTGAAACGATATTGTTTAAAGAAGATGAATTTAAATTATTGGCTAAAGAAATAGGAATACTTTCATCATGATTTATCAATTGAGAATGTAAGTTTTTTGATAAATACTCAAAAACCGAAGGTAAATTATCTTGTCTAAACAAATATTCTAAAAACATGAAATCTTCATAATAAGTTAATTTTTCGCTATCAGTCAATTCAAATTCTTGATATAATGGTGAATTAACTTCAAAAATTAAACTTAATGCATGTTGTGATAAATCAGCAATCATTGCCGAATATTGATTAAAATAATCAATTTTTTTAGACCTGACCTCAATAGGTATTGGAATTGATTTCAGATTACCTTTTTTAACATCTAAAAATGATTTACCTACATAACTTCTAAAGTTTAATGTTCCTGCAAGTTTAAATTTATTATCATTACCTAAATCAAATCTAAACTTTTTAAAATGACTTTTATTAATTTTATTCAAGGAATATAAAACATCATAAGTAGCATTAATATCATCGGATTCGAATAAAACTTGATATTCTGTTTCTTCCAAAAGCATCAAATGTGCAAATTGAGAAGATTCTTTATTATAATATTGAATAGGAGTTAAATTATCCGCTTCATCAACCAAATCAATATTTTCCAAGACCATTGAATCAGATATTTGATAGAATGATCCATAATCATTCCTATAATCAATAGAACTAACAGTTAAAGTCCCAATATCATTTGAAAACTCATCTTTTAAATGAATAATAACCTTTTGTTCAATCATTGAAATCTAATTAATAAATGAAACATATCTTTGATCAGACAATACTTTAGCCATGTTTTGAAGCTTTAAAGCTGAAGTATAATATTTACAATTATTTTCAGATAAATCAAATAATTTTGCTTGTTCATTATTATCTGAATTAATCAAACATGAGTTAAATAAATCATTCAATACATTACCAATAGCTTTTTGAGATCCATGAAGTTTAGGAAGTATTTTTTGCTTAATTTGAGCATCAAAATATCTCTGCCAATTATCCCAATTATCTGGCGAATTTTCATATCTCCAGGCAACAACCATAAACCTTAAAATTTCATTAATGACCCTAAATCCAAAATCAAAGCCAGCAGGTTTAAGTTTTGATTGGAAAGAATTGAGCTCATTTGTTAAGACTTGCAATAAATTTCCACCAGTGCATGAAATTTCAGATAAAATTTCTTTTAAATCAACAATGTTTAAATTTGAAATATCTGAATCAATTAATGGAGACTGAAGATAATTAATATCTCCCTTAAAATCATCATTATCCAAATTCAAATTAATATAATCTGATACAGACAATGTATCAAATTCTATAGTATTAGCCCTATCCAAAACTTTTGGAGAGAACATGTATGTTGTCTCATCAACATTAACTGTACCAATTATGAATAAATTATCTGGAAGTGTTAATTTTAGTTGTGAGCCACCATATAAAGGAATTGATTCTTTACTTTCAATAGCTGATAAAAAATCAGAAAAATAACGTTCAACATGAGACAAATTCATTTCATCAAGAATTAAGAAATATGAATTATAATTATCAGAACTCGCTTCATAAATTAAGTCATAAGCAGGAGTTGTTTGATATTTTTCAGTGATAGCATTAAAATAACCCAAAATATTAGAATTATCTGTCCAATTAGCACCTACCGGAATAATTGCATATTTAGGAGTTATAGGATTACTAGAAATTAACTCATTTGTTTCTTTTAAATTATCTTCATTATTATCAAATTTTTGTTCAAAATTATCAAAATCAAATTTATCAATTTTAAGCTCTATATTAACAATCTTCCCATGATTTTTTTGAAGATAATTCTGCAATTCATCATTTGGACTAAATGATAATTTAGGAACAATCCTAAATTTTGCTTTAGATTTAATGTCATTTACATCAACATTACATTCAAAATAGCCATTATGGAAAGGAAGATATTTAAAAATATCTTTATTCATCATCCATTGTCTTTCATTGTAAGAAGATTTATTTGACTTTTGAGTGATAATAATTGACCCATTTGGCTCCAAATAATCATCAGAAATAAAATTACGCAAAGATTCACAATCTATTTTTAAATCAACTACTTGAGAATCGTCATCTTCATATAACTCTTTAAAATAATTTTGAATTTCATTACTTTCATAATACAATTGAAAGCCTAAATTAATTGATCCAATTGCAGAAATTCCATCAACAATCATATTAAACTTTGTTTCACATTCCCTAATTGGTAAAATATTTTTAAAATCATCTTTACCCAAAGTCCAACCTTTATTTTTCCAAGAAGAATAATTAGTTTTGGCTTTAACAACAACAAATTCATCCGAAATTGTATCAGAACGATCATCACTTTCAAAAATATCTAATGAATCATCATTTAAATCACCAAAAGAAGATATATACTTAGCAAATAATTGGGACAATTTTGTTTTACCTGTTCCCGAATTACCTGTAAAAATCACAAAAGGTTTAACTTTTAATGATAAAAGATAATTTTCTATTAATTCTTTATTAAAATAATACCCATTATTAATAAGATAATTATAAAATGAAATTCCTTTTGATTTTGTTTCTACCATACTAAAACCCAACATAATAATAAAACACGTTAAAAATACAATGTCTTTAATACAATATATATACATACACATATTAAAAAATAACGATCGTTTAAAAAAAATCAATTATTATTCTAATGAATAACAAATTAAATTTAAATTAGGAAATAGAATATCATGAAAATTAAAATATAATCAAAAAAATAAAATAGCTTGGAAAAACTCCAAACTAATAAAATTTAAATGAATCAACCATCATAGAGGTCAGATTATAATCACCCGTACTAATCATAACATATCTCTGATTATCCTGGTCTTTCAATATGGAGAAATATCTGACTTCCCCTTTATGAATACCAATATTGGCCGTGGTCTTATAGATGGTATGGCCTTTTGCTGAATCATTAACTCTATCTGCTTCTGAAATTGTTATATCAACAGCGGAACTACTTGATGTTGTAGTTACTTGAGCAATCGTATCATTTCCCACATAATTGTTTTGAACACTGTTGCTTGATTCATTTAATGTAAAATTGGTCACATTTGTTGTATTGAAAGTTCCCAATCCCTCAATTGTATTGTTATAAACAACAGGTCCCTTTTCAGAGCTTAAGTTCACAAAACTGCTTGCAACAACTGCAATTAATGCAATGATTACAATAGCCAGAACAATAATTATTATATTTTTCTTGTCCATAATTTCACCATTAACTAATATTGTGTTTAACATATTATTAAAAATTATCATAAAGCCGGTGAGGCTCAAGGATTTACCAGAAATTGAATTGGATAACCTAAACATTTTTGCTTTTTAGGATATGTCCTACCAACATCAAAATATTTATCCAATAAATCATTTAATAATATCATGAACATAAAAAAGATAATATTAATATCAGCAATTCTCATTCTGGCATGTCTGATAATTGGTGCTGCATACAGTATTGACAGCAGTTCAGATGTTGACGGAATTTTAAAGAATGTGGAAGACAAATTTGAGCAGAAGACATTTAATGATTCAAAAACCGGCCTGGAAATACCATACAACATTTACCTGCCGGACAATTATGACAAAAACAAAAATTATCCCCTAGTGGTTTTTATTGCGGATTCAAGCCTTGTTGGAAAGGGTGAGAAAGCCTCACTTGAACAGGGATTGGGAGGTATAATCTGGGCAAACGATTCAAAAAACAGCAAGGAGGAATGTATTGTACTGGTTCCGACATATTCGGATGTAATCATTGATGATATGCAGGGAAATGAAAAAAGCGAATACTTGAATGCGACAAAGAATTTGATTGATAACGTCTCAACCAGCTACAGCATCGATGCAAACAGAATTTATGGTACCGGCCAGTCCATGGGAGGAATGACAATCCTGTATCTGGCAAGCCAATATCCTGATTTATTTGCGGCCGAAATGTTTGTTTCATGCCAATGGGACATTAATGAATTAAGCAATCTGGATTCACAAAAATTCTTTTATATAGTGTCTGAAGGAGATCAAAAAGCATCTACAGGTCAAAAAGAAGTTAAACAGATGCTTGACAATAAAAGTGTCAAATATGAAGTTTTAGAAGGCATTGATGCACAATCAGGTGACAATGACAATAAAATCAATGAGATGATTGGCAAAAACAGCAACATCAATTTCATATCATTTAAGCAGGGCACTGTAACCGGAAACTCAACAGACAACAAAATGGGTGCAGGAGAACATATGGCATCATTTGACTATGCATATAATCTCGAGCCCGTACGGGATTGGCTTTTTAAACAGCACAAATAAAAAAAAAGTCGATTGAAAACAAAAGCATTACCTAAACCATCACCTGAAATTAATTTTAAGGGCTTTATCAATGATTTAGTTTTTTAATATAAAAATATATTATGCCTATGATTATTTAATTTAAAAAAATAAGAAAAATAATGAATATGGATTCATTATTTATTGATTTTAATTGTATTTGAAATCATTGCACCATCATAAATTGATGTTATAATGTATTCACCAGGCATCAGGTTAATATTGAGCTTGGCTTCGCCATTTACATCAGTTATGCGATTATAGAAAACTCCGTTAATGTTAAAAGTAACATTGCTGCCTGCAAGAGGTCTGCCTTTACCGTCAAGCAATTTTGCTATAAATTTGGATCCGTCCTTGTAGGTCATCTCCATATTATCTGCAGTTAAAACAGGCAGGACTTCAATCTCATTGCTTTCAGCACAATCGCCGTAATAGCTGGTAATGATGTATTTACCTGGCGCCAAGTTAATGTTCAGCTTCGCATGTCCTGTCTGATTTGTGGATCTTGTGTAAAATACTCCGTTGATGTTGAAAGTCACATTCTCGCCACTACCTGTAGGATTTCCATAATCATCAATTACACGAACTATAAACTGGGAGTCATTTTTATAGTATTTTGTTAGGTCTGAAGATTCAATTTTACTTAAAACCACAATTTTATTTGATTTTGTCTCACCAGTTTTAGGATTTCTTGCAGTAAGGATATACTCGCCTGATTCGAGATTGATGTTCAATTTCGCAACTCCGTGTTCGTTGGTAATTCTCTCATAGAATATGCCGTTTATGTTAAAGGAAACAGACGTATTTTTTAACAAGTTACCCTCTGCATCAGTGAATGATGCATAATATTGAGTCTTATTTCTAAATACTTTAACAACATCTTCTGCATGTATAGTCGCCAGTATCAATACATCAACTTCTTTCATGAAATTATACTCCTCAACATTGACAATGGCAGTATAGTTTCCGCTGTTCAAGTTAACTGCAATTGAAGCGATTCCCTCTTCATTGGTAGTTCTGTTGTATGTGATGCCATTGATTGTGATTGATACAGATTTGCCTGAAATTCCTATCGAATGATTGGTTATGATAACATGGAGTCTTTCAGGCCCGGAATAGTACTTAATAACATTTTCAGTGCTTATTCTAATCAGGTCACCATCTTTTACATAAATGTTTGAAGTAGTGTTGGCAGGAGAGTATCTCTCATCACCAAGATATGAAATCATCACAGAATAATTTCCCGAATCCAAATCTGAAATGATAATATTGTCATTTACATCAAAGAGATATGTTTTGCCGTTAACTTTCACATTAACTATTCCTGTAATATCGTCCTTGCTTGTTATTTTAATTATTGCATCGAATCCCGGAAGAATTTCAATGTCTGCTGCTGTAATTTCCGGTGTAATTTTATAAACATTGAATACTGCGATGTCTGATGATTCAAGATAGTTGTCGTCGCCGTTTAAAATAGCTAAAACAGTATAGCTGCCATAGATTAATCCCTCTTTAATGATTACCTGATTATCGCTAACCACATATTTTTCACCATTTATGTATAAATCAACAGTTCCTGTGGAGTTAACTGGAGATAATTCTATTACAATTTCATCATCCACATAATAACTCCCATTTAAGCTAATTGTAATTGAAGATGGAGCTTTATTGACAAAATAATTTGCAGTTAATGATTTGCCGACATATTTGTCGTCTCCACTGTATTTGACGTTAACATATTTATTTCCTGCAGTTAATTCATTATTTAATGTTATTGTTTTATTGATTGCATAGATTTTTCCGTTAATTGTCAAATTGCCTCGGGCATCGTGAGGTAAACTTATATTTAGGACGGAATTGTCTCCTACAGTGGTGTCTGATGCAATAACTTCAAATATATAGTCGTTTATTTTTATTACTTCGAATTCTGCAGTATTGGTTGATCCATAGTAGTTTGAATCATTATTTAGTTTGGCATTAATGACGTATTTGCCATATTTCAATCCGTCTTTTATTAAAACCTGATTGTTAACGACAGTGTATTCTGTACTGTTGATTGAAAGATCAACTGTTCCTGTTGAGTTAATTGCTGTTAATATAATTAATATATCATCGCCAACTAAGTAAATGTCGTTAATGTCAATGTTAATTGCTGAAGAGCCTTTATCAACTGCATAATTGACAATTATTGATTTGGCGGCATATTTGTCGTCCCCACTGTATGTGACGTTAACTGATTTGTGGCCTGCTGTCAATTCCAAATCCAGGGAAATTGTTTTATTAATTGCATAGGTTTTGCTGTTTATTATCAGATTACCTTTGGCGTCATTAGGCAGGTTTATATTTAGAACTGATTTATCTCCCACAACAGTGTCTGTTGCATTCGCTTGGAAAATATAGTCATTAACTTTCTTCACTTCAAATATGGTGCTGTTAGCAGATTCAAGATGGTTTGAATCAGCATTTAGTTTAACATTAACGTTATATTCCCCATATGACAATCCTCCGTTTATTAAAACCTGATTGTTAACTACAACATAATTTTTGCCGTTTATTGAAAGATCAATTGTTCCTGTTGAGTTAACTGGAGTTAATGAAATTAAAATATCCTCCCCAACAAGATAAACATCTTTCAAATCTATTTTAATTAATGAAGATGCCGTATAAATTTCAAATGTGTCTGCAGATGTGTTTGACAGATATTTAACGTTTCCGCTGTATACAGCATAAATTGCGTAATTTCCTACTGGGAGATTGGAAATGGTATAATTAAATACATCGGGGCGGGAATCATTTAATTGGATTATATAGCTTTCATTTCCAATATATAGGGTAATATTTCCGGATGCCTTGCCTGGAAGTGTGATTTCGACTGAGAGATTTTGACCATAACATGCATCACAGGCAGTGATTTTAAATGGGGATAAATTCCTTATGGAAACATTGGCCTTAATTATTTCAACATTGTCCAAGCCGACAAATTCCGCATCTATTAAATAGTCTCCAGCATCATTGAATGCTTTTTCCACCCACCATATTCCATTCGTGTATTGCGCTTCGATTTTTGATGAGTCAGGCAGGATGAAATAAAGTTTTCCATTTATTAGATTGTTGTTTATATTCGATTTTGCAGTTATATTGATACTTCTTTCAGTTGATGTAAAGTTAGATATTTCAACATAATAGGCCAAATCTCTGATAACTTTGAACTGTGTGCTGTTTGATACTTTGGAATATGATCCATTGCCATCATAATATGCCACTACGTTATATATACCTTCTTCAAGTCCCTCCAGTATCAATGTACCATCAGTCACTAAGTATTCTTTAGTGTTTACATAAACTGTGATTTTTTCGTCTTTTTTGCCGTTGACTGTGATATTGATAATTTCTTTTTGTGAGTCTGTAATATCTGAAACGTTAATATCCATGATGGAATCCAGAAGGATTTTTTCATAGCTTTCATTGGCTGTACTTGGATAATAATTGAGATTTCCGTTGAATAATACAGTTATATTGTATTTTCCAAAGTCCAGTTTGGTCAAATCCATAGCGGCAGTATTGTTTGATATGGATATGCTTTCAGTTGTTATGATTCCGCTTTCATTTGAAACTGTGAATGTTATGTGTCCTGAAATCTTATCGCCTGAGACTGTGCTGATTTTTGCATTTGCAGTATCATTGTCAATTTCTAGTTTCATAACTGTTTGAATGCCGTCAGTTTCAAATTTTTCAGTTTTTTCAATTGCACGATAATATGAATCATCGTTGTGGCGGGCAGTTACTGTCATGTTTCCTGCAACAACATTCAAAGCCACCTTACCGTTTGCATCAGTGACTTTTGTTGTGTTCAATATTAATATGTCATTGTCATAAACAGTTATACTTATATTCTGACCTTTTTCAAGATTGCTTCTTTGGGTCTTAACTGGACTGTTTCCTGTGTTCATTAGTCCATATTCGCCCCAGTAGGTCACATTTGTACATGTAAGCGCATCTGCGTTATAAGAATAGATTGCGTTAATCATGTTGTCATTTCCCTGAAATTCGATTTCAATGTTGAATCCTGTCTTTGTTATTATTATCATGTATGAATTGGCCCGATTGTTTAGAAGAACAGAATTTGAAAGTGTGCAATCAACAGATTTAAGATATATTGCAGATCCAATTGCTGCAGCATTGTATTCGAATAGGGAATTGTCAATATCAAATTTGTTTTCACTATAAATTGCACCGCCGTATCCTGATGCGGAATTTCCAATAAAATTGGAGTAAGTGACAGTGCCTGTACCGTAAAGTGATACTGCACCCCCATGCCCGGATGCAGTGTTGGATGTGAATGTACATTTTTCTATATTCACATTAGATGAGGATGCTGCAAAAATAGCTCCCCCATCATGAAATATGTATATTGCATCGCTAGCATATTTTGCTATATTTTCAGTGAAATTGCTGTTTTTAATATTTGTTTTTGCGTTTGTATAAATTGCTCCTCCGTTTACTGCCCTGTTCAATGTGAATATACATTTATTAACTTCAACGTACGATGATGACTGGTCAAAGTAGACTGCACCCCCGTTTCTTGCAGAATTATTTTTAAATTCGGAATTTTCAATGTTTCCGTCTGCTATAAAATATATTGCTCCCCCTTTTTCTGATGCAGAATTATTTGTGAAATATGAATCATAGACTTTGCCTCGCATGTTGAAATATACTGTACCCAGCTTTTTTGCAGTATTTTCAATAAAAATACACTTTTCAACAGTTCCTGAAGGTTCTGGAACAGGTTCAACTGTAGCTTCATCATCACCCAAAATGCTTTTTTCATATTTTTTAGTTGCATGTACAGCATGAAAAGAATCTGAATCGGATGAGGCAATATCGTCATCGGTATCTTCAATCAAAATTGAACTATCATAACCCAGAAAAAATGCTGCGCCGTAATTTGCTGTATTATTTTTGAATTCACTATTTTTAACAGTCCCATCTGCAGAAATATAAAAAGCACCGCCGACCTGAGCTTTATTTGATGTGAAATAAGATTTTTCAATAGTGTTTGATTGGACAAGGTATAATGCGCCACCATAATGTTTAGCCTCATTTTCCGTGAAATAATTGTTGTTCATGGTTGCAAATTTATTGAAATATATTGCTCCACCATTTGTTGCAGTGTTTGCTGTTAAATTACAGTCATTAACATTACCATTTCCTTCAAAATACATTGCTCCACCGTTTGTTGCGGAGTTTACAGTGAAATTACATAGATTTATTATTCCTTCGCCTCTAAAATAAATTGCTCCACCGTTTGTTGCAGAGTTTGCAGTGAAATTACATAGATTTACTTTTCCCATATAATAGAAATAGGCCACTCCTCCCGCACTGGCTTTATTTTCTGTGAAATTACACTTATTTAGGGTAGCTTCTTCAATAAAATAGACTGCTCCCCCATATGTAGCTGAATTATTTATAAAATTGCATCCTGACAGTTCTCCTCCATTACGGGAATAAACTGTGCCACCCCTATCTGCAGAATTGTCAGTGAAATTAGATTCCTCTATCAGCACATATCCGTATTCATTAATTGCACCACCTTGGGAAGCTGCTGAATTATGATCAAAAGTAGAATTTTTCACATGGCCATATTCACCAAAATAAATGGCACCACCAGATGTGGCTTTGTTGTCTGTAAATATGCAATCTTCAACGATGCCTGAACTATAAAAGTATGCTGCACCACCATAACCAATGGACGCTTGGTTTTGTGTAAAGTTGGATCTTTTTATAGTTCCTGTATTTTCAAAGAAAACTGCGCCGGCAGCATCAGCAGTATTGCTGATGAAATTACAGTCAACTACAGTGCCTGAAGAGTTAAAATAAATGGCAGAACCATAATAGGTTGAATGGGCATTTTTAAAAGTCATGTTTTTAATTATCACACCGTCACAATATACTTTAAAGACGCAAACATCCCAGGAACCGACCATGTCAATGACAGCTCCTTTTCCATCAATTGTTCCGGGATTAGTAATTTCTATAGTTGTGCCTGAATCGAATTTATATGATGAGTGTGACAGATTTATATCTCCTCCAGAGGAGATTTCATTTTTAAGTTGAGAAAAAGTGCTTTCATCATTTGGAACACTAATGTGCTCTTCATTATCCAGTTTCAAAGTTTGAGTTTCATTGCCCTCGGTAGCATATGCCGACCCCAAAAGCAGAAACAATACGAGAAGTACTGATACTGCAAAAATCTTTTTCATTTTTATCCGCACCTAAAAAAATTATACAAATTTATATTATTAACAAATTTTTTAAAACAGTTATTGATATTTTAATTTATATAGTATATAAATATAACTAGAATTATAATTATATTAAATGAATTAAAATATAACAATGATATAAATATGTAATATCCAAATTTTTTTGTTCAAATTGGATATTAACCAGTGTATGGTACTATATAATGGAAGGAATCAATGTGGTTATCTCTTTCGTTTGTTAAGTTCAAGTGTTTGATGCCCAGTTTTGCATGAGGTTTTATAGTTTTCTTTGGTTTTTTCTTTTTTAGAGGATTTAGTTTTTATGAAATAAAAGGAAAAATAAATAAAAAAAGCTATTTGAAAACATTCGATTAATATTTAAAAATAAAAAAAATAGCTTGGATAAAATCCAAACTAAGCAAATTTGAATGTATCTGCCATAATAGAAGTTAGATTATAATCAGGAGTGCTGATTATAACAAATTTATTGTTATCTGTCAATACTGACAAGTATCTTGTTTCACCTTTATGAGGTCCGTCAGTAAGAGTATCCTTATAGATTGCATGTGCCTTGACGGTTTCATTAAGTCTGGATGCACCGGAAGTTGTTGCATTAACCAGATTGGTATCATTTGTTACGGAAAGCTTTGTGAGATTATCATTTGCCACATAATCGGTTGAAATATTGTTTGTGGTTGAATTGTCCATTGTGAAGTTAGTTACACCGGTTGAATTGAATGTTCCCACATCCTTGATTGAATTAGCATATACTGTAGGATCATTTGTATGATTATCTTTCAGGAATCCCATTGAATATAATCCAACTATCGCAATAACAATAATGATTATGACAATAATTATAATATTCCTTTTTTTCATATTATCCTCCAAGTTGTTTGTTAAGTATTACTTTATAATTAATATAATAAATAATTTAATCCACTTTTTCCATTCCTTCTTCCATTATTTTTTGAGTTTCTTTTGGAAATATTTGTTTCATTTCTTCCATTGCGGTTATTGATATCTATCTTCTCCAGTTCATCCTCATCAGATATGAATTTTTCCATAAATGCTTTTTGAAAAACTTTAATTTCATAAATCTCTTCATTACTCAAACCTTTAACGTGATTGGTTAATTCACAATTTTTAAAAGCAATTCAGAGTGGACAAATCGGATTTCATAAATAAAGCCACAGTCAGGTAGGTGATTTCAATATACAAAATCAAGAAATTGCTTGTTGTTGTTAGTGATTTCCAGTGTTGCTTAGTATGGTTTTGTCATGTCATGGCGAACATGCAGCTATTTTAGCATAGGCACTGGAAATGTGTCTGTTAGTCGCTTGAAACTGCGATCTTTAAAATGTTCTGTCATTGCAAATGCCTCTTTAATGTTATTAACAAGTGAATATTTAATTTAATCGTTGTAAATTATTTGTTTTTAATTTAAACAATAAAACTTTCTTAAATCAATAATCAAGCCAATCAGTAATATTTTCATAATTTAGAATCAGATAACTTTATATATATTTTTAGACATACCTAAATAATATAACGGGAGATGATATCTATGGATAATATCGTAGAAGCAAGAAATAATATGCATGCACGTAATGCGAAAAAGGAAAGAGACAAAAAATCCAAAGTCAAAAAAGTTAAAAACTTCTTTTTCGGATGCTGCAAAGACAAAACCTAAATGATTTTTTAAATGAAGATTATGAATAGCTCTTTTTTAATAATTTCATAATTTTCAAAATATTATATTTTTTTTAAACCTCACCAAAAATACATTAATGTAAGAAAAATTCTCTCCAGACAAGATGAACGAATGGATTTGCATAATAGCTGAAAAATAAACAAAAGATAATTTCAAATTAAAAAAGTGCCAACTTCAATATCATTATGTAAAATAAATCATCCATTTTTCTTTTTTTAATCAAATAGTAAATGAAAGAAATCTATTTACCATTAAAATATCAAGATAGATTTACATCTAACTAAAACTATATTTATGAGCTTTTAAAAAATAATAACAATAAAATATTTGGTATGAAAATGAAAAACAACATTAAAGTTTTGAGAAAATCAAATGGATTTACCCAAGAGGAATTGGCAAAAAGAGTTGGAATTTCACGTCAGGCCATAAATGCTATAGAAAATGACCGCATGAGCCCAAATTTAATACATGCATTTAAAATAACCAAATCTCTAAACCAAAAATATGTCGAAGATGTCTTCACCTATGAAGAATAAATTAACCACCCTCAATCAAGATGCAGCAGCTGCCAGATTCTCCAGACTGATTTTCTATTCATCTTTGAAATGGCCCTTTGGGTTGGAATTTCCATAGGACAGACATCCTCACAGGACGTTGACTTGACGCAATGTGAAAAGAATCTTTTCTTATAATTGTTCTTTATGCTTTTCAGGTGCTTTTCATCACTTTCCTGATTAATAAGTTTTGATGCTGAAACTGAATATTTCAATGAAAAAACAAATTCAGTATATCACAACAACACATACGAAGCAAATCATGATGTTGCTGTAATAGGCTGGGATGACAATTATCCTAAGGAAAACTTTAAAATAACCCCACTAGGTAACGGAGCATGGATAATAAAAAACAGTTGGGCAGATAACTGGGGAGAAAAAGGATATGCATACATATCATATTACGATACATCAGTTTATCCTAAAGAAGAAAGTATTGATTATACATTCTCATTCATAATAGAAAACACTGAAAACTACACATACAATTACCAGACAGATTTTACATGTCTCGAGGATTTCACAAATAACTATACGTTCTACAGCAATGAATTTAAAGCTGTTGAAAAAGCAGACATAGCAGCTGTCGGAACCTACTTCAACGACACAGGAGTTGACTACGAATTCAAGATATATGTAAATGATAATTTAAAACTAACACAAAACGGAACAAGCCCATTTGCAGGATTCAAGACAATAAAATTAAATAAAAACATTCCAATCAAAGAAAATGACACATTCAAAGTCGTATTCAAAAGCAATAATGTACCTTATCAGGATGAAACAAGACAACACCTATTGTCCGGAATGTCTTATGTAAGCAGTGACGGGAACACATGGAGCGATCTTTCAAAACAAAACCAAACAGTGTGCCTTAAAGTATATACAAAAGAGTCCAACACCCCAATAATAAGCGAAGATTTAGTTAAAATATATAAAAATGAATCACAATTTGAAGTTGATGTAGGTGAAGCGAACCAAACAATAACATTTGAAATCAATGGCAATAATTATACAAGAACCAGTGATGCAAATGGTACTGCACGCATAAACATTAATCTTAAACCGGGCGAGTATTCAATTAAAACAACATATAATGGAACAACTGTTGAAAATACCATTACAATATTGCCTACATTAATAGCAGATAATTTGGTTAAATACTTCAGAAACGAATCACAGTTCTACATCACATTAATTGACGGCGAAGGAAATGCTATTCCTAACACCACAATTACAATGAACATCAACGGAGTGTTCTACAACAGAACCACCAATGAAAACGGAACAGCAAAACTAAACATCAACCTAAATCCAGGCAAATACACATTAACTGCAATTGACCCATTAACAGGCCTTCAAATGTCATACAACATAACAGTACTGCCAACATTAAGCGCCGAAGATTTGGATATGACCTACAAAGACGGATCACAGTTCAAAGCAACACTCCTTGACGGTAAAGGAAACCCATTAACAGGCGTGACAATAACATTCAACGTAAACGGAGTATTCTACAACAGAACAACTGACGAAAATGGAACTGCAAAACTGAATATCAACCTAATGGCCGGAGAATACATCATAACATCCACTTATGAAAACGGCGCTGCAACATCAAACAGAATAACCATCAAAAATTAAAGAATCAATATTCTTTAACACATTTTATTTTTTAAAAAAACTTAAAAATAACAACAAAAAACATTAAATAAAAAGAAAACTCTAATTATATCGATGACAAACAATAACATTTTAAATAATTTAAAAGACAGGCATGTTGCAATAACCGACGGTGTTTTTGCAATCGCAATGACGATTCTTGTTTTGGAAATTGCAGTCCCGACAATATCTGAAATATCTTCAGGGGTTGCTTTAAATGAATATTTCATGACGTATCTATTGCCGTCAATCCTGATTTATTTCATAAGTTTTTATATTGTTTACAATTTTTGGGAAAACACAACACTTCTTTTTCAATTTAAAAAGATAAAAGACAGCATACTAACATTAAATATGCTTACAATGGCATCTGTATGTTTAATACCATTTGCAACAGGATTTCTCTTTAAATTCTACAATTATACTAATGTAAATATATTCTTTTCATTGCTGGTTTTAATAATCAGTCTATTATACATACTAATGTTCATGTTGCTTGTCAGAGACAATTTTAAAAAGTATTTCGAAAAAAAAGACGAAATAAAGGCTACTGTGAATGAAACATATAATGATGGAGTTGAATTAGACAATTTAAAATTATATTTCAGAGGAGTTATGCTGACACTGTTCTACATATTGATGACGCCTGTTCTCAGTTCAGTCATATCCCTTATCCTAGCATTCTTTTCACCTCTGGCAAGCATATTATCATTCGTATTGATATTGATTTTAAGATTTGTAATCCGTATGAGACGTACATCAAAAGACAAGTTGAATGACCTCGAATTAACTGATGATGAAAAGGAATTATTAGAAAATATCAGAGAAAGCATTTATGGTAATGATAGTTAAAAAAGTAACTTATATTTTTTTGTTAGTTCGATTTTTTTGAAAAAATCATATTGAAGATAACAGCTACTATTACACCAGCAAAAATTAGGATAGTTTGACTTCCCCACCAGCCAGTGATGATTTGTACAGTCATTGGTGCAAAAAAGAGACTTAAAACAAATCCTTCAATCAAACAGGTCAAAAGGCCGATGATGAAACCTACAATTCCTGCAGAGACTATGTCCCTTTCCATTGATCCAAACAAAGCAGCTGCAATCACTACTCCAACAACAAAACTAAACTCAGTGAATCCTGTAGAATAAACTCCAGCATCGTATAGCTTAACACTTCCCAAAGTCAGCCAGAATATAACAAGCCCAATGACCAAGGAAATGACTAATCCTGCCACACTTCCTATTATCAATCTTTTTAAGTCAAAATTTACCATTTGCCAACACCTCCTAAAAGTAATTTATTTTCATGTACTTACCACTTTGGATAATTTGTAAATAATCTATTTTTTTCATCAATGATAAATCTTTTTCATGTTTGTGCATAATGGAATTTCATATACTAACCATTAAAACTAAGACCACTTAAAATCATATAGTATCCATTAAAAACTAATGTAAAATTTGAATGAATAAAAAAATCATGCATTTTTGATTTTATTTTTAAATTGATATTTAATGATTAATTTAATGTTATATGGTATTTTTAATAAAAAATGTTTGGGGAAAAAATTGTAAAGTAAAAATTGGAAAAATTGTAAAGTAAAAATTGGAAAAATTGTAAAGTAAAAATTGGAAAAATTGTAAAGTAAAAATTGGAAAAATTGTAAAGTAAAAATTGGAAAAATTGTAAAGTAAAAATTGGAAAAATTGTAAAGTAAAAATTGGAAAAATTGTAAAGTAAAAATTGGAAAAATTGTAAAGTATATCAATGAAAAAATTTAATAAATCCTATTTAATGAGATCTGTTTGGAATAAATTATAAATAACTAGTTTTTTCTTTAATATTATGATTAAATGAGTAATTTTATAGATTTAAATGTTAATATATTTTATTTGTAAAAATAAATATAATTCCATTTGTTCAAATATATGAACAATTATTTATATATAATTGTTTAATTATTTGAATAATATTATATATAAGATAATTCAAATATTTGAATAGAAAGTATTGGATTAAGGAGTTGCACATAATGTTAAAAAAAGAAGAATTAATTTCTAATTTTATTAAAAATGAATTGAATGATGTTCCTAATGTTTTAAGCAGAGATTTATCTAAAAATAATAAAAAATTCAATGCAAGGGATGAATTAAATGAACTAAAAGGATATGTTGATACTTTTTTAAATGAAGATACATCAAATAAGATTGTAGTTTTACCTGGCCTGAGAGGAGTTGGCAAAACAACCCTGATTCTGCAGCTTTATGAATATTTAATGAAAGAAAAGAACATTCCTCCCAAAAATATCTTATACATGTCTTTTGATGATTTAAATGATTTTGTTGAATGCAGCATTCGTGAAATGGTTGAAATATATTTAAAGGACGTGTTTAATGAGAACTTAAGAACTTTAAACGAAAAGGTTTTCATATTCATCGATGAATCACAAATCGATAAGAAATGGGCAAAGACCGGAAAAATCATCTATGATAAATCATATAATATATTCGTCATATTTACAGGTTCATCAGCACTCCATCTGGAACAAAATGATGATCTTGCAAGGAGAATGCGTAAAAAATCAATAACTCCCTTAAACTACACACAACACCTTAAATTAAAATATGACTTAAATACATTTAACCTATCGGATGATTTAAGAAATCTGATATTTACCGGAAATATAGATAGTGCCGTCAAATCAGAATTTGAAACCAACAGTATGCTGACTAATTGCATAAAATACAATTCTAATGACTGGGATGAATATTTTAAATTCGGTGCTTTTCCAATACTTTTTGATAAAAAGACACACAGGGAGATATGTGAAGATTTAGTTGAAATAACAGAAAGAGTCATTACTAAAGACCTGTCCCAGATAAAAGAACTCTCATCCGCTAATCAATCAAATGCAAAACGAATATTAAGATATTTTGCCCTCCAACAGCCTGGTGAGTTAACACATGCAAATCTTGCGAATTATTTAAAAACATCCACTGCAAATGTCAATAAAATATTGGATCTGCTTGAAAAAACCCATCTGATTTTCCATTGCGAAGCATATGGAGGTTCAGCCAAAAGGGTTAAAAAATCATGGAAATATTATTTTGCAACACCTAGCATCAGACACGCACTGTCAAGAAAAGTTGGAAACCCATTACTTGGAAGCGATGATTATGAAGGACTTCTATTAGAAAATCTAATAGCATCAAATCTCTTTAATCTGTCCAACAGGAGATTCACCAATTTCACAATATACTATGATGCAAACAAAAAAACTAATGTCGATTTTTTAATCCAGGAGGAAACCGAAAACATCATTCCAATTGAAGTGGGTCGTGGAAAGAAAAAGAAATATCAAATTGAAGATGCCATTAACAGATATGATTGTGAATATGGAATAGTTGTTGCAAATAATACAAAAACAATAAAAAGGAAAGAAAATGTAATCTACATACCTCCAATGACATTTTCATTTTTATGAAATTTGTTTTCAAAAAAAGTTTTAATCTTCAGAAACTAAAGAACATAAAAAAATTTTATGATTCTTATGTTTCTTATGATTTAAAAATTCATCAGCATATCTGAAATTACTAATTGGAAATTCATAAGATTGCTTAAATATTTTATCATTAATTATTTTTTTACCCAATAAAAGCAATTTTTAGTTGATTTTGAACTAAATAAAAATTATTTATACTATTAAAATTAAATATGGATTATTTATCCCAATCCAAATCCTTTAATTAGTGCTTCAGCAATGCTTATTCATAATTATTATGTTCTTCAGGAAGGTCATTTTGATTTTGACAAACAAAAAGTAGGTAGTTTGAATTTCGTGTACTTACCACTTGGATAATTTGTAAATAATCTATTTTTTTTCATCAATGATAAATCTTTTTCATGTTTGTGCATAATGGAATTTCATATAGTAACTATTAAAACTAATTTGGAGGGTTTATTATCATATAATCAATACTTTTCAAATGGTCTCTCATTTAATTTAAATAGGATTTTCACTAAAAATACCATTGTCAATTTAATTATTCATATGATATTCGTCTTACTGATTAGTTTTTCACATAATATTATGAAATGGGGACAATAAATTAAAGGAGAAAGAAAATGGCTGATGAAACAAAAATTAAGTTATTTCAAAATCAGGAAGTAAGGCTGAAATGGGATGATGAAATAGAAGAGTACTATTTTTCAGTAGTGGACGTTGTTGGAATTCTTAGTGAAAGTAAAAATCCAAATAATTATTGGAAAGTATTGAAAAAAAGACTTAAATATGAAGGTGTTGAGTTGGTTACAATTTGTAACCAACTGAAATTACCATCACATAAAGACGGTAAAATGTATAAAACAGATGTTGCTACAGCAAAACAGTTATTCCGTATCATTCAATCAATACCTTCACCAAATGCTGAACCATTTAAACAATGGTTAGCTCAAGTGGGCAGTGAAAGACTTGATGAGATAGCAGACCCTGAAATAGCTATTGAAAGGGCAGTTGCCACTTACCGTGAAAAAGGATATAGTGAAGAATGAATCACCCAAAGATTAAGGAGTATTGAAATAAGAAAGGATTTAACTTCTGAATGGGATATGGCAGGTGTTAAAAAAGGAAGGGAATATGCAATACTCACCAATGAGATTAGTCAAGCATCTTTTGGCATAACAACAGGAGAACATAAAAAGATTAAAGGATTGAAAAAAGAGAACCTTCGTGACAATATGACTAATGCGGAATTGGTTATTAACATGTTGGGTGAGTTGGCCACTACTGAAATTAGCAAAACTGAAAATCCAAAAGGTTTTAAAGAAAGTAAAATAGTTGCAAGAGATGGAGGAAACATTGCAGGCAATGCTTTAAGGGAATTGGAAGAGCGAACTGGACGAAAAATTGTGAGCAGTAAAAATTCTAAAAATCCAAGGCTATTGGATGAAAATTTAAAGTAGCTGCAAGCATGCATTTTCAAGTAAAAATTTCAGATGCCGGCTGATTATGCACTATTAATGGGGTTTCATCTACTCTGCACTATGGTCTACCGATATATATGCACTTGAAGTGGTGTGTAAGATATTGTTGGTTGTCAGATATATGTAAAGGAAAGTTTTTTCGCAAAATTCAAAAATTAATTTTGGCAGACACCCCAATATAAAAACACAATTGTGTTTTCACACAAAGTCACACTTCAAAAATATTTATTATTAATGAAATTGAAATAGGATATTATAAGAATAATCGTTGGTGTTTGTTTATGAATAATAGATTTGAGATTGCTCGTGAGTTTGCAGAGTCAATAAATTCCGATAAAATCGTGAAAATTATATTATTTGGTTCCGTTGCTCGTGGCGATGACACTGAAAATTCAGACATAGACATTTTAATAATATCTGATTATCGCAGTGAAATCTGGGATGATATTGTAGATATGATTGGAGAGTTTGTTCTTGAGAAACAGGAATTGATTTCTGCTCACATAATGAGTACAGATAGATTCAATACAACACAAGATTATTCATTTTTATCAAATGTTTTAGCGGAGGGAGAGGTACTTGTCTGAAATTGAGGAGTATATGAACAAAGCAAATGATAAATTGATTTCCGCTAAGGCATTGTATGATGTTGATCAATTTTCCACCAGTGTTAGTGCATGTTATTATTGCATGTTCAATGTTGCTAAAACATTACTGATTAAAAAAGGATTCAAACCTAAAACGCATACTGGCGTGATCTCATTATTTGGTCAAGAGTATGTTTTGAATGACTCTTTTGACAGAAAAATCTCTAAATATTTGTCAAGCACACAATCTTTAAGAGAAGCCGCTGATTATGATGCTGTTGATGATATTGATCAAACTATTGCCAATGATTGTATCAATAAGGCTGAAGAATTCATGAATGAAGCTAAAAAATTTTTATAATTATTTGTTGATCTTTTTATTTTTTTTCAATGCCGTCAACCTAATTTTTTCTAATTTGTCTTATTTTAGTTATTATTAATATATTATTAATTTATTGTCTTTATATGGTGTTTATTTTTCTTTATTTTTAAAATAAGTTTGTTTTTAACTAGTATACTTCATTTAAATGAATATTTATGCTCCATTATTATTTAAACTTTACTATTAAAATCCGATTTAATCAAAGGTCCTTTTATTTTGCTCGTACTATCATGTAATCATGTTGATTTTCAATCGAGTGATATTCATGAATTTGTTAATTTATAGTATAGTAATTTGATTTTAAAAACAGTATTGAAGCAGTATGGATAGTTTTATTAAGGATTGAGGGTATATTATATATTATGCGAGAAAATAACAAACCCTCAATACTATATTGGGGTAACAAATTAATTAATCTTTCTATTTTTTGCGAAAAAATAGAATTTTTGAAAGTTGCTGTAAAATGTTTAAAAAATGAAATAAACAGTATTTTTAATGTTTTTTCATCCCAGTATGGTGTTGTGATGCTTCATGTTTTCTTATTTTAAATCAGCAATTGATAATATTGTAAAACCAGCATCATTCTTTGTAATTGATGAAAAAAGATTTACAAGAGATAGTAAATTTTCATTCAAAGATTATGTGACTTTCTTTTGCGTAAACAAAGGCACTTCCAATCAAGCAGATCTTGAAGATTTCATCGAAGATGATTTCACCAACAATCTCGAAACAATAACAAGACAAGCACTATCCAAACAAAGAGTATTCATAAATCCACTAGTATTTAAAGAAATAAGTAAAGAATATTTACGTTTAATTGGTTATAATAGAAATAATCACTTTTTTAAGGAATACAAAGGTTTTCGTTTGTATGGTGGTGACGAATCTGATTTTGAAATTCCTGATTTTGAAGAAGTGCGAAGAGATTTTGGAATCAAAGACACACCAAAATACAGAAAACCTGCAATAGCCAAATTTTCATCAATAATGGACTTATTAAACGGATTTATACTCGATGGAATCATAGGAAACTACAAACAAGCAGAATTACCACTCATGCACCAAAATCTTGACAACATTCAAGACTTAATAATCCCAGAAAAATCAATTTTCATATTTGACAGAGGATACAATGCCATGGAACTATACGCACACATAATGTCCATAAATAGTTATTTTATAGTCAGATTAAAGGATAAAAGCTACATAGACGAACGGTACACAATTAAAGAAAACGACTCCGAAATCAAAATCAAACTAACCAAAGACAGAATAAAAAAATTCCACAACCCCTCATTAAAAGAAGAATATGGAAAAGAAGAACATCTAAATCTAAGAATACTAACCATTGAACTAGATAATGGAAAAACAGAAACATTATTAACAAACATTTTCAATAAAGAGTTCCAAATCGAAGATTTTAAAGAACTCTATAATTTACGCTGGGGAATCGAAACCAACTACAATACAATGAAAAACAGACTAAACATCGAAAATTACAGCGGCAAAAAAAGAATAACAATAGAACAAGACATATATTCAAAATTCCTAAAATATAACGTCTTTCAACATTACGAAAACTACTTCAACCTACTAATAAACAGAACGCAACGACAAAAAGGAAAACTTGGACTCTTCAAGGTAAATCAAGCACACTTAATTCGAAAATTAAAAAAATATTTGCCTATAATGATTTTAAACCCAACACCAGAAATAATACGAACTTACACAAAAAATCTGATAATTTCCTGCACGAAATCCCCAAACAAATCCACGAAAAAACAGACAACAAAAAGAAACCCTAAAAAACAGAGAAAATTCAATCTGAATTACAGACCAACATAAAAGGAAAAAAATATGAAATTAAAAATTAGGTTGACGGCATTGTATTTTTTTTTAGAATTGGATAACTATTCAAAAAATTTAGTATTCACTGTATGTAAATAAAATTTAAAAAATATATTTACTTCAAAAATGAAATTCATGATTGCCTAAATCCAGATAAGATAGTAACTATACAATTTTTCGTAGACTTCCTTTTTGATTATATATTTAAAAATGGTGATGGTTATAGATGTTTTTAGCTTTGTACGGTTACGGTGTTTGCCACATTCAGTCCATTGTAGCTTGAAGTTATTATATATTTTCCAGCCTGCAAATTAATATTCAATTTTGCAATACCATCAGCATCAGTTGTTCTTGTATAGAATACACCATTGATGTTGAATGTTACTTTTTCGTTTGCAAGTGCTTTTCCTGTACCGTCAAGCAGCGTTGCAGTAAATGGGCTGGAAACACCATATTTTTTAGTCAAATCCTGTGCTTTTATTGTTGGAAGTACTTTGATGTTGTTTGATACTTTACAACCAGCATATTCAGCGGTTATTATATAATCTCCAGGGTTTAAGTTTATGTTCATTTTTGCGATTCCTGATTCGTTGGTTGTTCTTTCGTAGTATACTCCGTTTATGTTGAATGTTACTTTTTCTCCTGCTCCTGCAATGCTTCCATCAGGTTTTATTAGTTTGACAGTGTACTGTGTCGCGTTCTTGTAGTATTTTGTAATGTCTCTGTTTTCTGTTATTGTTGGCAGTATTGTGATGTTGTTTGCTGCGTTTTCTCCGGTTATTGGGTTGATTGCTGTTAGTATATATTTTCCTTGTTGGAGGTTTAGGTTTAGTTTTGCAACACCAGATTCATTAGTTGTTCTTGTGTAATAGACACCATTGATGTTGAATGTGACCTGCGTATTTTTAAGTACTTTTCCAGCATTGTCAGTGAATTTCGCATAATACTGTGTTGCGTTTCTATAGACTTTAACAACATCTTTTGCTTCAACTGTAGCTTTGATTGTTATATTGTTTGTTTTAAACTCTTCCTGGTATCTTGTTGTGATTGTATGTATTCCGCTGTTTAAATTGATTGCTATTGATGCAATTCCTTCATCATTGGTTTTTCTTGTGTATAGCTGTCCGTTGATTGTAAATAAAACTGTTGCATTTTTAAGAGTGTTACCGTTTTTGTCAGTCAGTTTTGCAGTAAACCTTGATCCGTCCTTGTAAATCATGACTAAATCTTTTGTTTCAAGATTGTAGTTTGTCCTGATTTCAATGTTGTTTGTTTTAGTTAAGTTTTGGTATGCTGTTT
Source organism: Methanobrevibacter millerae (assembly GCF_001477655.1). Taxonomy (NCBI): domain Archaea; kingdom Methanobacteriati; phylum Methanobacteriota; class Methanobacteria; order Methanobacteriales; family Methanobacteriaceae; genus Methanobrevibacter; species Methanobrevibacter millerae. The sequence continues at coordinate 332,560 of NZ_CP011266.1, read as the reverse complement.
TTATTGTGTAGTTTCCAGGAGCCAAATTAATTGCAATAGATGCTACACCCTGATTATTAGTAGTTCCCGTGTATGTTTCATTTCCAATTGTGAATGTAACTTTCCTGTTTGTTAATACATCACCGTTTGTATTGGTTAAGGTTGCTTTGAATGTTGAATTGTCATGGAAATACATTTCCAAGTCCTCAGTTGTTAATACTGGAGGATATTCTTTCACTGTAATCCTGTTTGTTGTTGATACATTTTTATATGTTGTTTTAATTGTGTATGTTCCTGCTGGCAGGTTAATTGTCACTGATGCTTCACCATTGCTGTTGGTAGTTCTGTTATAGTCATCACCATCAACATTGAATGTAACCACTTTATTTGATAGGATATCGCCTTTACTGTTTTTCAATGTGATTGTGTAATTAGTACCGTCACGATAATACATTTCCACATCTATTCCGGTTATTACCGGTTCGTAGTCTTTAACAGTAACTTTGTTGGTTGTTGAAGCGTTTTTATATGTTGCTTTTATAGTGTATGTTCCTGCCGGCAGGTTGATTGTTATTCTTGCAATACCGTTGGAATCGGTTATTCTGGTGTAGTTTCTGTTGTTGATATTGAAAATCACATCAGCATTGGAAATCGGAGTTCCCTGCGTATTTTTCAATGTGATTGTGTAGTTTGTTCCATCACGATAATACATTTCAATGTCGCTTCCAGTGATTACCGGTTCGTAGTCTTTAACAACAATTTTATTTGTTGTTGAAGCGTTTTTATATGTTGCAGTTATTGTGTATGTTCCTTCCGGCAGGTTGATTGTAATGGATGCGATACCTTGAGAATTAGTTGATCTTGTGTAGTTTTCACCATCTATTGTGAATGTTACATCGACATTAATTAGTGGTGCTCCTTTAGTATTTTTCAATGTGATAGTGTAGTTTGTACCATCACGATAATACATTTCCACATCGTTTCCTGTAATTACTGGTGCATAATCTTTAACAACAATTTTATTGGTTGTTGATGCATTTTTATAAGTTGCTGTTATTGTGTATGTTCCTTCCGGCAGGTTGATTGCAATGGATGCGATACCATCTTTATTAGTAGTTCTTGTGTAGTTTTCACCATCAACAGTAAATATTACATTGACATTAGTTAATGCGATTCCTCTTGTGTCTTTTAAGCTGACAGTGTAGTTGGTACCGTCACGATAATACATTTCCACATCTTCACCAGTGATGATAACTGGATAGTCTTTAATCAATATTTTATTGGTAGTTGATGTGTCTATGTATGTTGTTTTTATTTCATATTTTCCTGGTGCTAAGTTTATTTGGATGGATGCCACACCATTTTTATCAGTTGTTCTTTGGTATGTGTTATTATTGATTGTGAATGTGATTATTCTGCCGCTTAGTGTGTTGTCGTTTCCGTCTTTCAGTGTTACATTAAATGCAGATCCGTCACGATAATACATCTCCAAATCATTAGCAGTTAATGTGTAATTATCGTTTTCCCGAACATTAATTTTATTTGTTAAGGTTTCTGTTTTGTATTTGGCAGTAATTGTGTAGTTTCCTTTGTTTAGTGTTAAAAATATTCTTGCAATACCGTTATTATTAGTTTTGTTGATGTATTTTTGGCCGTTAACAGTGAATGTAACCTCTGCATTTTTGATATTGTTGTTTCTTCCGTCAGTTAACTTAACATAATATTGGAATCTTTCATTGTCATATACTTCAATATCTCCTACAGTAGTCATGTTTATATTTTTAAGCACTGTGAAAGTATTTTCTGCTGTGTAATTATCATATTTTGATGTTATTGTGTAATTTCCAATCGGAAGTGTCAGCGTCAGTGATGCTATTCCTGATTGATTGGTTGTATGAGTGTATTTTTTGTTGTTAATGCTTATTGTAATGTTTTTTCCGAAAATTCCATATCCGCTTTCATCAGTTAACGTTACATAAATTGTTCCGCTTTCTCCATCATAAGTCAATACATCATAACCTGTTAGATTAGCCAATTTGTTGTTTTCATATGTTGCGTTGAATGTAGTGTAGTTATAGTAGTCATCTCCTTCGTAGTAGACGAATATGCTGTTGTTGAATCTGTTATAGTTTGGAGCAAATGTTGCAGTTCCATTGGTCAGGTTTAATTGCTGCAATTGATCGTTAATATATAAGTTTACTGTTCCGGTTGCATTTGACGGATTGACTTTAACTGTGATTTTATCCTCTTCAACAGTCACATCCATTGTTGTGTTGTGTTTTTTGACGTTTAAAACTGTATTTGCAGATGAGTTTGAATATTTTTTATCTCCAGGGAAGAAAATTGTTATGTTGTATGATCCTCCGGTGAGGTTTTCCAATTTAACGGTATTGTTTCCGTTTTTTAGATAAATTGTTTCTGTTTTATTGTTTATTGTTAAGTTAGCCTCTCCTGCAACTTCACCTTCAGGAGCTAATGTTATGTTAAGATATGCTGTTTCGCCGGCCATAATGTCTGATGTGTTTACTGTAAGGTTGGTTTCGTATTTTTTAACAATGAATACTGCTGATGCGTTGCATGCTTCGTATTTGGAGTGATCCCATGTTACGATTGTAACGTTATATTCTCCTGCTGCAAAGTTCTTTAAAGGCAATTTACTGCCGTCACGCACATATACTGTTTTTTGATTTTGTCCTGTGACGTACATGTATGCCTGATTTGTAAAACCGCTTGGTGATAGGCTAACTAAAACTACTCCGTTTTGTCCATAATATATAGGTTCAATTGAAATGTTCATCTGTGTAGGATATTTGTGCACAGTATAGTTTTCATGGAAGAACGCCTTGAAGTAATCCTCATCACCTTCATAGCGTATTACCAAATCATATGTTTTTGGTATCATTCCGGGGATTGTCAATTCAGCTTTGGTGTCTTTGATTTTTGCTGTGTATTCCTTTCCGTCAACGATTATTGTAATGTTCCCGGTTGGCTGGTGCGTATAGTTTCCAGTTACGGTCATGTAGAATTTCGCATCATCACCATAATAGATTTCTTCTGCTTCAACTTCAAGACTTGAGTTTTCTTTTCCGATATCTATCTGCACAGTCTGGTTCCATTCACCATAATATGCGGTTACATAGTATGTTCCTTTATTTTGTGTGTTGTTTATGTTGATTGATGTTTCACCATCAACTAATTTTTTGGTCATGACTGTACCGTTAACGTCCAATATAATGTTCATTTCCGGCAGTTTGGAATAATCTGAATAGAATTTACCGTTATTTTGTTTTAGAGTAACTTTCAATGTTGTGTTTTCTCCGATTTCCAATGGCATGTAATTAGGTTCGAAGTTTAGGACAAAGAACTGGTTGACTTCCATGTTGGTGTGGTTTTTATATGGATCTTTGTTGTAGTCAAAATAATTGTGATTCATATAAAATTCACCATTATTGTTGTTGAATGCATATAAATAAGTCGTTTGTGTATAATGTGACCTCATGGTATTTGTAAATATGTTGAAAGTAGCATTCATTTTTCCTGTATTGTATAGGTTATATGTTCCTATGATGTTTTGGTATGATGTTGGTGTGTTGTTGTTGAATACGTTTCTGGTTAGTGTCATGTCTCCTTCATTTATTACAACACCGTAAAACATTGTAGGCCATATTGATGATTGTTTGAATCTGGTATTTTCAATAACTGAATTAGTTAATGTGAATGTTCCGTCTTCTCCGTTGTACAGCACTCCTCCGTTTCGGTTTAATCTGCTGTTGTCTTTTGACCTGTCGAATATTGAGCCGTTTACCGCTATGTTTCCGTAGTTGACTATTGCCTGGCCGTAAGTACCTTCGCAGTATGTGAAGTTGCTTTTGTTTATTGTTGCGTTTCCTGTTGTGTATATTGCTCCACCATCACCATTATCACCTAATCCTGCTGTTGTATGGTTAAACAATGTGTTTTCAACAGTCAGTGTTTTTTTATTTGTTATTGCTCCACCATTCCTGTCTGATTTGGTGTTTTCAAATAGGGTATTGTTTATTGTGAGTGTTCCTTCATTTTCTATTGCTCCGGAATTGGTTGCTTTGAGGTTTTTGAATGTTGTTGTGTTGATGTTTAGTTTTCCTGTATTGTATATTGCTCCTGCTTTTGTTGAAAAGCTTGTTGATGGGACACCATATACTCCATATACTTCATATGGATTTTTGATATAAAAGAATATATAGTATGAATCATGAAGGGGATTACCTGTTCCATTTTTCCCTACCCAGGTTAGGTTTTCAATATTGCAATTTGAGATATTCATTTCACATGAGTTATCTATTAATCCAGTAATGGTACTAGGATCAAAGGTTTTAATGTATGATGAAATTAATTCTGTGTTGTTGAGTTTTTTATGATATGATGTTGTTTTCAGTATGGGTAATTCAATATTGTTATTTGTGATATTTGTATTTTTAAGATGCATACTTCCATCATTGTGGATTATTTTGGCGGATACATTATTATAATTACTATCGTCTATTTTTATTAAGGAATTTTTTAAATTATAAATTAAATAACTTGAATTTACTATTTGATTGTCTAATTCAATATATCTTGGTAATTTTATATTTGCATATGTTGTGTTTTTTATTTCAATAGTATTCTGATTATAAATTAAAGTATATGTATTATTATTCACCTTCATTTTGTTGAATGTTTTTATTCCATCAATGTCCTTAAATGATGAATTGATTATTTTAAGATTTCCTGTGTTATTAATAATTTTTCCATTGGTTTGCGTGAAAATACAGTTTTCTAATATGCAATTTACATTTTTAATATTTAACATATAATCTGAAGCATTTTTAAAAGTAATATTTGTTAATTTTACATCAGATATAATTTCAAATATTTCTGGATTTTCCAAAGCATTGATTGTAACATTATTTCCAATTATTGAAATGTTTTTATTGATGTTTATTTTTGAGTTAATATAAAAGTCAGTATTATTTAAAATGATTGTTCCATTTTCTTCTACTAATTCAAGTGCTTTATTCAAAGATTCGACATTGTTTAACCAGGAGGAATTGGAAGTATGTACTTTATTATTATTTAAAATTCTAATCGAGTTTTCATTTAAATTAGTTAATGGAATTTTTGTCAATCCGTGAAATACAAGTGTATTTGATGAAAAACTACATAATATTAATCTTAATTCAGTAGTGTCATCTTTTAATTTGTATTTAAATGATGTTGTAAATGCATAATTTGGTTCTAATGTAGACCACGAAGAATCCTCAGGGCTTCTAGGATAATCTGTATTTGAAACAGTGTTTTCTGCTATTATTCCAATTATTTTATCATTTTCCAGTATTTTTACAGGGTATCTTTCTAAAGAAAAAATATTGCTGCATATTGTTCCATTAAATTTTACATTAATTGTTACATAATTATTTGAATCAATATCTTCTGCACTAATATTAAATTCTTTTATTACCAGCCCAGGTTCGACATAGGGACCATGATATACTCCTGTAATAGGATAATCTATAGATGAATCTTTAGTATAATCATAGTAACTATCATTATATTCATAATCACCATATTCATTTTTATAATCACCATTATAGTATGTGTTGCCAATACCAACAGGGTATTTAGCAATAATTTCATCATGAATATCTTCAGTATTGCTAATTTTTAGTGGAAAATCTGAATTATCAATACTCATATTAGTATTTATTTCACTTGCATATGTTGGTGATAAAAATATCATTAAGCTCAAAGAGATAATTAATATAAACATTATTCTTTTCTTTAAATTCATTTTTTCAACTCAATTATTTTTTAGAATTATGTTAATATATATCAAATATGATTTAAATAATTTAGTATTATGTTTGTTGATTTTTTTTGGTTTTTAATCCAACCCTTTCCATTAATTTGATTAATTATTGATTCTTTAGTTCCATACTTTCTTTTATATGCTTTTGATATTATTTCCCCAATATAATTAGCAGTATTGCATACTCGTCGGAAAATGTCTAAATTTATTTCTATTTTTAAATTATACTTTAATTTATATACAACAACAAATATAATAAAAAATAATAAATACTAAAACTATTTATCAAATTTTAATGCCATAGAGACTTAATTAAAATACAAGTAACAAGATTAAAATCAATTTAATCGTATCATTCTTCTTTTAAACTATAATATGTTATACACTAAATTTTTAAATCCAAAAAATGATATTTCAAAAAAAGAAATATTTTAAAACTTTTAATGAGTTTAATAGTAATTTTAAAGTCATAGTAATGGTTAAAGATTGAGTGGAGTATAAATAATAGTATAATCCAAAAAACCACCACAGATTTAAATTGGTTAGATAAATTATTAAGTTTTTGCATTAATAAAAAAAGGTTTCATTGAATTTAGTGATGATATAGATTCATTATTTATCATTTATGCAGTGAAAAATAAAACAATCAAAAATAATTTTTTAATTGTATCTGAGATAGAAAAATCTCTAAAATGTTAATCTAAACTTTATAGGGAAGGAAAAGATAACTTTGAAATAAATGACACTACTTCTGTTTATAAACGAAAGTATCAATGCAGTGATAGTAGTGCAATCATAATTTCCGACCATTATGGGAAGATTATTTTAATCCTGGATCAAATTATACAGAAAGAATTAAATGTTTAATGTATTTTCCGACGAGTATGCAACACTGCATTAATAACCATTATATAATAGTTATTAGAAATATCTAATATAATCAATTATATATTTGTTAATTTAAATTTTATTTGAATTGATTTTTAAATAAACATTAATTTTTATAATTGATTATTATTAAATTCAAGAAGGTAAAGTTTTATGAAATTTAAATTTTCATTAATTTGTGCTATGTTGGTATTGGTTTTATGCATTGGCGCGGCCAGTGCAGCCGATATTGATGTAGAAAATGATTTAAATACAGATGTTTCCACTTTAGATAGTTCTGACTTAAATGTGGAAACTAGTGACAATAACTATGTTTTGAATAAAAACATAGTTGTAAATGACTCATCCAGCTCTCAATTGTTGGGGGTTAGTGATGATGATGTAATGGGTGATGGTGAAAAATCAGATATTATAGTGGATATTCCAGAAACAATTTATTTGCCTGTTGGATATCATGACGAAATGGAACCAGCACACAAGTATAATGTGAATTATGGTTCCGCTAATCAAGGCAATATTAACATTCAAATGAGTGAAAATTTTGGAAATTATGGTATGGCTGACTGGTGGTATGATGGTAGTTGTATTTATGTATATGTCTATAATCCAATAAACCCTGGAAGTTATGGATTGACTATATCATATCCTGGTGATGATAATTATAATCCTTTAGATTTACATGTTCCTATTTTAGTATTGCCTTTCACAACATCTGTTTCAACAGGTAGTGACAGCATTACTGTTAGTGTTGATGGTAGTGGAAATAGTGTTACTGGTAACATTAGCATAAAATTAAATGGTGAGGAAAAATCTAAATTGACTTTAAATGGTGATGTGCAAACAACTACTATTTCTGGTTTAGCTGCAGATAATTATGAGGTGATTGTTAGTTATACTGATGGTAATTTTGATGATATGGAATATAAATCTACTGCAACTATTTATAATGCATCACAATGGGGAGTACCTGGATTTGATAATAAAAATTCCGGAAATTCCGAATATACTCGTTTAAATAATGCATATGTTGCTTGGAATGCATCTGTAAATAATCCAATTTCTTCAGTTGTGATTGATTCCAAAGGCAATATTTATATTGCAGACAATAGCAATGTTAAAATATTCTATAATAATGGTACTTTAAAAACCACTCGGGACGGTGGTAGTAGAGGTGCTGTATCTTTAATTGATGATCATATATTATCCTATGTAAGGCCATGGTCAAATATAGTAGCTTTTGATGTTAATACTTTTTCTGGTATGGGAACAAGTGATTCCCGAGTTCAATGGTATACAAACAGTAAATATCCTGTAATAAAAGGTCCTGATGGAAGAATATATCTTTCAGTTGCTGCAGATAATGATGCACAACCTAATCAGGGCAAATATGTTACCATGTTGAACTTTGATGAAACATCAAATCAAATAACCTATGGTAATGTTGTAATAGATAAACAACCAATTTCAATGCCTGTTTTTGATGATAACAATATATTATATGTAAATACAGTTGAAGGTATTCGTGCTGTTGATATTATTTCTTCAGATAAAATAATTTTATCACTTTCTGATGTGGGTACTATTGGTCGTCCAGTAATTGATGAAAATAATATTGTATATGTATTTGGTAAAGACAATACAATCAATGCTTTAAATAATGAAGGTCCACTTTGGAATATAACAGTAAATAATGGTATTGGATCTGTAATGGCAATTGATAATGAAAATGGTTTATTGTATTCAGTTGATAATAGTGGTATACTATATAGTTATAATACTGAAGAAAATGGTAATGAAGCAGAAATATATGATATAGGTGCAAATGCTACTACCATGATTGTTGATGGAAATGGTATTTTATATATTGGAGATTCAAAAGGTATGCTCTGGGCTTTCCAAAATGAAAAATTAGTGTGGAGTCTTGAATTAAATTCAGAAATTAAAGGACAATTAGCAATGGATAAAAATGGTGTAATCTATGCAGTAACTGCAGACACCCTTTATGCATTAGGTTATAAAAATGAAACTGAATTAACTTTAGAAGTTGAAGATGAATTCACTACTCTTGATGAGATTAGCATAACTGCAAATATGAACTCTACTTTTGATGGTGAAAACATAACATTCATTATTGTTTCAGATAATGGTTATGAAAATACTACTAACAAGACTGTTGCTGATGGTAAAGCTATTTTAAATATAGCTAACTTAAAAGAAGGAACATACAATGTTACTGCAAAATATGGTGGAAATACATATTATGCTGAAGCAAGTGAAAATGCAAATTTCACTGTATCAAAAGTAACTCCTGAATTAAGTGTAAACATTAACAATGGAACAGTATTTACCAATGCTACAATTACAGTAACTTCTACTAACTGTAAAGGTAATGTTACTGTTAAAGTTGGTGAAGAAACATTTGACGATGTTGTTATTGGTGAAGAATTTACTTTACCTGTATTACCAATAGGTGTATATGATGTTACTGTAACTTACAATGAAGATGAAATCTATAATGAAGCGGTAAATGATACTGAAAAATTGGAAATTACTAAAGCTGATGCTATAATCATTCCAGATGTTGTTGCTGATGCTGATCAATCAACAATTACTTTAGATTTACCTGATGATGCAACTGGTTATGTTTTAGCTGATGTTAATGGAACCGGTTATTATGCTCCTGTAAAAGATGGTGAAGCAGTTATTTCAATTCCTAATTTAGAACCTGGAAATTACACTGCCGAAATAACATACCTTGGTGATGATAACTATAATAATGCTTCATTTGAAGTTCCATTAAATATTCCAGAAGAACCTGTAATTGAACCAAAAGATCCTGAATTAAAAGCAACTGCAGATAATACGACTATTACTGTATCTGTTAATAAAGATGCTACTGGTGGTGTTGTTGTAGATATCGATGGTACAAGTTACTATGCTGAGATTAAGGATGGTCAGGCAGTTATTGATGTTAAAGGCTTGGAAGCTGGTGAAAACTACACTGCAACCGTAATCTATACTGGTGATGATAATTTCACAGAAGATGAAACCACAGTTGAAATCAGTATCCCTGCTGAACCAATAGTTGAACCAAAAGATCCTGAACTCAAAGCAACCGCAGAAAACACTACTGTAACTGTTAATGTAAACAAAGATGCAACAGGTGGTGTAATAGTAGACGTTGACGGAACAAGCTACTATGCAGAAATCAAAGACGGCCAAGCAATAATCGATGTTAAAGGCTTAGAAGCAGGTGAAAACTACACTGCAACCGTAATCTATACTGGTGATGATAACTTCACTGAAGATGAGACTACTGTTAAAATCAGTGTTCCTAAAGAGGAAGAAATTGAACCTGAAGATGCTAGCATGACTGTTGATTCAACCAATTCCACAATTACTGTTGAATTGCCTGAAGATGCAACAGGTTATGTTTTAGTTGATGTTGACGGTAAAGGATACTATGCAAAAGTAACTGACGGTAAGGCAACTGTTGATGTTGCTGGTTTAGATGCCGGTAACTACACTGCTACAGTAACATACACTGGTGATGATAACTACAAAGCAAACACAAGCAGCGTTGCTGTAAGCATTCCTGAAGAAGACGAACCAATCCCTGAACCTGTAACTCCTGAAATGACTGTTAAAGTTACAAACACAACCATTGAAGTAACTTTACCAAAAGACGCTACAGGTAACGTATTGGTTGATGTAAACGGTCAAGGTTACTATGCTCCTGTAAAAGACGGTAAAGCAACAGTCAACGTAATCGGTTTAGATGAAGGAACCTATCCTGCAACTGTAACATATGCTGGTGATGACAAATACACCAATGCAACCAAACCTGCTAGTGTAACTGTTCCTGAGGATGAAGAACCAACACCTGAACCTGTTGATCCAAAAGCAGACATTAACATTTCTGATGATGCAGTTAACGTTGAATTACCAAAAGATGCAACCGGTTATGTATTAGTTGATGTTGACGGTAAAGGATACTATGCACCTGTAAAAGACGGTAAAGCATCAATTGATTTACCTGAATTGGCTCCTGGAAATCACACAGTCACAGTTACATACACTGGGGATGATAAATACAAACCTGCTACTACTAATAAGACCGTAACTGTTGAAAAAGAAATCATTACTGTTGTTAGTGAGAATTTAACTAAAATTGAAAAGGCACCTGATAGATTTGAAGCTGTATTCACTGATAGTGATGGTAATGCTTTGGCTAATAAGGATGTTACTTTTGGATTAAATGATATTACTTATACCAGAACCACCGATGCAAACGGTAAGGCTGGAATGAACATTAATTTGGTACCGGGTACATACTCTATTAAGACTACAAACCCTGTTACCAATGAAAGTGTAACAAATACTATTACTGTATTGCCTAGATTTACTGAAGATTCAGATTTAGTGAAATACTTCCGCAATGACAGTCAGTATGTCTTAAAAGTTTTAGATGATAATGGTAACCCTGCTAAAGCTGGTGAAATTGTCACCTACAACATCAACGGTGTATTCTACAACCGTACAACCAATGCAACAGGTCATGTAAAACTTAGCATCAACTTGCCTCCTAAAACTTACATTATTACTGCTGAGTATAAAGGATGTAAGGTTGCTCACAATGTTACTGTTTTACCAACATTAACTGGTAATGACCTTACCAAGAAATACGGTCAATCTGGTGCTTACGAAGCAAAATTAGTTGACGGTCAAGGTAAAGCATACGCTAACCAAAAAATAGAGTTCAACATAAACGGTGTAATGTATCAACGTACAACCGATGCTAATGGTGTTGCAAAATTAAACATTAACTTGCAAGCTGGAAAATACATTATTACTGCTTCTTACGGACAAGCAAGAATCTCTAATACTGTAACCGTAACAGCTTAAAACATGAGAAGTTTAAATACTTCTCAACTTTTTTTTATTTTACATTTTTAAGGAAATGATATAGTCCAAGAACAGTAATTAATTATTTTGAATGAATCATCAAATGGTAAAAGAAGTGGATGAAAAAGACAACAGCTAAATCTCTAGCCGGTGATGATTTGTAAGTTTATACAGTCTAAAAGAGATAAGATAAATTTCGTACTTAGCACTTTCCAGACAATAGTCACGACAAGTAAAAAATTTACTTTTATTGTAAAAAAGAAAGAAAGTTACTTAAAAAAGTAACTTAAAGGTTTTCACGGAAAAATTCAGCAATTTTTTCAAAAGGAATTACATCTGTTTTGTAATACAGGTCAGTGTGAACCGCATCAGGAACAATCATCAATTCCTTATTGTCTCCAGTCAGTTTTGCAAACTCGTCTTCTGAGAAATATCTTGAGTGAGCCTTTTCACCGTGAATTATCAAAATTGGAGTTCTGATTTCATCTGAATAAGCAATTATCGGCTGGGAAATAAATGACATACATCCGGTTACGTTCCATCCGTCATTTGAACCAGGAGATCTTGGATGATAACCTAAAGGCTCAATATAGAAGTCATGATAATCCTTTACGAACTGAGGCAGGTCATCAGTAACTTCTTTTATAACACCGCCGGCCTTTGCATATTGGCCGTTTTTAAAGTCTTCAGTTCTCTGGTTGTTTAGGGCAACCTTCATTTCATATCTTGCATCAGCATTGTCATCTGCATCATAGTAGCCTTTTGCATTGATACGGGTCATGTTATACATTGTTGATGTTACAGTTGCCTTAATACGGGTATCAATGGATGCGGCGTTTAAAGCCATTCCTCCCCATCCGCAGATTCCACAGATTCCAACCCTTTCACCGTCAACATCATCTGATGTTACAAGGTAGTCTACTGCAGCCTGGAAATCTTCAGTGTTGATGTCGGGAGATGCCATGTCCCGAGGCTCGCCTGAACTTTCACCAGTAAATGAAGGGTCAAAAGCTATTGTCAAAAAGCCCATTTCGGCTAATGTCTGTGCATAGAGACCTGAAACCTGTTCTTTTACAGCACCGAATGGTCCTGCACATGCAATTGCAGGCAATTTATCTGTTGAATCTTTTGGTTTGTATAAATCTGCAACCAAAGTGAATCCATATCTGTTTTTGAATGTTACTTTTTTATGATCTACTTTATCGCTTTTAGGAAAAACTTTATCCCATTTATCTGTTATTTCAAGATTACTCATTTAATCACCTTAATTAATATTTTTTAATTAATCATATAAATAGTTGCACATAACAACAATATTTAATCAAAGAACACTCCATCTTAAAAAAAAGAAATATGACATATATTTAAATTAACACATCTTTGACCTAAAAAAATAAGATAATTTTAAATAATTAATATGACAATTATTATATATGGGATTAATATGACAGATATTGGATTTAAATTAAAAAGATTACGTAAAGAACATGGATATTCACAGATGCAAATTGCAGAATATTTAAAAATAGACCAAAGCAACTTATCAAAAATAGAAAATAACAAAAGAAATTTAAATTTAACATTATTAGACAAAATATGTTTCCTATACAATTGCACACCAGAATATCTTTTAGGCCAAAGCGATGAGTATGAAAGACAAAAAATAATGTTCAAATCTGGAAATGATATGGATTTAAATGCAATAGCCAAAATCAATAAACTTGCATCACATTTAAATCTATTAAGAAAACATACAACACCACAAGAAGATAAACTACCCAAATCAAACATCAATATAAGAAGACAACTTGGAATTGATGAATACGGTGCAATAAATCTATTTACAATTCTTCCTCAAAAAATTAAAAATTTAACAATTGTTTCATTTCCCATGAAAAGAAGCGTAAGCGGATGCTTTTTTAATAAAAATTCTGATTTTATCATATTAATCAACTCACGACATTCAAGAGGCCGTCAAAATTTTACATTAGCACATGAATTATACCATTTGCTAAACAAGGATGAAAACTTCTATATATGCTCTGAAGGATTTGAAAACAAAATAGAAGAAAAAGCAGATGAATTTGCATCAAATTTACTAATGACACCACACGGATTATATGATTTTATAGAATCCAACAACATTGACAAATGGACGATTGAAGAAATTATTAAATGTGAGCAGTATTTTCAAATAGACCACCACCAATTAATTAGAAGATTATATTCAGAAAAATTGATAGACGGATCACAATTTGCAGAATTTTCATTCAACATCACACAAAAAGCCAATAGTTTAGGTTATGATACAGAATTATACGAATCACCAGAAAACAAACAGTACTACTCAATTGGCCACATGATACCATTAACAGAAAGATTATGGAATGCTGAAAAAATAGGTAATGGGAAAAGAAAAGACATTTTACTTGATTTATATAAGGAAAAACTTATTTATAAAAGTTTATGTGATTAACATAGATTATAAACCAATTTTTTATGATTCGGATGTTTTAGTATGTTTTTTAGAAATAGATGAATATGAATTTTTACAAAAATTATTCTCAAAAATAATACTTCCAAAAAAAGTATATGACGAATTAACAAGAAAAAGAAAATATATTCAAAAACCCAAATAGATATGGTTTGGGAAAAAATTATGAATAATACTTATCAAAAACTTCCTAAACAAACTTTTAAAGAATATTATGATGAATTATTTGAAGAGGATTGTATTGAACTATTGAAAAATTATAACCTGAAAAATAACATGAACTGTAAACCACATGATTAAAAAGATTTTTCTAATTAGAAAGACAAATCAAAATACAGGTGAAAAATATGAATATAGCTATTCTCGGTGCTACAGGAAACTTTGGAATTGCCCTAACATCAAAATTGCTTGCATATACAGACCATAATTTAACACTGATTTCAAGAAATGCCGGCAATAAGTTTGAAGACAACTATAGGATTAAATCTAAAAGCATTGACGCTTCAAACAACATCAGGGATTTGAATAAGGCTTTAGAAAATCAGGATTTGGTTTATTGTGCGATATCAGGAGATTTCATACCAGTCATTGCAGACAATATCATAAACTGCCATCCGAAAAGACTAATATTTATGGCAACTGTCGGCATTTACAATGAGCTTGAAAATGCAAGCCATCTGAATGTGGATAACGAGCAGCTGCAAATTCCAAACCAGTATGCAGTTGATCTGATTGAAAACAGTGATGTGGACTACACAATATTCAGATTAGGCCTTATGGACTACGGTGATGAAGATGACTATGTCATTACAAAAAAAGGGGAAAGCGTAAAAACTCATAACACTACTGTCGAGTCTGTAATTAAAATCGCATTGGAAATAATTGATAATCCTGAATTATATTCCCGCGAAAGCATCAGCATTACAAAAAAAGAATGAACAGAGATTATTATCTTAATCCTAATCCCTTAATTATAACAATAATAGCTAGAATAAATGATGCGATACTGCCTGCAGAAATTTTTTGATTCAGTATACACAAAACAATTCCAATTATTAAACAAATTATTCCAACAATCAAATAGGGCATATTTAGTTTCATTTTTTCACCTCCCGATAAAATCTATTTAATATTATTTAAATTATAATATTTTAATGTTTTCTTAATGAATTTTCAGTAATACGGACTGCACCTGCACTGTGGATTCGAACAGTGGAGTTTTCATCATTTTGACTAATCCATTCCAGTTTTTCCAGATAAGGCTTTACGCATTCAGGTTTTCGTTTTCCAACTACCCTGAATATTTCAGGAGATTCAATTCTAGCCTTTAGTGATGTATCTGAAATCATATCTAGAAAAATTTCCAGTTTTTCGCAAAATAGCTCCGGAGCATTTAAAGCAATGTTTTCACAAGCCCATACGAATGCGTGCCTAACGTTTTCGGATTCGTCAAATCTCATTTCCATCAATCTGTCCATATAAGAAAGTACTAAATTTTTATCAGCTCTTCCGATTCTTCCAATAGCATTGGCTGATCTTTCTCTCAATTTTGGATTATCATCATCCAAATAACCAGCAATAGTATCAACATACCTTTCAATTTCTGCAGGATGTTTTAATCCCATCTCCCCTAAAATCCACAATGCTTTTGCTTTAACAGAATTGGAATGCTCTTTATCTAAAATAGCTGCAACATTATCAATATTTTCAGCCCAGCATTCCTTATTTTTTGTTATATCTCTTAAATCCTTTAATATAAAATCATCATCAGATGAAAGCTCTCCAGCATCTGAATTCTATTTGTAATTTATTGAATGAGCCATATGTACGGCAACATCTTTATCATTACAGCAGACTACAACTGTATCATGGTTTGCATCATCTAAAAAAATACAGTAGAATTTGCCGTCAATATCCATTTTAACAATACTTTCCAACGTATTTGTCAATTGTTGTTTCAAAACTTGATGTCTCAACATACATTCCAGTAAATACAAACACCCCAATAAATGCCATTAAAAAAATGGATATGAACTGAGCCTTATAGTTACTAACATCCCTCAACATCTTTCTTTTAAGCATTTAAAAACACCACAAACAACCAACTACTTAACAATATATCTTAATAACACCATATTTAAGGAATTATCTATACAAAAAATATTTTAAATGATAATAATATGTAATATTTATTTAAACAAAATATTTAATATTACCCATCAATATTTCAAAGATTATTCTATTGAAAATTTCTTAACAATTAAATGTTAAAAAGTTCAGAAAAAAACTTAAACGTAAATCCCCTACTTATCAAAATTTAAATAGATTATTCGATAAATATATTATATAAGGTGATGAGATGAAAGTTGAAAAAGAATATAGGCTTCTAGAAAACATTGATGAAATTCGAATTTATAATGCCAGAAAAAAAGACTTTTATAAACCAACACCACAGGAATTTGACATTGAAGACATACCAATCCAGGAATTCATCAACAACCTCCCAATAGAAATCCACACTTTCATCCCATATAACGACGGCGAAGACTTCATCATCCAGTCTTTAGGTAGTTTCACCCTTGACAGATACAACAGCACACAGGAAGATGCAAAAGGCAGACTGTTAAGCAAGCTTTCACCACTATTTTATGATATTCTACATGATGATTTATTGGGCGTTTATACAAGGCGCAAACCAAAAAATATAAGGTTTGTCTATTACGACGGAAAGAAATTGACAAAACTGAGCACAGCAAGAATAGTCTATGATATGGAAAGAATATTCATAATAACAAACAATGTGGATACAAACATCAATAAAGAAGAAGATATTGGAGATAAACACTTTGATGAAGACAAAAGCAACATGATAGAAAGCTTTTCCCAAACGGGTAGCTATTATAATCTTAATGGAAAATATACCTGGTCTCAAGGAATATATAATATCATCAACCGCCCTAAAGAAGAGGCGGACGATTTTTACAACATCGTTTTTGATTTGGCAATACCTGAAGACCAGCACATAGTTGACAAGATTTTTACTATAACAAACAAGGAAACCTCACAATGCAATGAAATCCTTCGCATCATGACCCGTGACGGAGCCATAAAAGTTCTTGAAGTCAACATATATTCCTATTTTGATGAAAGCGGAATAATCATTCGCCAAGGTTTAATCAACGACATTACACAGCACCATCATTATGAAACCAGCAAGCCGGTTGACTTCCTGATGGACGGATTTAAGAACAGCAGAAAATTGGCTTTGCTGATTGAGCCTTTAAACAAAAAGCATTATAAGTTCTCCAAAGGATTTTACTACATTATTGAAAAGGATTATGAAGAATATGAACATTCCCTCAAAATCATAGACAACATTGTTGAAAAAGACGCTGCCGAAAGGTTTGAACAGCTATACCAGGGAGAAATAAAAAAAATCTATGAAACAATAACATTTGAAGTTGACGCAAACCCCAAAAAGAAAAAGATTGTTGATGTCTACATAGAAAGATTTGAATACAATAATGAAGTCCATAGCCTAGGATTTTTAACAGACATTACCGAAGAGATAAGGGAACAGAATCAGCTTAAGGAAGCAAATGAACTTCAAAAGATTTTAATCAAGGAAATCCACCACAGAGTAAAAAACAATCTCCAGGTTCTAAACAGCTTTTTAAATCTTGAAAAAAGGGCATACAGAAATGATCCCGACACAATAATTGAGCATATGCAAACACGTCTTACATCACTTGCATTGCTTCATGAAAAAACCTACGGAAGCAAGGATTTTAAAAACATAAATCTGAAGGAGTATATGAAGGATTATGATGAAAAAACAGGAAACTTTATGGATTCACCTACAGACATTGAGTTTGAAACCTATGTGGATGAAAACCTCCACCTGACAATTGACAACATAACTCCACTGCTTTTAATCATTGATGAAATAACAATGAATTCCATAAAGCATGCATTTCCGGACAAATCAATGCAGGATAAGAAAATCACCAAAAAGATTTTAAAAGTGGATGACAATACTGCCTGTTTAATAATTACGGACAACGGTGTGGGAATTGAAGACACCAAAAAAATCACGAAAAATCTTGGATGCGAAATAATCAAAAGCCTGACAAAGCAGCTGAGCGGAAATATCCGATTAATCCAGCCCGAAAAAGGAATGGGCTATGAATTGATTTTCCCTATTCAAACAGAAGAAACAGAATAGCTAAATTCTCAATGAGAATTTCATTATTTTTAGAAAAAAAGAAGAATTAAATAAAATCAATGTCTACAACATGAAAAATCATGTTGGGACAATTAGACATTGAATTAAAATCTATTCACTCGAATAGTTTAGAATTTAATTATATCCAAATGTGGATTTTAAACTCTGATGAATATTTTAAAATAAATCATATATAAAGTTTATTATTAATTTTTAAACTGCAGGAAGTGTCAATTATAATCTAACAAACCCAAACATAACCAAACAAGGCTATCGAAAAACAATAATTATAATATTTGAGGATTCCTACAATTTAAAGGAGAAATCAATCATGACACACCATCAATTATACACAATCCACATAATGTAAAATGCTAAACACCATATGATTATAGTATATATGAGCATCCAAATCCAAAATTTCTTTTGAATCTTCACAAAGATTCCTCCATTCAAGCCAATAGATTTACCAAAAGCAACAGTGATTGAAATCCACGATTTAAACCCCACTATTGGCAATATTATTTTGTCCTGAATAATATCACCCCCTTTTGGATCAAGAGTTTAATTACTATTAATATTAGATTTAACACTATAAATAATTTTTATTTAGTCCAAACTCAAGTAAATATTGCTTTTAGTATAAAAAAAGAAATTTAATGTAGAAAAAATGAAAATAATTAAAAAAATATCAAAATAGCTAAATTCTCAATGCCAAAACACTTTTCAGTTCCTCATTGCTCATTTCAGTTATGAATGTCTCATCATTGCTTATGGATTTGCTGGCCAAATCTATCTTATGCTTGCTTATTTCATTAATTGTCTCTTCAAGTGTTCCTTTTGTGATGAACCTGTATACCATCACGTCATTTTCCTGACCGATTCTGTGAACCCTGTCGGTTGCCTGATTTTCCACTGCAGGATTCCACCACAAATCATAATGAATCACATTCTGCGCAGCCGTTAAGTTCAATCCTGTACCACCTGTCTTTAATGTTGCAACGAATATTTTGTAATTCGGGTCATTTTGAAATGTATCTATGATTTGGGTTTTTTCCTTAAGTGTTTGTGAACCGTGCAAAAACAGGACTTCTTTTTTAAACTTCTTTGAAACAAGCTCCTGAATAAGCTTTCCCATCTCAACATACTGTGTGAAAATGATTACCTTTTCATCGGCATCCAGAATGTTTTTTAAAATATCGACAAGCAGTTCCATTTTGCCTGATTCGGAAATCTTAGGCTTTTTAATATCGAGAAACTGTGCAGGATGATTGCAGGTCTGCTTTAATGCAGTCAGTATCTTAAGGATAATTCCTTTTCTTTGAATTCCCTTGGAATTTTCTATATCAAAGAAAATCTCATCCAAGATTGCATTGTATAACCTGATCTGCTTTTTGGTCAATGTGCAGTAGATGTCGTTTACGAATTTCTCTGGAAGCTCCTTTTTAATGTCATCATCGCTTTTAAGTCGCCTCATAACAAAAGGCTTTGCAATAGTTCTCAGGTTTTCAAGAGTTTCCTCATCTTCCAGCTTTTCAATAGGAACAACATAATCCCTTTTAAAATTATCCTTGGTTGAAAGATATCCTTCATTTACAAAATCAAATATTGACCAATAGTCCATCAGCTTATTTTCAATAGGAGTTCCAGTTAAAGCAACCTTGGTTGATGCACGAATGCTTTTAATAGCTTTTGTCTGTTCAGTGTTCGGATTTTTAATGTTTTGAGCTTCATCAATTACACATAAAAGCCAGTCATCATCCATGAACAGATCTAAATCAAGGCGAACTACACCATAAGAAGTCAGAATGATGTCATAATCATCTATCGGGAAAGTACGGTTTGTTCCATGATAGATATAATAGGTAAGCTCCGGAGTGAACTTGTTTATCTCATTTTCCCAGTTTGATATTAATGTTGGAGGAACAATAATTAATGACGGCCTGTTATCAAGCCTGTTTTGCTCATTAAAATAAAGAATTGCAGTCAATATCTGAATGGTTTTTCCAAGACCCATATCATCTGCAAGGATGCTTCCGAATTTGAATTTAATGTTTTGAACAAGCCATGAATAACCAATCTTTTGATATGGCCTCAGCTCGCCGTTTAACGAAATAGGCTCATCATAGATTTTAGTTTCCTTAACAAGCTTTTTAAACCTGTTATATTCTGAAGGATTTTTAAACTGTTTTTTCATGTTATCAAAAAGAAGTTATAAAGGTAATTTTCCTTCATCAGGAATGAAATTGCCTACAATAAATGATCCGATTACAAATCCGAATGCCAAACTGACTGCAGTCATTGCAACATTCAAAAGAAATGCCTCTATAAGGGCACGGAGATTGATTGACTCGGAGTATTTGTGTTTAGCATAAATTGATGTCGCTACAGGAAGTAGCGTAATAACGAGGGAATATATGAGCACCCATTGAACAGCATGAATCCATAAATCAGGATTGTTATGGAAAACAGCAAGATAAATCCCTAAAAGAAATCCAAAAATAATATCAACAATTGAAAACTTATCAAAAACATCATATACCCTAGTCATTTTAAACCTCGAATATAAATATGTTGTTTATACATTTAAAACATATCATTAATCATGCTTCGTCTGACCAGTCCATGAAGTTGTTTACACCACGTACTGCCCAACATTGTTCACATACATCATCATAGTCATCATTCAAGTATCCGCATACATCACATTCCCACATGACAATACCTCCATCATATAATCATAGTTTAAACACAGAGTTATATTAAGTTTTTGCTAAAATGATGTAATAATCATAATTCAACCACTACATGTAGATGAACCAAACTATTAAAAATAAACTTCAATATTAAAGCCATAATTTATAAAATAATGATTCATTAAATTTAATTAAAATCAAAAACACAAAAAATAATTGAATGAATATTTCATTTAAAAGAAGAAATGACGCAGGTTATTTTCTGCGTCTTAAAATTACTAAATTTAAAAGTACTAATAAAATCAATAGAATTGGATTACCAGTTCCTGATGAGATTTTAACCTCAGATTTATCCTCAACAACAACTTCTTCAGCAGGAATTTCCTCACTAGGAACCTCAGGAACATCAGGAGTTGTTTTGTTTTCAGATGGAGTTTCATTTTTAAGTACTTCAACAGTATCATTTTCAGTTAAATTACCTGAAATAATTGTATTTGTAAAATTACCTTCGCTAGTAGTATTGAATATTACAAAGAATACTATATACTCACCAGGAGTTAAAGTATCACTTAATGTCCAGGATAAGCCATTATTTATCCACCTTCCAGTGGTATCCAAATAACCAACATATTCTAAACCCACAAATGAAGACTCAACTACGGTAATGTTATCAATAGCAACTTTTCCACTGTTATGTACAACAATTTCAAAAATTACTTGCTCACCAACTTGAACTGTTTTATTCAAGACTATTTTATCTATTTCGTATTGCGGTTTGTTTACTTCGACAGTGTCATTTGCAGATTTATTGCCTGAAGTAATAACATTTACTGATTCTCCAGATTTTGTGGTTTTAAATGTTACAAAGAATCCCACATATGCACCAGGGGCGATGAATCTATTTAAAGTCCATGATAAATTGCCCGCATAATCCCAGAATTCTGAATTATCGACAAAACTCACAAATTCCAAACCATCAAAGGATGATTCATTGATAGTGATATTATCCACATTTACTTTACCAGTATTGTGAACATAGATTTCAAATGTTACTTCATCTCCAACAACAGCACTTTTTTCCAAAGCGACTTTGCCAATTTCATATTCTGGAGTGAACACTTCAACTGTATCATTTGCCGTCTTATTATCATAACTTACAACATTTGTAAATTTACCAACTTCAGTAGTGTTGAAGACAACTGAAAACACAGAATATTCTCCAGGAACAAGCAAATCATTTAATGTCCATGTTAAATTATCATAACTCCATAAACCATTCTCATCAATATAATGATCATAGATTAATCCGTCATAGAAAATTTCACGAACAACAACATTATTCAATGGAATTTCACCGCTGTTGTGAACAACGATTTCAAATATAACCTGATCGCCTAATTTTACAACTTTATTAACAGCTATTTTTTCAATGTCAAATACAAAGTCACGAACTTCAACAGTGTCATTAGCCGTTTTATTTCCGGATGAAATCATATTTATGAATTTACCCGGCAAAGTTGTGTTAAAGTATACAAAGAACCCTGAATATTCACCAGGAACTAATGTATTATTTAAGGACCATGTTAAATCTCCAACATATTCCCATGAGTTAAGATAATCTACAAAGTACAGATAATCAAGACCTTCGAATAATAATTCGCTGACAGTAATGTTATCCAGATTTACTTCGCCATCATTATGAACCATTATCTCAAATACCGCCAAATCACCCAAATGCAGATTTTTATTTAAGGCAATTTTTTCAATAGTGTATGATGGTTTTAAAACCTTAACTGTATCATTATCAGTTTTATTTCCATCAGATACAACATTGACAAATTCACCAGGTTTTGTAGTATTGAAATAGACTGTAAAACCTAAGAACTCTCCAGGATAAAGAACATCAACTGTCCATGACAGATTGCTATTTTTGGTAAATAATCCTGTATAATCCACAAAGGAATCATAGATTAATCCACCATAGAACACTTCACTTACAGTTACATTATACAATGTAGCTGTTCCAGTATTGTGAACAACAATTTGGAAAATAGCCTTATCGCCTAAAGTAACCTGTTTGTTTAAAGCTGTTTTTATCAAATCAAGAGATTCAATTTCTGTTGAGTTTGAAATAGGTATTTCTTCAGTCGTATTGAAAACTTCAGTAGTATTGTTGGTATAAGTTTTATTGGTTTCATTAGAACCAGCACTTGCATAATTTGTAAAGTTACCTGTTTTATTTGAAATGAAATATACAAGCAAACCTGTGAACTGACCCGGTTTTAGGATATGATTCAATATCCATTTGCCGTCAGAGTAAGACCAGTCATCGATATTGCTATAGCCTTCATAAATCAAGCCTTCGTATGACTCTTCTATAATATAGACATCATGTAAATCAATTTCACCGGTATTTTCAACGAATATTTCAAAAGCAATGCTCTCACCAATAGCTACATAATGATTTAAAGTAATTTTTCTAACACTTAAATTACCGCTTAAAACTGTAACATTAGTTTCATTAGTAATGTTACCGGTTTCATTGGAAGTGGCAACAACAGTATTTGTTAAATTACCTGTTTTATTAGTAGCAAATGTTACATAAAATGCAGCATACTCACCAACTTTTAAAGTATCTTTAAGTATCCATACCCCATTGGAATAATCCCACAATCCCCTAGAATTTTGAGATAGGAAAATTAATCCTTCAGGCACAATATCAGATACTTGTACATTGTTTAAGTCAGTTTCACCATCATTATGGACAACAATTTCAAATGTAGCATTAGAACCTAAGCTAACGGTTTTATCCTTTGCAATCTTTACAACAGACATATGTGGTCTTAAAACTTCAACAGTATCATTGTCTGTTTTGTTTTCTGTCTTGTTAGATGAAACAACAGCAGTATTGGTTAGATTACCCAATTTAGTTGCATTATAATAAACATAAATAACTGAAGAAGCCTGCGGTTCTAAAACACGATTAAGTTTCCAAACCCCACCAACATAATTCCAATCATTAGTATGTCTATAACCAACATAATTCAAGCCCTCTTGAGGAATATCCTTAACTGTAACATCAGTTAAATCAATTTCTCCTGTGTTTTTAACGAAAATTTCAAAGGTCACAATTTCATTGATTGCAACGGTTTTGTTATGAGCAATCTTTTCAACATACAAATCACATTTTAAAACCTCAGTAGTGTTGTTGGAAGTTTTATTTTCAGTCTGATTTGAACTTACAATTACTTCATTAGTCAAGTTACCTACTTTGGTTGCATTAAAGTATACAATTAATGACTCTTTCTCATTAACAAGCAAAGGAGCATTAGCTTTCCAGACATAATTACCTTTATAAGTCCAGAATTTGGATTCACGATAGCCAAGATAATCAAGACCATCAGGAATTACTTCATTTAATGTAATATCATACAATTCAACTTCACCGACATTGTTTACTATAATTTCAAATATAGCAATGCCTCCAATAGAAACACTTTGATTTAAAGCAATTTTTTTAACATCCATAGCCGGTTTTAAAACTGTTGTATTGTTAGTAACAGTTTTATTTTCAGTTTCATTAGATGATACAACTGCAGTATTGACAAAGTTACCTGTGGAATTTGTCTTGAAGTAAACTTCAATAGCTAATTTTTCGCCTAAAGTCAAATTACGATTTAATGTCCATGTATGTTTACCACCGATAACATCATAAGTCCACAATTTGTCTTCATTCCATGAATCATAAATCAATCCTGGATAAGACTCTTCAACAATACAAACATTGCTTAGTTCAACATCGCCGATATTGTGAACATATATTTCAAAGGATGTTAAATCTCCTAATTTAACTTTTGGAGTTAAAGCAATTTTTTTAACTTCCAAATCTGCTTTTAAAACTGTTGTATTATTATTTGTAGTTTTATTTTCAGTTATATTGGAACTTACACACACAATATTAGTAAAATTACCAACACGAGTTGTGTTGAATGTTACATCAATACTTACAGTCTCACCAGGTTCTAAAATTCTTTTTAAAACCCATACATTATTTGAATAATCCCATGACTCATCTGATTTGTATGAATCATAAATCAAACCATCATAAGAAACCTCAGTTATTTTAACATCAGCCAAACTTACTTCACCTGTGTTTTTAACTACGATTTTAAATGTTGTTTGATTTCCAACGAAAACAGTTGGGTTAAGTGCAATTTTTTCAATTGTGAGATTTTTAAGGTATGTGCGAGTTGTATTATTATCATATACCTCAGTAGTGTTTCTAGACCATGAAACAACAGTATTGTTCAATACTCCACTAATAGTTGTTTTGAATTTTACAACAAATGAAGCAACATCTCCACTTTTTAGGCTATCTAAATGCCATTGTTTAGTGGTTTCATTATAAGTCCAGTCACCATGAGTAGGATTCCACCCAACATAGCTTAAACCGTTTGAATAATGATCTTCAACAACAATACCACACATTGTGAAATTATACTGATTATTTAATGTAACATTAAATTCAACATTTTCACCGACGAATACTGTTTTATTTAAAGTATCTTTAATCAAGGTTTTGTTGACTGGTCCGCTTTCATTTATATAAAAACAGAACAAGTTCTGATTAGCTTTTGAAGTAATGTATGAAGCAAACTGATATGTTACAACAGTACCATTTTGTAAAATCTTAGTGGCATTGTTTGGAATTCTTAACCCACTATCGTACAAGCTTATTGCCCTTTTTACTTTAGGATAATATAGGGAGTTTCTAAAATCACCATCAGTGAACTCATAAATGTCCCAAGTTAAATCTACCGCTAATGCATCCTGTTTGGAATTAATATTATCATAGATTAGAATTTTGAGATATTCACCTATGAACTCTCCAGTTAATCTATTTTTAATTAAATCTATATTTTCATAGAAATAAGCATCATTAGGCCCATCACCATATTTTTCATTACAATATGCATAATAACCATTTGATAATTTAACCATTTTATAAACATCCCTAGACAATGGACTTACATCATCAGTAACATTAACATAACCAATATCGCAATCGAAATTACCGTGAAGGTCCACATTATCTAAAAGTGCAATTGAATCTAAAAACTCAGCAGCATTGCCTGAGAAATGAGTATCATTATATATTTCTCCACCGCTAGCATAAACTCCACCACCAACATATGCGGTGTTGTTAATTATATCAGAAAATCTTAAAATAGCATGATTTAAACATATAGCTCCACCATAACCATTTGCAGAATTATTTATAATTTTTAAATTCATGAATAAACCTGTTTGTCCTTGTTCAAGAATGGCTCCACCACCGTATGCAGCATGATTATTATAGAATTCAGAATTTACAAGAAAACCATTACTCCATGATTTGAATACTAAACCTCCACCTAATGCAGCGGAGTTATTTACAAAAGTCAAAGATGTTAATTCCTGTGCCCATGCATCGAAATATGCACCGCCACCCTGACCTTGAGCAGAGTTGTTGATAAACTTACAGTTAGATATTTCACAACTACCCCCAGTCACATAAAGACCTCCGCCTCTTGAAGTAGCATAATTATTAACAAAAGTCAAATTATCCAAATAAGGCATATCTCCGCTAATAGCTAATCCACCACCATTTTGACCAATATTCGAATCAAAAATTGAATTTTGGATATTTGAAAATTTTCCAGCTATCATGACAGCACCACCACTTGAACCTCCGGCTTCAAATGCACTGCATGAAGTGAAATTTGAATTATCGATTTTGGCGTAAGTTCCTGACCAATAGATAGCACCACCATCTATTTTCGCTTTACATGAGTCGAATTGACAGTTTAAAAGACTACCTCCAGTACCTGACCAGGATATAGCTCCACCGAAAAGATCACCATAAGCATTTTTAAAAGTTATGTTGTTTAAAAGTACATTAGATCCAGTAATGGTAAAGATTTTAGCTTTATTTAAAGCATCGATAGAATGGCCGTTTCCGTTGATGGTAACAGGATTAGGAATAAATATTCCATTTGAAAAATCAGAAGTATCAATAGTTGAATTATATTTATAATTATCAGTTAGTTCTACAACACCAGAAGAATCTTGTATTAACGACTGTAAATCCGTGAATGATTTATAACTCAAATCATCACCCAAAATATCATTAGTTAGATTGCTTTCAGCATTAACACATGATATTGAGAAGAAACAAATAATTATTATCGAAATAATTAAAAGCATTCTTTTTTTCATATAGTTTCACCTCCTTTAAATTTATAGATTAAATCCAAAGAGAAAAACTTAATCATTAAACTATTTATTAATATTCATAAATAAATATTGTTAATTTATTAATGAACAAAATATCTAAACAAAATTTATTTTAAAAAAAATAAATTAAAAAAATAAATCAATGAATAATTAAATTTATAAAAAAATTAAAAATTAATACCTAAAATCCCAAATAAAAAAGAATTAAATAAAGATAATCCATAATTTAAAAATTAATCATTTCTAAGAGATATTTTCTGTACAAAATCCAATACTTTTTAAAAACAATGAGAAAGTAATTGATAAAAAGAATACCACTAAAAAAATAAAATATACAATTATTTAATAAAATATTAAAAATATTAAACATTAATATAAAAAATAAGATTTTTACAAAGTCAAATCAACTTTGCATATAATAAAATTTTAAAATTATATGGAAATGTTTAAATAGTATATAATCATATAATATTAAATGGTAACACCTCCCGTGTTGCTATTTAAAAAATCATTTATCGGATACATGTTTTTTTCATTTATGATTAAAACATGTATTTTATATAAAAACCTAACCATTTAATTTAAAAATAAAAAATATCAATTTTCAACGACTAATTTTAAAATTTAGGCATTCTTAAATTAAGAAACACTTAAATACTAATTTTAACAAAATATTAAACTGTAACATCTCCCGTGTTACAAATAAAAAAATCATTTTAGGATATGTTTCGACTACTCGAAACATAACCTACATTTATAAAACCACACCAAAAATAATTTAAATAATTTTTTGCAAAAACAATCTAATTTTATGTTCTTTTAAAAAAAATAAGAAAAGAGGTTAGAATAATTAACCTCATGCAGTGATGGTTACTTTGTTTGCTATGTTTGCACCATTATAAGATGATGTGATTATATATTCTCCAGCAATCAGGTTGATGTTTAACTTAGCAGTACCTGTTGAATCACTTATACGATTATAGAATACTCCATTAATGTTAAATCCAATAGTTGCATTAGCCAGAGGTTTTCCTTGACCATCCACTATTTTTACAGTGAATGGAGTGCTGGTACCATATTTTTTAGTCAGATCAGATGCTGAAAGCACAGGAAGTATCTTAATTTTATTTGAAACTTTGAAGTCATTATATTCAGCAGTAATGATGTAATCACTAGGACCTAAATTAAGATTTAACTTAGCGATTCCCTGATCATTTGTTTTACGTTCATAAAATACTCCGTTGATGTTGAATTTAACAACTTCACCTGCACCTGCAACACTGCCGTCCTGTTTTATTACTTTAACCGTGTATCCGGTACCGTTTCTGTAGTATATAGTCAAGTCCTTATTTTCAACAAGCAATGGCTTGATTAAAAGGGTATTGCTTACTTTTTCACCAGTGTCTTCCCTTTCAGCAGTTACAATATAAGTGTTCGGAATAAGATTAATAGCAATGCTTGCAGTTCCAACAGCACTGGTTGTACGGTAATACATTACACCATTGATGTTTAACTTAATCTTAACGTCTGCTACAGGCTTATTGTCCTTTTTAACGGAAACATAATACCTTGTTCCATTCTTATACATCATCACGACATCAGTACCTGACAATGTAGGATTGATTGTGACTGTGGAAGTTGCACTTGAAGCCCTGTATTTAGCATCTCCTTTGAAGTCAAATGATGCGTTATACACACCTGAAGGCAATCCTAAAGCTATTGAGAACTGGCCGTTATCATTACTTGTTCTGGTATATTGAACATTGTTAATAGTTACATTAACCTTCAATCCTGACAATGCTTTTCCATCCAAATCAGTTATGGTTGCAGCAAGCCTGGTTCCGTCTTTACAATACATCGTTACATTACCTGCAGTGATTTTTGTATATGTCTTTGAAGTGTCGCTTACAGTCAGTTTGCCTTGCCCAATGCTTTGTGCATAATTATCTGATTCTGTTGTTGTTGCAATTAGATTATATGTTCCGTCAGACAATGCGGGTATTTTAGTATTGAATGATGCAACACCGTTTTCATCAGAAGTTGCAGTTCCGATATAATTAGTATTTCTCTGGAATCTGACTACAATTCCTGAGACAGGATTTTTATTTGAATCGACAACATGGGCAACTATAGGAACGCTGCCTCCCTGTTTAGCGGATACATCATCAACAGTTACAGTTATGTTAGCTTTAGTAATTTCTAAAACAGAAGTAATCTCGCCGGATTTAAATCCGGATTTTGTTAAAACCGCCGTAACATTATATTTTCCAACATTTAAATTCTTATTTAAATCATAAGTCAGGCTGGCCTTTTGATTGCTTACAGTTGCATTGCCTAAAATGAGATTTCCCAACATGAACTGTACATTAGCGCCGTTAGCCTCTTTTTCAGTTTCAACAGTAACTGTGAATTTGGTATTGTATTCAACAGTAACGTTATCCATTTTCAAATTATCAAATGTTGATGCGTAGTTATCATGTACTGTGTTGGATGCTGAATTGTTTACTCCATCGTCACCGGAACCTTCTTTTCCTTTAAGATAATTGTATGTTACAGTGTTTCCGGTTGCAGCAGTATCCAGATCCACAGGATACCCATTTTCAGTTTCAATAATGTTTGAATCAATTAAATTGCCTTTTGATACACCGGTAAGGAACACACCAGAGTTTGGAGCATTTACAGAATCGCGAACAGCAAAGTCTAGTTTATCACCACTGCCTTTAGATGTGATGGTATTGTTTTGAATTATGTTATTGTTAGTTTTAACACCTGCAATTCCGGAGATAACTTTACCTTCTCCAACAATAGTGTTGTTTTCAATGACATTTCCATCTGATTCAAATGCTTCAATACCATATGCAACATCGGAACTGATTTTAATGTTATTTCCTTTGATTGTTGACTTGTCAGATATCTCCAAATTAATACCGTAAACCATACGGTCACATTCCAATATCAAATCATTGTTTAGGATTTTTGTATCGTCGCAGCCATCACCGAATATTAATCCTTCAGCGACATTAGGTCCTTTTACAGTGATTTCATTATCCACAAAAGTGTTGTTTTTAGCTGTTGTTGATGAGAACTGACCGGTTGAATGTGCAATAGCTCCAGCACCATACAGGTAATTATCCATACCTTCAACATCAATTTTATTGTTTGAAATCATGTTGTTGTCACAGTCATAGTAGAAGTCAATACCCACAAGTGAATTGGTTGAATTGGACGGCAATGTCTGATTAATTAATGAACGGACTTTTACATCATTTCCTGTTAATGTGTTGTTGGATGATTTGATCATTAAAATACCGTATGTCCTGTAGATTTCAGGAACTATATTAGTTCCGTCAAGACAGTGCTCTTTCAATACATCTCCAAGGCATTGGCCGATGCAGACTTCAGAAGTGTTTGCATTTATATCAGCGCCGTCTTCAAATACATGTATCTCACCGGTACCGAGACAGTTGACAACATTATTTGTAAATTCACATTCTTCAGCACCGTAACCAAGCAAAGGATATGTCAGGGAGTTTCCGCCGGAGAACAGTTCATTATCTTCAACATAAACCTTTGATGATTGATAGATATAGACTGCATAAGCTGATGCAGGGTCATAAACTGTAATGTTGTTGTTTACAATCTTTACGATTTGAGCATCCGCTACAAAAATACCCCATGCATTATGCCTTTCAGCATTTTTATTGATTATTGTCAAGTTTTCAATCCATACAGAATCTGTTGTTACAATGAAAGTGGAATTGGTAAATTTAGGGCTGTTACCTGTTATTTTAACACTGCTTGTAACAAGAATCTGTTTATTGTCAAATACTCCATCGAAGTATAGAGTATCTCCGTCCTGTACGAAGTCATTTTTCAGGTTTCCGTTTTCATCAATGAAATTGTGATAATTTGCAGGAGTAATTATATGGGTTGTTCCGTTAAAGTTAAAGTCGGGAACTGAAGGGTCTACCTCACCTGAAGGAGTCAATATTGTACCACTACCAGTGTTGTTTTTAATAACCCATGAATCCTTATCCGCATCGGCGGCATTAATCATATACTTGTTTGAAGTTGTAATCTGGTTATTGGTAACGGTAATTCTTGAAGGATACTTGGTTTTGGATGATTTTGAAAGCAAAACACCGATACCTGTGTCAGAAACTATAACATTTCTGTCAACCACAATGCCTTCCTGATTACCTTGCTGGTGAACAGCAGCACCTGAAGTGGTGTAAATTTCATTTCCAATGATTTTGGTGTCGTCACCGCTTGCTTCTATACCGTATCCCTTGGTTGCATTGACATAATTATCTTCAATGACTGAATTGTCACCTGCAGAAATAGCTGCACCAACAAAATTACCAGTTACAGTATTATTTCTTACTGTTGCATTTGCTGCAAGTGCAATAGCATAATCTCCACCTGTTGCAGCATGGGAACTGAAATCAGTACCTGCAACATAAATAATATTGTTAATTACCTTATTCAATGGCTGATTTGAAGAGGAAACTCCTCTGTATGCACCATTGATTATATTTGAATCTACAGTATTGTTTCCACCCATCAACTGGATAGCATAAGCCCATGAGGTAGTGTTAACAGTGTAGGTAATGACATTTTTATAAATTACATTGTTGAATGACTCTCCACCCTTGAAAGTACCTCCGCCATAGCTGGACAAATAGATTGCATTTGCATCTGCAACGCGAATGTTATTTTCAGCTATGTAGTTATTATCCGCACTTCCAAGAAGGATAATTGATGTTGACCTTGAACCGTGACCATAGGTTTGGCCGTAAGCTTCAAGAGTATTTTTGACTATCCTGTTGAAATCAGAATTTTCATTTAAAACAATAGGATAAGATGACATACCGGTATTTTTGATGTCATTGTCATGAATATAACAGTTTTTAGCTCCATCAATGAAAATTCCAGAATGATAGTTTTCATTATTTCTAATAGTTAAACCGCTGATTTCAGTTCCGGAAGCTCCGCTGGTAAGCTTAATGATACCGTTAGATATTGTTCCGCCGGAACCTTTAAGAATAATTTGCTTGTTGATGGTGAAATCCTTTTGTGAGAAATCACCGTTTAAGACTACAGTATCTCCTGAATTAATAGCACTTGCCATTTCACCAGAAGTTGAGAAATATTGGCTATAAGTATCAGAAGTGACAGTATATTGTGAAGCAGTCAATACTTCACTATTTTGAGAAGTCCCATCAATGCTTAAAGTTTCATTGACATCATCAGCTGCACTGACTGCGCCC